>CAKPYT010000046.1 GCA_934203075.1 uncultured Clostridia bacterium | reverse complement strand
GCCCGCAAAGGCCTGTGCGCAAACGGTTGAAAAGAAGCCCAAACGACGGAACCGCCGGTCAGACGCAAAAACAAAAAAAAGAACGGAACAACGTTGTTTCGTTCCGCTTTATGGTTGTTTCGTTTTGGGGCAATCCCGCCTTTTTTGTTTTATTGTTTCTGCAATTCTTCCCGGAAGGATAAACACGTTGTTCCGCCCCTATCGGATGTTTCCCCCGCGGGTCGGCACGGAAACAGCCCCGCACGACGCAAAACGTCAAGAGCAGAATAAACACAACTTTTTTTTGAAGAGAGCTTAAAAACTTACGCGAGCCTGCATAGGGTCTATGGATTCTCCGCAAGCATGCGCAAGGCCTCGGGCAACGTTTTGAGCGGCTGTACGTTATAGGAAAAGGCCCCTTGCAAAATCCGCAGGCAGCCTTGCAACACTGCCGGCTGAAAGCGCAGCGTGTGCAGACGATCCGCCGGCGTCTGATCCGTCATACGCAAAGCGTTCCACACCGCAGGTGACGGAAAAAACGTCTCCGAAGTGGTGCATTGCGCACAGACAATGCCTCCGCGCGTATAATCCATGCCCGGTGTCGTTGTTTTGGCCCCGCACTCCGCACACACCTGCAATTGCAGGCCAAAACCTGCATTCTGCAAAGCAGACAACAAAAACCGACAAAGCACCAATGCAGGGGTTTGCCCGTCCCTCAGCGATTTCAGAGCCTGAACAACACTAAGGAACAACGGAAGATCTGCCTGGTTTTCCTGCGATAGCACGCCGGCCGCCTCTGCCACGACGGACGCGGCATAATACTTCGCCAGATCCGTGCGCAAATCGTAAAAACTTTCGATTTCGCTGCAGTTCGTCACGACGTATCTGCCGCTGCGTTCGCTCAGCACAAATTCCGCAAAACAAAAAGGCTGTGCGGCAAACTTCATTTTTGCCGTTGCCTTTTTTACGCCGCGCAACGCCGCCAGGATGGTTCCCCGATCCGGCGTGAGCAAGCTGACAAGTTTATCGTTTTCGTTGTAGTCCACCGCTTTTAAGACCAATGCGGTTAATACGATTCCGTCCATTCTTCCGAGGATTGCAGACGCTTGTACAGAGAATAATACGCCGGGTTACCCGTTTCGCAAAACATTTTCCACACAACTTCTGCTTCTTTTTTGTTTTTCATAATTCCACCTCACACCCATAGTATGCGGCGGTTTTTTCCCTTTCATACCCTACGATTTTTGCGATTAAAGTTCTTTTTTGTCGTAACCCACTTCTTTCAGCAAAAAGTCGCTGTTGCGCCAATCTTCCTTCACTTTTACCCAAAGCGTAAGAAAAACTCTGGCTTGCAGCAAACGCTCTATGGAGTCGCGTGCGTAACTGCCGATTTGTTTCAGTTTGCTTCCGCCCTTCCCGATGAGGATCGGCTTGTGGGACGCCTTCTCCACAAAAATATTTGCGTCGATTTCCCACATCTTTTTTGAGGGGTCGTACGTCATTTTGTTAATCTGCACCCCGACGCCGTGCGGGATCTCGTCGTTGACCAGCAACAGCACCTTTTCCCGGATGATTTCCGCCGCAAGATATCGCTGCGATTTATCGGTGATATCGTCCTCCTCGAAATACGGCACGTCATCCGTCAGGTACTTTTTCAGCCCCTCGCGCAGCAGTTCCACGTTCTTTCCCTTGCGAGCCGAAACGGAATATACCTCCGCAACCTCCGTCATACCGTTCAGTTTGGAAAGTTCTTCCATCATCCGGTCCGGGGGGACAAGATCCGTTTTGTTCATCACCACCACCACGGGAATTCGCATCCCGTACTTTCGGATGAGTTTTTCGTCCGCTTCACGCACGCCTTTGGATGAATCCACCACAACGATAACGCAGTTGACGTCCTCCGCCCCGCGTTCGATGCTTTTTGCCATATACTCGCCCAAAACGTTTTGCGGGCGCAAAACCCCGGGAGTATCCACAAAAATCATCTGGCTGTTTTCCTCCGTGCGGATTCCCAGAATTTTATCCCGCGTGGTTTGCGGTTTCGGGCTGACGATGCTGATCTTTTGCCCGACCAGAGCGTTCAATAAGGTTGATTTCCCGGCATTCGGCCGACCGAGCAGCGCAAAAAAACCGGAATGAAACTCACTCTTTTGCAAATCCGTCATTTTCCCTCTCTCGTGATCTTCAATTCGTCCAGAATTTCTCGTTGCAGAGCCGTCATTTGCTGCTCGTCCTCCGGCTGGAGATGGTCATACCCCAAAAGATGCAGCAACCCGTGCAGAACCAGAAAGGCACTTTCCCTGCGCATGCTATGCCCGTACTCTGCCGCTTGTTTCTTTACCACGGCGCGGCAAAGGTACAATTCCCCCAACAGCAAATTGCCGTTTTCGGGGTTGACGTCCTCCTTGTGCTCGGCAATTTTCAGGGGTTTTCTGCCCCCGTCGAGCGTAGGAAAACTCAATACGTCCGTCACACAATCCACCCCGCGGGAAGAAGCGTTTAATCCTAGCATTTTTTCCTCGTCCAGATAGGTAACGTCGAACTCGACTTTATCCGGCTGCCCCAGTTTTTTCAGCGCATATGCGCATACCTTACGGATCAGGCACCTTTCCGTGAAGCGTGCCCCGTTAAAGTTAATTTTCATCTTCTGTCTCCATTTTCTTTTGATCTTGATAGCGAATTCTCTCGTGCGCCACCCCGAGGTACGTGGTAGAAATCACGCTGCCGATCGTGGAAAGTTCCTCCATCGTGATGGGGCAATCGTCAAACTGACCATAGGTCAGCCGTTCGCGAATGATATTTTTGATGAGCGCTTCCGCCTTGCTTTTCTCGTCTCTTTGCAGCGTGCGCAGGGCCGCCTCGCACGCATCGCAAATCATAAGGATTGCCGCCATCTTCGTGTGCGGTTTCGGGCCGGAATAAGAATACTCCGTTGCACTGATTTCTTCTTCCGCGTACTTTTGCGCCTTCAAATAGAAATACTTCACGGGCATTGTTCCGTGATGCTCGATGATGATATCGCAGATTTCCTGCGGAAGATGATGCTCCTGCGCCATGACGTACCCGTTGATGGTATGTTTTTTTATGAAAGATACGGAAATCTCCGGCGTGATTTCGTTGTGCGGATTATACCCGTCTACCTGATTTTCGGTAAAATACGAAGGATTCTTCATTTTGCCGATATCGTGGTAGTACCCTGCCGCACGTGCCAGATACGGATTTTCGTTCAGGGCGGAAGCACAGGCTTCGGCATAATTGGCAACCATCAAGCTATGGTTAAACGTTCCCGGGGCGGTATCCAGCAACTTCCGCAACAAAGGTTGATTGGTGTTGGAAAGTTCCGCCAGGCGGAAATCCGTCACCAGATTGAACACGCGCTCCATCACGGGAGAAAGCAGGAAAAACAGCATGACGTCCACCGGGCCGCTGAAAAATGCGTTGGTTGCCATGGTGGTTAAAGGCAACGTTTCGATTTGAAACATAAACCGGTTCACGAGCCCGTTGGCAAGCGTGACAACCCCCAGTGCGATTGCCGTAATTACGTAGTGCAAACGACGCAAATGTTTGCTGCCGGCAAAAGCGGCAATCATACTGACAACCACGCCGTTAATAATGGTGAAAACCAGAATCTCTTTGCTGATGACCGCTTCCCGGAAGGTAATCTCCGCCAGGACATGACAAATCACCACCATCAGATTGGATACAAAGCCGATACGCGCATGCACCAGGAGCGACACCAACAGGGCGCACAGAGCAAACGGCGCAAGATACAGCGAAAACGTGCGGGAAATCAACTGCACCAACAAAAACGAGATGAGAATGCAAACGGCATCCACCATCAACAATTTCAGAGACTGACAGACCTTTCCGGAAACGGAATACAGAACCAACGAAAAGCTGACGAACATCAAAGCCATGCTTCCGAAGAAGGTCAAAGTCGTTTTCAGATCCACATTGCGACGAAAGCAATACAGAAAGAAAATTGCTACGCCCATCGTAACGTAGAGAAACGCTACGAACAGAACGAGATTTTTCGATATTTTTTTTACTTCTTTCCGGTTCATAACAACCGTCTCCTCCTAAGATTTCTTTTCCGAATTTTCATACGCTTTTACAATCCGTTGTACTAACGGATGCCGGACGACGTCCTTCTCCGTAAAATATTGAATGGCGATGTCCGGAGTGTTTTTCAAAATAGATGCGGCGTGCTTTAATCCGCTCTTCTTGCCTTCCGGCAGGTCGATCTGCGTAAGGTCCCCGTTTACGATCATTTTGCTGCCTTCCCCCAAACGCGTCAGGAACATTTTCATCTGTTCGCACGTCGTGTTTTGTGCCTCGTCCAAAATGATAAACGCATGATTCAACGTTCTGCCGCGCATGTATGCCAACGGAGCAATTTCGATGACGCCCTTTTCCAATAGTTTCCCGTAATTTTCCAGGCCGAGCATTTCCTGCAAAGCGTCGTACAAGGGGCGCAGATACGGATTCACTTTTTCTTGCAGATCCCCGGGTAAGAAGCCTAACTTTTCGCCGGCTTCTACCGCCGGACG
Source organism: uncultured Clostridia bacterium (assembly GCA_934203075.1). Classification (GTDB taxonomy): domain Bacteria; phylum Bacillota; class Clostridia; order Christensenellales; family CAG-314; genus CAKPYT01. The sequence continues at coordinate 65,541 of CAKPYT010000046.1, read as the reverse complement.
CGTCAGGATGATTTTTTCCACCGCTTTGGACTTCAGCGCCTTTACGGCAGCAACCACGGAAAGGTACGTTTTGCCCGTCCCCGCGGGACCGATGCCGAACACCACCGTATTTTTGCGAATGGCGTCCACATATTTTTTTTGTCCGACGGTTTTACACTTGATTACTTTTCCGCGGAAAGTTACCCCTACGGAATCGTCCAGCATTTCGTCGATTTCGTCCAGGCGATTTTCCAGTGCACATTCACAAACATACCGCATGCGGATTTCATCCACGGTGCCGCCTTTTTGCAGCAGTTTCAGGCACTTCTGCACCACGGCCTGTGCAAGACGTACGGACGTATCGTCTCCGGAAAAATAGCTCTCTCCCTGTTCGGTAACCACTTTTACTTGCAACAAGTCGCACAGCGTTTGGATGTTTTTATCGCAATTGCCGAAAATATCCTGCAAATACTGCGTTCCCTCTGCAGCAATTCTATCTTTCATTCCTTTTCCTCTCTTTCAAAAACGAAAGTCTCTTTTCCCCACACGATTGCCGTTACGGAATTTCCCCGGGACGTTTCGTATTCCGTCCGCTCGATTCCGAACGTCGCCTTTTGCTTTGCCAGGGCCAGTGCCTGCTCCTGCAAGTGAGGCAACTCCTCTTCGTACGAACACTCTACCCTCTTCAGGCTGGTTTCGTATACGGTGCAAAACCGAAAAATCAAAGGAAGCGTGCATAAAGTATGCTCCGTTTCTTCCGTTTCATAGGTTTTAAAAGGATTCTTTCCGATCGGAGGTACTTCATGCCCGAAAAGTCGAAATCCCGTTGCTTTCCATACCTTTCCGGTGCGTTCCGCCACGGTTTTTTGAGGTTCGAACAAAACCGTTGCTTCGGCACGAACAGCCAGCGTTACTCCACCCATGGCACGTTCGTCCCGCTGTGTTCCGTCCGGGAACGTATGATAGCCGGCAATGAGGATCTGTCCCTTTTTGACTTCGTCCCCCGCCTGCACCAAAAGCGTACCGGCGGAGGCATAAATACTTTCTACCACACCGTCGGCGGGAGAAAGCACGTCCTTCCGTACGTGATCCTCCGTTTCGGGAGGCTTTGTTTCCGCTGCGAACAACCGGACATACAGCACGCAACCGCGAAGCTCGGCACGCGCGACTGCCACGCCCCGAACCCTGGTACAAAGCAAAGTTTCGACTTCATCCAGCCGGATAACGGATTTGCGCGTACCCACCGAAACGCCGCCTTGCCGCAGCACGGCCAACGCCTCTTCGCTGTTCTGTCCCTCGATTTCCGTTTTCCACACAAAACCGGAAGCAGAACAGACGACAAGCAGCACCGCCAACAGGCACACGGCAAGAAAACGATGCCGCAAGCAGAACAGAACTGCCCCGTAGTCCTCTTGTTCCGCAATATTATAGCACTTTGCCGTTAATAACGCAACTGCCTTCCCGCGATTGCTTCCGTGCACGCAAAAACAAACCCGACCGTTTTTGCTTCGCTTCAGGCGAAACAGCGGGATCCCCTCCCGGGCAAACAACTGCGGAATTTTATGCAGGTTTAAACCTTCCACGCAAAAACGAGTGTACCCGTAAAAACGATTCATTGTTTCACCACCCTGAGTTCTTTCCCGATGATTTGAGCATAGTCCTTGGATAGATACAAAAACTGCACGTCTTTGCCGCTGATGCACAATTTGGAATCCTTAAACTGCAATATCGCTTCCCCTGCGGAAAAAGTCACGACGCCTCTGTGCCCTTGCACTTCCACCGCAGAATCGCCGGTGACACGATAACTTTCCCCGGCGAGATCCCTGAGACCCGTAACGTTCGAGGTCAAAAATTTGATTCTCTTCATATCGATACTGTATGCAGCAGGGTTTCGCGATAGGCTACTCCCTGCAACTTTCTTTTGGCCCGAAGCAAAAAAAAGCCTGCAAAAAAGCAGGCTTTGTCTTTGAAAAACAGATCGGAGGGATTTGCGTTTTTTGCAAAACGCACCCGAAAAATTACAGATCTTCGTCGATCAATTTTTGAATTTGATCCAACAGTTTTGCGGTATCGTCCGACGTTTCGCCGTCCATCATCCCGCGCACCTTTTCGATTTGCTGCGTAATTTCGTTTCCGTCGATTCCTGTACGGGGGGATTCTTCCGGAACGGTCTGCACGGGCTGTGCTTCTTCCGCTGCCGGCGCCTCCGCTTCCGCAGCAGGGGTTTCTTCCGCCCGGGGCTCTTCTACCGGGGTTTCTTCCGCCGGTTGTGGTTGTTCCGTCGGCTTTTCCTCTTCCGCCGCGGCAGGCTCCTGCGTTTCCGGTTCGGCCGCTGCGGGCGCGAAAGGCTGCGGACGGATACGCGGATTATTGTATTTTACCGGTTGCGGAGCAATCTCCAGTTCCAGCACTTCGTCAATCAACCGGGCGACCGCTTCGTCTTCGGAAGCAAGAGACAGCACGCTGACTTCCAGCGCACGCATCTTGGCGAACAACGGCACGAGATCCCCCTTTCCGGTAAGGACCGCAATGGCATCCACCGAAGGCAAACTGTACACCGCGTCGACTGCATCCACAAAAATACGCAGATCGGCCGGCTTGCTGCCGCGCTTTTTCACCCGCATCACGGGAGCCAGATCGAATCCGTATTCCGCTACGCGATTGAGTATTTCTTTATGTTTCCGCTCGGATGCGCCGTAAACCTTGCCGTATACCACGCTGCCGAAGCCGGAGATCAATTCCAGCGCTTTGTCAAAAGACGCCGCATTGAGTTCTGCATTATCCACGTCTATAAAAACTGCTATTCTTTTTTCCTGCATATTCAATACCTCCATTGGTTCCGTAGTGGTATCATATCGTATATTTTCCGTTTTGTAAACACCTTCGTCAAAAAAAGCGCCTTGTTTTGTGCACGAACTGCCGGTTTGACGCGCACCTCACGGAAAGTTTCCGTTTCTTGCGCAAGAGAATGCAAAAGGAAGCAAAACTCCTCTTGCGCCGTACGAAAGGATGTAGTATAATAAAACAGATTTCAAATTCCGTACCGTTTACGTTTAGGAGAATTTATGAGAAGAACGAAAATCATTTGCACCATCGGCCCCGCCAGCCGCGAGGAAGACACGCTGAAACAATTGATGCAAAACGGAATGAACGTTGCCAGATTAAACTTTTCGCACGGGTCGCATGCCGATCACGCAGAGACGATGCAACGCATCGAACGTCTGCGGACGGAACTGGACCTGCCCGTTGCCGTCATGCTGGACACAAAAGGACCGGAATATCGCATTCAAACCTTTGAAAACGGTTCCGTCACCTTGCAGGAGGGAAACGAGTTTCGTTTTACCTTGCGGGAAATCATCGGGAACGAGCAGGAAGTATCGGTGAACGTACCGGAAATTATTCAGGACGTGCAAATCGGAGACGAGGTTCTGGTAAACAATGGACTGATCAAACTTCGGGTTACCGATAAAACCGCAACGGACCTGATTTGCGTTGTTCTGTGCGGAGGAATCCTGTCCGACCGCAAAAGCATGAGTTTTCCGCATCGGTTGATTCAACGCCCCTTCCTTTCGGAGCAGGACAAACAAGACCTTTTGTTCGGCATCCGGCACGAGGTGGATTATATTGCCTGTTCGTTTGTCTCCCGCAAGGAGGACATTCTTGCCGTAAAGGAATTTTTGCAACAAAACGGCGGCGAAGATATTGAACTGATAGCAAAAATCGAAAACCAAAGCGGGGTAGACAACCTGAAAGAAATTGCGGACGTTTGCAGCGGCATCATGATTGCCCGCGGAGATCTCGGCGTAGAAATCCCCTTTGTGGAATTACCCTCCCTGCAAAAAAGAATCATTACGACCTGCCGTTTGATGGGAAAACGCGTGATTACCGCCACGGAAATGCTGGAAAGCATGATTCAGAACCAGCGCCCGACGCGCGCGGAAATTTCGGACGTGGCCAACGCGATTTACGACGGAAGCAGCGCCATTATGCTGAGCGGCGAAACCGCGGCAGGCAAACACCCGGTACTGGCATTGCAGACGATGTCTGCCATTGCGGAAGAAACGGAGAAGCACCTTTCTTACAAAAAGAATTTCCACCGAATGGATTTTCATATGGAAAACACGATGGATGCGATTTCCCACTCCGTCTGCTGCATGGCGCTGGACCTCAATGCAAAAGCCATTTGCGTCCACTCCTGCAGCGGCATGACCTGCCGGATGATTTCCCGCTTTCGCCCGTCGGCCCCCATCCTGGGCATGACCCCCTACGAAAAGAGTCGGCGGCGGCTCGCCCTGAGTTGGGGCGTCATTCCCGTGATTCTGCCGGAACAGGACGACCACTCCGCCATGATTCAGGAAGGGTTGCTCCTTGCCAAAAAGGTTCTGCACCTGCGCAAAGGAGATAACGTCATTATCACCAGCGGAAATTTGCAGATTACGGGCAGCACGAACCTGGTACAGGTAGAGCCGATTCCGTAATCGTTACGAAAGCCCCCAAAGGCTGCCCTTGCTTTCAAGCGACAAGGAGAAGTTATGAAAACAGACGCGAAAGAAATTCAAAACAAAGACGTAAAATCCATGAACAGAGCACAACTCGATGAATTTAACGACCGGGTAAACGCTTTTGCCGAAAAAACCAAATTTTTTCGCAATTTACGCCTGCTGAAAACTCTGTATTATGTATTTAGCTACACTTTCGGCATCGGGGCCGGGCTTTGCATCGCCAAAGTGTTAATGAATTACATCTACACCGGGGACATCCATGTGAAATTCCTTGTGCTGGCTTGTGTTTTAGTGACCATTTGTATTACCGGCGAGATCCTTTACCGAACAGCAAGGCGCTGCGGTAAAAAGTATGCCGCTCTCCTTGACGACACGCTTGCGGAAATCCGGAACCGATACGCATTGCTGAATATGAGAGAAACGATGGATCCCTTTCAGAATTAGTTTTACCGTATACAAAAAGCACTTGATTTCCAAGTGCTTTTTTTGTTGTTCTTTTCCCCTGATTTCGTTTTCTTTTACGGATCCCCCCACCTGTTTTACGATTCTGTTCTGAACGAAAAAAGGGATTGCAATTTTTGCAATCCTTTTTTCGTCTTTCGTTAGGTGCAAAAGGTTTTCTCCTTTTGCGGTTTATGCGCAGAGAGTGTGTTGCGCCTGAGGATCAGAAAACGACACAAATCGTGCCTTGTTCTTTTGTTTTGCAGGGAGTTTCTATACCTCTCCGAGATAGGCCCGCTGAACCGATTCGTCATGCAGCAATTCGGATCCGGTGCCCGTTTGGGTGATTTTACCCGTTTCGATGATGTAAGCACGGTCGGCAAGCGTCAGGGCTTTTTTCGCATTTTGCTCCACCAGAAGAATCGTTGTCCCTTCCCGATTGATTTCTTCAATCGTGCGGAAAATCGTATCTACGTACAAGGGAGAGAGCCCCATACTCGGCTCATCCAGCAACAGCATTTTGGGATGAGACATCATAGCACGGCCGACGGCCAGCATTTGTTGTTCCCCGCCGGAAAGCGTCCCGGCAATTTGTGAAGAACGCTCCTTCAGAATGGGAAACTTTTCGTAGACGTTGGCGAGCGTTTCCTCCCATTCCTTTTTGTCCTTTCGGGAAAACGCGCCCATTTTCAGATTGTCCTTGACGGTCAGTTCCTGAAAAATTCTGCGGCCTTCCGGCACCTGCGTTAAACCATACGTTACGATTTTGTGCGCAGGGACGTTATTCAATACGTGCCCGTCAAACTCGATGGTCCCCTCTTCCGGGGCAATCAATCCGTTGACGGCATGCAGTGTTGTGGTTTTTCCGGCGCCGTTGGCACCGATCAACGCCACGATTTCCCCCTCGTTCACCTCGAAAGAAATCCCCTTGATGGCGCGAATCATGCCATAGCTGACTTTCAGATTTTCTACTCGTAACAATGCCATATTAGTCTGCCCCCAGATACGCTTTTACCACTTCCGGATTCCGCAGCACTTCGTCCGGCTTGCCTTGTGCCAAAACTTTACCAAAGTTCAACACGGTTAATTCGTCGCAGATGCCCGTAATCAGTTTCATATCGTGCTCAATCAACAGAATCGTTACCCGGAAGCGATCCCGCACGAAGCGGATCGTGTTCATCAACTCGATCGTTTCCTGGGGATTCATGCCGGCGGCGGGTTCGTCCAACAACAACAGTTTCGGCTCCGTAGCGAGGGCACGGACAATTTCCAGTTTGCGCTGCTTTCCATAAGGCAGATTCGTTGCGATTTGGTTACGCTCCTCCAGCAAACCGAAAACCTGCAGAAGCTCTTTTGCCTTGTCCCGCATTTGACTTTCGACTTCGTAGTGACGGCGCAACCGCAGGATAGACTGTAACGGCGTGCAGCGATACTGCGGCAGATTGGCCATGCCTACCAGCACGTTTTTGATGACGCTCAGATTATTAAACAACCGGATATTCTGAAACGTTCTGGCAATGCCCAAACGATTCATTTCTTCCTGCGATTTGCCGGTGACGTCCTGCCCGTCGAGATATACCGAGCCGGTAGTGGGTTTATACACGCCCGTAAGCAGGTTGAACATGGTGGTTTTGCCGGCGCCGTTCGGACCGATCAGTCCATAGAGCATCCCCTTTTCGATTTTCAGGGAGACCCCTTCCACTGCGTGCAATCCGCCGAAAGCAATGCCGAGGTCCTTTGTTTCCAATACGTAATTCGCCACGTTACTTACCTCCTTTGTTTTTCGGCTGATCCGGAGTGTAGGTGTGGTCCGTCTTCAAGTCCGTCGAAAGAATGGCGTCCATCTCGATTTTGGTAGGGATTTCGCTCCAGTCCGCAGGAAAATCCACCTGACGCGCCTCCTCGGATTGGGGCGTTCGTTTTTTTGCAAACAGTTTTTTTCGTACGGCATCCCACAACTTGCGGAAGTTGTATTTCGTGCGGAAGCCTTTCAACGCCGGGGCATTGTTGTAAATTACGATGACAATCAGCACCAATGCGTAAATCAGATTGCGTACCGCCGCAAGATCCCCCGTAAAGACGGTGGCCAGTTTTGTGTTGAGGTAGGTAATGACGGCGGCGGCAATCATACTGCCGTTAATGCTGCCCATCCCCCCCAGTACCACCATCACCAGAATATTGATGGAATAGTTATAATCGAACGTCGTGCTTGTGATGTGTGTATTCGCGTTGCTGTACAGCACCCCGGCGACTCCCGCAAAAAAGGCGGAAAGCACAAACACCGAAAGTTTGTAGAACGTGACGTTTACCCCCATGGCGCGCGCGGCAATTTCGTTATCCCGAATGGCCATGATGGCACGCCCGTGCTTGCTTTTGATGAGGTTTTGTATTACGGCAAGCGTAATCAGCACCACGCCGAAGCAGAGAAACAACAGATACTTATAGTCAAACCGATAGGTATCCATGCCGATGGCGGCGCCGAACGTTTCGGAATTCTGGAACACCGTCCGCACGATTTCGCCGAAAGCCAGCGTTACGATGGCAAGATAATCCCCCTTCAGGCGCAAAGTCGGCAGGCCGATGATCAATCCGAAAATCGCCGCAACCAACCCGCCGAAGATCATGGCAAGCACCAACGACAAAAACGGAGACGACGCCGTGAGCCCTGGCAGCAACGCCTTTTGCAAATAGGCGCCGAGGTAGGCACCGAGGCACATAAACCCGGCATGCCCCAAGGACAGTTCTCCCAAAAATCCGACGACCAACCCTAAGGACAGTGCCAACACAATGCTATAGCCGATTTGCTCGAACAGCAGCTGCGTCAGCATGGACATGTTGCCCGTTGCCGTTACAATGCCGCAAACGCCCATGACGAATAAAATGACGAAATAACTGATAAAGTTTTTGAGTTTGAAGCTGTTTTTTACGTAACTGAAATAGGTTCGTTTTTCCATTTTACACCTTCTCCCTCTTCTTCTTGCCCAATAAACCCGTCGGCTTTACCAACAGAATTAAGATGAGCAGCGCAAACTCGATTGCCACCGTGTACGGAGCGAGTGCCGGCACGCCGCTGCAAAGCATTTCGATGATGCCGAGCAACAGCCCCCCGAGCATTGCCCCGGGAATAGACCCGATGCCGCCGATGACGGCCGCCGTAAACGCTTTAATACCCGGCATAGCGCCCATAGTCACGTAAACCTGCGGGGCTTTCAGAATGTAAAACGCGCCTGCCACGGCCGCCAGGGCGGAGCCGATGGCGAACGTGAGGACGATCATGCCGTTTACGCTGATGCCCATTAACTGAGCCGCCTCGCGATCCTCCGAAACGGCAACCATGGCTCTGCCTGTTTTGGTATGATTTACAAACAGGGTTAATGCTACCATGATGACCGCCGCAACGCCCAAAGTCAACAGCGTTGCCCAACTGATTTGCATGCCGAACAGATTCGCCATACCCAAAGACGGAAACAAGACCATTAACGTTGCCGTGCCGAAAACCATTTGCGCCACGCTTTGCAACAAATAACTTACGCCGATTGCGGTAATTAAAACCGCGAGAGGCGAAGCACCGCGCAACGGACGATACGCAAAAAACTCAATGGCAATTCCCATTGCCACGCATAGCACAATGGCAACACAGGTGGCCGCTATGGATGATTTTGTGATGTTAAAGGCCACCATGATGGTGTAGCCCCCTACCATGATGATATCGCCGTGGGCGAAATTCAGCATTTTTGCAATGCCGTATACCATGGTATAGCCCAAAGCAATGAGGGCGTAAACGCCCCCGATGCTCAGGCCGTTGAGTATTGTTGTTAAAATTGACATGACTTTCTCCGGAAAGGTCTTATTTCGACGCTTCTTTCACTACGTATTTGACAGGCATTTTTACAACGGTACCGTCCGCATTCCACGTGATGTTGCTGCCCGTTGCCCCGTCGAAACGGAAACTTTCACTTTGGAACTGCTCTTGCAGAATCTGATTCATTTCTGCCATAGAGGTGCTGCCGTTGACCGTTTTGCCTGCATCCATTGCCGCTTTCAATGCTTTGGCAATTGCGTAGACGCAATCGTAAGCCGACGCCCCGAACTGGCTGAGCGTTTGTTCCCCGAAGTTTTCTTTGTAGTTTTTGATGAATTCCCCTGTTTTGCCGGTCGTTGCGGAAGAGTCGAAGTGAGACAGATAGGAAACTTCCTGTTTGACGCTTTGGATATCGAACCCTTGCACGGCATCGATTCCGTCGAAACCGTCACAACCGAAGAATACCACATTCGACGCCATGGAAGAAGACTGCGCCTGCGTCATGAACAGAGAAGCCGGTTGATAGTAGATGGGCATAAACACGAAATCGCACGCCTGCAGTTGCTGAATCTGAGAACTGAAGTCGGTACTGGTGGCACTGGTAAAGGAAGTTACCACTACGCTGCTCCACTTTTCTGCATCGTAGTGACTTTGGAACTGATCGAAAATCCCCTTGGAGTATGCGTCGTCCGACTTGTAGAACACCCCGACCTTTGCCGTTGCGTAATTTGCCATGACGTAACTGGCGGCGCTTGCACCCTGGTTGGAATCCGAAAAGCACATCTGATACATGTTGGGAGCATCTACCGGAACGCTGTCGTTCGTTGCGGAAGGCGTGATCGAGAACAAACTATCCTGCACGGCTAATGCTTTCCATGCCAGGCACGGTGCGCTTGTAACGCAACCGAGGCTGACTTGCATGCCGCGGCTTTTCAGCGTTGCGTATCCTACGGACACTTTGGAGGCATCGTGCACGTCGTCCATCATTTCCAGAGACAACATTACACCGTTGACGCCGCCCGCTTCGTTGATTTCTTTCACTGCCATTTTTGCAGAGTTGTTTACTGCGGTTCCGTACATTGCCGCGTCGCCGGTTAACGGTCCGCTTGCACCGATTTTGATGTTTTCCTTTGCCGAGAAATCCGGCACGGTAAAGCCGCTGCCGCCGCAGGCAGCGAACGCCATGCAGCACACGAACATTGCCATTGCAACACACATGAACTTGACTGTTGTTTTCATAATCCTCTCCTAGTTTTATTGAAAAGGCTTTGCTTTGCCTTTATAAACAAAAAGAAAAGCAAGGTTCTTTGTGTACCTTGCTTTGAATACGAATGATTGACCTAATTTACTTCGTCAATTATTTGTACGCAAACCAAGGCCGCTTCCGACTAGAAGGGCCTTCATAATAATGACGACGTTCTGATTCTGTTGTAAACGTTGCTGTTTCGTCATATCGGTTCGCTCCGTAAAATTATGCACTAATCATAGCGAAAGACTTTCTTTTTGTCAAACGATTTTTCGTGGTTTTTCGCAAATTTCCGAAATTTTTCGTTGCTTGCTTTCCGGCAGCAAAAGGCTGCCGTTCCCCGCGCACAAACGTTCGTCAACCGTGCTTTTTCTCCTGCGGCGCGCTATGATGATGCTGCGCCAAGGCTTTTGCCAGATACTTGCCGGTGTAACTTGCCGGATTTGCCGCAATTTCCTCCGGAGTGCCGCACGCGACGACCGTGCCCCCCTCGTCCCCGCCTTCCGGGCCGAGATCTATGATATAATCCGCTACGCGAATGACGTCCAGATTATGCTCGATGACAATGACCGTATTCCCGCTGCCGACCAGGCGCTGCAAAATGGCAATCAGCTTTTCTACATCCGCAGGGTGCAAACCGGTGGTCGGCTCGTCCAGAACGTAAATCGTTTTGCCCGTGCTGCGCTTGGAAAGTTCCGTTGCCAATTTTACGCGCTGCGCTTCCCCTCCGGAAAGCTCCGTTGCGGATTGCCCCAGTTTAACGTACCCGAGGCCGACGTCGAACAGCGTCTGAATTTTATTGCGGATAGACGGAATATTACGGAAAAATTCCAATGCTTCTTCTACCGTCATATCCAATACGTCCGCAATGTTTTTTCCCTTATACTTTACCTGCAGCGTTTCGCGGTTGTAGCGCTGCCCGTGACAAACCTCGCACGGTACGTACACGTCCGGCAAAAAATTCATGCCGATGCGCAGAATTCCGTCCCCGTCGCAGGCGTCGCAACGCCCGCCGCTGACGTTAAAACTGAATCTGCCCGCCTTATACCCGCGTTCCTTTGCGTCCGGCGTGGAGGCAAACAATTCCCGAATGGCAGTGAACACCCCCGTATACGTCGCCGGATTCGACCGTGGCGTGCGCCCGATGGGGCTTTGATCGATGGAAATGATTTTATCCAACTGCTCGTATCCTTCGATTCTCTCTACCTTCGTCAGAACGTGGTTCGCCTTATTTAATTTTTCTGCCAAAAACGGCTGCAGAATTTCATTGACCAAACTGGATTTTCCGCTGCCGGAAACGCCCGTTACTACCGTGAGTAACCCCAAGGGAAACGAAACGTCGATATTCTTCAGGTTATTCTGATGCGCTCCGCAAACTTTTAACTTCCGCTCGGTTACGGGGCGACGCTCAGACGGCGTAACGATTTCTCGCTTTCCGCTGAGGAACTGCCCGGTTACGGATTCCGGGCAGGCTACCAGATCTGCCACCGTGCCCTGCGCTACCAGATAGCCCCCGTGAATGCCGGCGCCGGGGCCGATATCCACAAGATGATCTGCCGCACGGATCGTGTCTTCGTCGTGCTCTACGACAATCAGCGTGTTGCCGAGGTCCCGAAGGTTTTTCAGAGTTTCGATTAAACGATCGTTATCCCGCTGATGCAGGCCGATGCTCGGTTCGTCCAGAATATACAAAACCCCCATCAACCCGCTGCCGATTTGCGTTGCCAGACGAATGCGCTGTGCTTCCCCTCCCGACAGCGTGCCCGAACTGCGTGCCAACGTGAGGTAGCCCAGTCCGACGTTTGTTAAAAAACGAAGTCGTGCGCAAATTTCTTTCAATACCAATTCCGCAATTTTTGCTTTGGTGGCATCCAACTGCAGCGTTTCGAAAAAACGCAGCAATTTTGCTACCGGCATTTCACACAAATCGTCGATGTTTTTCCCCGCAATCCTTACGGAAAGGACTTCTTTCTTCAACCTCTTTCCGCCGCAGGTCGGGCAGGGTTTCAACATCGTATACTTTTCGTATTCCGCACGCACCATGTCGCTGGTGGACTCGGCATACCTGCGCGAAAACATGGGGATCAACCCCTCCCACGCTTTGGTATAACTGCCGTGGAACGTGCCGGAAGTATACTGCATTTCGATTTCTTCCCCGTTGTTTCCGTAAAGAAGCAAACGGTAATGCTCTTTCGGCAGATCCTGCACGGGGCAATTCAGATCCAACCCGTAGCGACGGTGCAATGCGGCAAAGTACATCCGCATCATTTTGCCGCTATCCAGACTGAAGCCCATCAGTTTTACCGCCCCTTCCGCCAAAGATTTTGACGGGTCCGGAATCAACAGATGCTCGTCCATCTCCCGCTGGTAGCCAATGCCTTTACAGGTAGGGCAAGCCCCGAAAGGACTATTGAAACTGAACATGCGCGGTTCCAACTCCTCAATGGAAACACCGCAATCCGGGCAGGTCAATTTACCGGAATAGAGCGTTTCTGCCCCGTCGCAATCCACCACAACCAGCCCCTCTGCCAGACGCATTGCCGCTTCCACGCTTTCGAACAGACGCTGCTCGGATTCTTTGCGAATGACGAGACGATCCACTACGACGCTGATGGAGTGTTTCAGTTTTTTATCCAATACGATTTCTTCGCCAAGTTCGCGCGGCTCTCCGTCCACCTTCACGCGGACGTATCCGCTTTTGGTAAGTTGTTCCAATAACTTCTGATGCTCTCCCTTGCGGGCGCGTACCACCGGCGCAAGGATCTGCACCCGGCGCCCCTCCCCCAATGCCATCACGCGGTCACAAATCTGATCCACCGTTTGTTTGGTAATTTCTTTGCCGCATCGATAACAATACGGCGTGCCGACACGGGCAAACAGAAGCCTTAAATAATCGTAAATTTCCGTTACGGTACCGACGGTCGAACGCGGGTTGGACGAAGTTGTTTTTTGATCGATGGAAATGGCGGGAGACAACCCCTCGATGGATTCGACATCCGGCTTGTCCATCTGCCCCAAAAACTGACGTGCATAGGAAGACAAACTTTCGACGTATCTCCTTTGCCCTTCGGCAAAGATCGTATCGAACGCCAGGCTGGATTTCCCGCTGCCGGATAACCCCGTAAAGACTACCAGTTTATCCCGCGGAATCGAAACGTCGATTCCCTTTAAATTGTTTTGTTTTGCATTTTTAACGTAAATATCGTCTCTCATTTTCCTTTTCCCAACTTTCTTTGCAGTTTTGCGATCTGCTCCCGGAGTTCGATTGCCTTTTCAAAGTCCAGATCATTTGCGGCGCGCTTCATTTGCGCTTTTAACCGCTCGATTTCTTTCGGAAGATCCTTCTTCGAAACCGTATCCTTCTTTGTGATTTCCAGCGTGTTTTCCACGTTGTGGCGAATCGTCGTGGGGGTGATTCCGTGCTCTTCGTTGTACGCCTGCTGAATGGCCCTGCGCCGATTCGTTTCGTCTATGGCACGCTGCATGCTTCGCGTCATCGTATCGGCATACATCACGACGTGTCCGTCCGCATTGCGCGCGGCACGCCCCACCGTTTGAATCAAAGCGGAATCGCTGCGCAAAAAACCTTCTTTGTCTGCGTCGATAATCGCAACCAACTGAACGTCCGGAATATCCAGACCTTCGCGCAAAAGGTTGATTCCCACTAAGACGTCGAAATCCCCCTTTTTCAGCCCCGAAACGATTTCGATCCTCTCCATCGTTTCGATTTCGCTGTGCATATATCTGCATTTTACCCCGCACTCCGTCAGGTAATCCGTAAGCATTTCCGCCATACGCTTTGTCAGCGTGGTGACCAGCACGCGGCCGCGGTTCGCTACGGTTTTGTGAATTTCGTTTAAGAGATCGTCCACCTGCCCTTCGACGGGACGCACTTCGATGGGAGGATCGAGCAATCCGGTAGGACGAATCACCTGTTCCACCACTTGCCCGGCCTGAGACAACTCATAATCCGCAGGCGTTGCGGAAACGCAAATCATCTGGCCGATGCGTGCATCGAATTCCTCAAAACGCAGCGGACGGTTATCGTAGGCGCTTTGCATCCGAAAGCCATAATCCACCAGATTTTTTTTGCGCGCCCGATCTCCGTTATACATCCCGTGAATTTGCGGCAACGTCATGTGACTTTCATCCACAAACGTAATAAAATCCTTCGGGAAATAATCGAGGAGCGTATACGGCGGCTGTCCCGGCACCCGCCCGTCAAAATAGCGGGAATAATTCTCGATCCCGTTGCAATAGCCCATTTCACGCATCATTTCCATATCGTAACCGACGCGCTGCTGCAAACGCTGTGCTTCCAGGGCTTTTCCGGCATCCTTCAACGCCTGCACTTCCCCCACCAGATCCCGACCGATGTTTTGCAATGCCTTTTCCATGGTGATACCCTCTACAACGTAGTGAGACGCAGGGAAAATGATGGTATGCAGCAGCGTTGCGATTTTATGCCCGGAAACGACCTCCACCTCGCTGATCCGCTCGATTTCATCGCCGAAAAACTCGATGCGGACGGCTACTTCCGAATTGCTTGCGGGGAAAACTTCCAGAACGTCCCCGTGCAGGCGAAACGTGCCGCGACGGAAATCCAGATCGCTGCGCTGATACTGAATGGAGATGAGCCGCTGCACGACTTCTTTCAGCGATATCTGCTGATTCGGCCGCAAAGAAACACTCATTTTGTAATACTCGTCCGGGCCGCCCAACCCGTAAATGCAGGAGACGGATGCCACGACGATCGTATCTTTCCTTTCGAAAAGAGAACAGGTGGCGGAATGCCGCAGTTTATCGATTTCGTCGTTGATGCTCATTTCTTTTTCGATATACAAATCCCGCTGCGGAATGTAACTTTCCGGCATGTAGTAGTCGTAATACGAAACGAAAAACTCTACGCGATTTTCCGGGAAAAACTCACGGAACTCGTTACACAACTGCGCCGCCAACGTTTTATTGTGGGAAATAATCAACGCCGGGCGATTGGTTTTTGCAATTACGTTTGCCATGGTAAAGGTTTTACCGCTGCCTGTGACGCCCTTCAGCACCTGCGTACGCAGGCCGTTTTGTAAGCCTTCCGTCAACTGACGGATCGCCTCCGGCTGATCCCCCGTCGGCTGATATTTCGATACCAGATGAAACTTTTTCTCTTCCATTCTCTTATTATAACCCATCCCTGAAGTGTTCACAACCGTTTTACCGAATTATGCCCCTTCCGTACGCGCCGGAAAGTGCCCCAAAGAAAAAGCAACCCGCGGCTACGGGTTGCGATTTTTTATTCCTGCGGAGTGTTCAGATCGTACAGATATTTCAGCCCGTACAGGGAAAGCGTGCGATCCACCACGTCGATATCCGTTTCGTCTTTCACCAGTTCTGCCAAACCGCCCGTGGCCACGACTTTTACGTTTTCCGAACCCATTTCCCTTTTCATTAACCGTAAAATATAATTCACCGTGCCGATGGTCCCGTTGATTAACCCGCTTTGGATGTTTGCAATCGTACTGCGGCAAATCACCGTTTTGGGCTTTTGAAACTCCACTCGCGGCAGTTTTGCCGCTTTTGCGGTCAACGCATCCACCGCGGTTTTAATCCCGGGGACGATACACCCGCCTAAAAACTCTTTGCGTTCGTTCACGGCGTTAAACGTGGTTGCCGTGCCGAAATCCACCACGATGACGGGGGCTCCGTACTTTTTCACGGCCGCTACACTTGTGATGATACGGTCGGAACCGAGCTCCCGTGCGTTATCATATTTGATATTTAACCCGGTTTTGACTCCGGGCGAAACCATAAGAGGTTTTGTACCCGTATAGTAGTTCAGCATATGCTCGATGGTGTAATTCATTTGCGGAATGACACTGGACAAAATGCTGCCTTCGATGTCCGCAGAACGAATCCCCTCTTCCTGAAACGCCTGTTTTAAGGAAATGCCGTACTCGTCGCCCGTGCGCTGTGCGTCGCTATGCATACGCCAGCTTTTAATCAGTTCGTTGCCTTTGAACACGCCCATTTTCACGTTCGTGTTGCCGATGTCAATTACCAGAATCATTTTGCTGCTCCGTTGTCGGATTGATCTTTCGTACTGCCAGCGTAACCGGCGGCACCAGAAGGAAGTTTGTTACTAATTCAATCGGGAAATTAAAGACGAGCACGACCGTAGCAAGAAAGGTCAGCATGTCCATCCCCTGGCTTTCCAGATAGAGATTGCCGTACCCCAACGCAATACCGCCGAGTACCAGCGCCGTATTTGTGACGACACCCGCCAATGCGCTGAAAGCGGAGGCTGCCGTTGTGGACCAAAAGCGGCTTTTTGCCTTTGCGAAACACTTGCAGAACAGCCGATAGGAAAAATACGTCGTAAACCCAATGCAGATACGCGGCAAAACGCTGATGAGCGGATTCTGAAAGCAAATCGACATCAGTTTGGTCGGGTATACGTAGGCGTTGATCAGGCTGCAGACTCCGAAAAAAGTGCTGCATGCCACGCCGATCCAAAGCCCTTGCGTCTGCGCCGCAACGATGATTACCACTAAATACAAAAACGCCATATCGATGACGCCCGGAACAATCGGCACAAAGCCGAGGGGCGTAAAAGACAATATGGCAATGAGTGCAAAAAAGATGGCAGTCAGTGCAATTTTACGAGAATTCGTTTTCATAAAAACCTCCGTTACGGCTCCCGATGGATGCCGGTCGAAATTCCGGTTGCACAAAACAAAGTATGCGTCCCGTCCGTATGGTACGGGCAGGTATAGTATACCCTACTTTTTTCTTCTTTGCAACCTTTCCGGCAAAAACAAACGAAAAGCCGGACGAAACTCTCTTTTTTCCGGTGCGCAAGCGGGCCACGAGCGACTGTGAACTCTTTTGTGCCGGGCATGAGGAGCAATGCACAAAGTGCACACCCCCCGCAAAAACGCACGGACGTTTTGCCCGCTTTACCCCTTGTGCTTTCTCTGTGGCGGAGCGTTTTTACCCGGCAAGGGCACGAACTCGTTTTTGCAAAAAAAAGAAAAGAGCGGTTGCCCGCCCTTTCCCGAAGTTTTTAGCAACCGCATTCTTTGCCGATGCCGATACCGCCGCAGCAATAAAGCAGAGCGATCATCAACAACAAGCAGCAGGGATTCACGCTGATGCTGAATTTTTTGCATCCGTTGCCGCCGCAGCAGCAGGTCAGGAACAAAATGAGCAACAGCAACCAGGTGCAGTTGCAGCCGCAACCGGAGCCACAGTCCGAACCAAACAAACCTTGAAACATATATGTACCTCCTGCGCAAAAAACTTTGCGCTTCTGGTTTTACAATATGGGATTTGAGAAAAATATGTTACTGCCGCAAAAGGAAAGCCCGACGATTGCCCGTGAAAAAATCGCAAGAAAAAAATAAAAATCAGACTCATTTACTTTTCAAACAAAAAAATATAAGATATACTGAAATGTATTTTGTTTTGCAAACAAAGTATCTCATTTCTCTTTCAACAGGAGGTATCAAATGAAAAACATCGGTACAATCGTTCGGGGAATTCGCGGGCCCATCATCAAGCAAGGGGATCCTCTTGCGGACATCGTGGTGGACAGCGTTCTTGCCGCACAACAGGAAGAAGGGTTTTCTTTTCACGACAGAGACATTGTTGCCGTTACGGAAGCGGTTGTGGCACGGGCACAGGGAAACTATGCTACGGTAGAACAAATCGCGGCGGACGTGCGCAAAAAAACCAAGGGAGGCACTGTTGGGTTGCTGTTCCCGATTCTTTCCCGCAACCGTTTTTCTTTGCTTTTAAAAGGCATTGCCCGCGGGGTAGACGAACTGATTATTCAACTCTCCTACCCGTCCGACGAAGTGGGAAACCCCTTAATCTCTATCGACAAGGTAGACGAAGCGGGAATCGATACCTACAGCGACAGTTTTACCGAGGAAGAATTCCGCAGGATTTTTCCGGAAGTGAAACATCCCTTTACCGGAATCGACTACATTTCCCTCTATAAGGAATATGCCGGCCCCCATTGCAAAATCGTAATTTCGAACCGGCCGGAATACCTGTTGAACTACACTGACAAAATCATCAATGCCGACATCCACACGCGCAAACGTACCAAACGCATTTTGCAGGCAAAAGGCGCCAAAGAAGTCTGGAGCCTGCACGACTTTTTGACCGAAAGCGTGGACGGCAGCGGATACAACCCGACCACCGGCCTGCTCGGCAGCAACCTTGCAACGGAAAACAGTGTAAAACTCTTCCCCCGCGATTGCCAGCCGTTTGTGGAAGGCATTGCGGAAACGTTGTATCAAAAAACCGGCAAGCACATAGAAGTGATGGTATACGGGGACGGCGCCTTCAAAGACCCCGTCGGCGGCATCTGGGAACTGGCAGACCCGATGATCAGCCCCGGATACACTGCAGGACTGGAAGGTACCCCCAACGAATTAAAACTGAAATACATTGCGGATACCCAGCTGCAAGGCCTTTCCGGCGAGGAAGCCGTTTCTGCCATGAAACAATTGATCCACGATAAAAAGCAGGATCTGAAAGGATCCATGGCATCGCAGGGAACAACCCCCCGCCGCCTGACGGACTTACTGGGCAGCCTGTGCGACCTGACGAGCGGCAGCGGCGACAAAGGTACCCCGTTTGTTTTGATTCAGCACTATTTTGACAATTACAGCAACGAATAACTTTCTCCTCATAAGCATCAAAACGAGGCTGCAGAACTGCAGCCTCGTTTTTTAAGATAAACCGAACTCGCTTTCAAAAAGGATTCCGTTTCTTCCGTATCTTTTTCGAAATCAAATATCCAATCCGGCAGGCGGTCGTAAACGACGATGTCTTCAGGCCTCCGGACTTCTTGCATAGAAACGCCTTACTGACTTCTACGGTTTTGCCCCCTGCGAATCCTACGCGATTGTTTTACTTTTCTTTACCCGAAGGATGGAAAGTTCAAAGCCCCCTTCCATTCGGCAGGGTTTCCACACCGTTTTCTTGCCTTGATTTGCAAAAACTCTGCCACAACACGTATTGCGCTGCGGCATTCCAAACGGCAGCCGCACCGGAAACGAAAACCCGGCGATGGCCCTGCCTTTTCCGTAACTTTTATCTTATTTCGTCCGGCTCCAAAAGGTACACGTCGTCGTTATATTGGCGTTTCACTTCGGTTGCAACAAGATATTTTCCGTCCGAAAAATCGCCTTGTTCTTTTGCGGCTTTTTTGAAGTCGTCATCCGCTTTCAAGTCCTCCGACGCAAAGACATAAGCGTAGCCGTTCTGCCGTACGGCCGTAAGGGCAAAGTCTTTGTCGTTTCGGAGTTTAAAGGCGGCCGCACACAACATACAGCCGTTTTTTTCGATGCACCGAAGCATAAAATCACGGTCGGATTTGGTGGCATAACTCGAATATCTTTCGAAAGCTTCCCAGCCGCTTCTCGTGGCAAAACTCAAAAGAATTTCTTTGTTATCGAACATTCTGGCGTCGATTTCTCTGTCCAGACTGCTTTTACGATTCCTTAAAACGTCAGCGCTTCTGAGTGCCTGGTCGTCTTCCTCCATTGACGGCAATTTTTTGCAGGCAGAGTGATCCGCATTTGCGGCTTTTCCGACTTTGCTGTTCCATTCGAGACTTCCGATGACGTATTTTTTTGCACCGCCGTTTTGAGCGACTGCCGCCAGAACCACGTCGATGTCCTCCTGAAGACGATAGCCTGCGGCCTTCAGATTGTAGCCGTTGGTTTTCACCGCCTGTAGAACGAACGGTTTTTCCTCCTTGAAGACGGGTGCTATAAAGCGCAGATCGAAGCCGTCCAGGAGTACCGCCTTTTCCGCAAAAATGCGGTCGTGAGTAACGTTGTCGGAAGCAAAGCGCAAAATTCTGAACCCCTGCTTTAAACCGTCCAGGAAAAACTCTCTGTCGTTTTTGGTCTCGTTGTCCAAAAACCGGAAGGTGTTCGGGTTGATTTTATAGGCGTCGAACCAAAAATCTTTCTCCCGCTTTAAATTGTCGCCGGCGTATTTTACGGCGTCGTAATCCAGCGCCGTGGCAAACAGGATAAACTCTTTGTCGTTTTTCAACTCGTCGCTGGCAAATTTCAAGCAATCTCCGTTGATTTCCAACGCCTTTTTCAAAAAGTCCTCGTCGGACCGAAAAAAATCTCGCGCGCAAAAAAGCGCAGAGGGATTCTGTTTGATTGCGGCAAGCACGACGTTTTCTTTTCCGGAAACGTTATAGCCCGCCCATTTCAGCGTCAGACCGTCGATCCGCACGGCTTCGGACATAAATTCCTCATCGTCTAAAAGCTCGTACGGCACCGACGATATCCGGTTGCTGTCCAATCCAACCGCTTCCAGCGAAAAAGCCTTGTCGTTCTTGAGTTTATCACTCACCCACGTGTAGGCATGAGAGTGCTGTTTTACGGCCGAAATTGCAATTTCATAGTCATTTTTAAAACCGACATCGGCATAGTAAAGATTTTCGCCGTCGACCTTCACCGCAGCCAGAACCACTTTACGGTTTTTTCTCAGGCTTTTGTCGGCATCCGGAAATTTGAGCTTCCCTTTTTGCAGGAGGTCTATGACGACGTCCTCGTTTTTGTCCATCCCTGCTCCTGCGGCAGAGAGTGCAAGCGGATTGTTGTCCATTGCGTTTTTGACTATGTCGGGATCGTTTTTTAACTCGTCGGAAGCGTATCTTATGGCCATGCCGTCTATATTCACAGCGTCGAAAACCGTTTCAAAGTCGTCGCGAAGTCGATCGGATGCAAACCGAAAAGAACTGCCGTCCCTTTCGACTGCTGCCAGAACGACGTCTTTATCGTCACGAAAATGCTCGTCAAGCTTGTCTAACGTGATCAATCCGTCCGAAAGTTGTTTGATTGCCGTTTGTTTATCCATCGTTTTTACCTTAAAGAGCGCAGATATTCGTTGTAGATTGTACGAACGTCTTTGTTATTCTGCATCTGCGGCAGTACAAAGGCGTAGCATTTCGGATTGAGTTTCATCGCTTCCAGCACAAACTGTTTGTTCGACCTCAGCGTATTGTCGACGTGGCGCATATTGGCGGCATAAAACTTTATCGCCGTAAGCGCAATCTCTTTATCGGCACGCATTTTTTTGTCCACCCCCAAAAGCGCTGCGTCCTCGTGAGAAACGGCGGCAAGCAAAACGTCCCTGTCCGTCTTCAACCTGTCGCTTACGTACGAAAGGGCGGCGCTTCCGGCTTTGGCGGCCGCCAAAGCCACGTCTTTATCGTCCTGTAGTCTGGCGCTTGCGCCTTTCAGATTTGCGCTGTAGTTTTTGACGGCAGCCAAAACGATTTCTTTATCGTCTCTTAATTTTTCCCCCACGCTGTCCAACCGGAAGCCTTGTTCCGCAATTGCTCTTTTGACAAAGGCTTTATTATTTTTTATTTCGTCCGAAGCGAAACGGAACCCGTCCTGTCCGTTTTTCAGCGACTCCAGAACGAATTTTTCGTCCGATTTTAAACTTTCGTCGAAGTGATCGGAGGAAAGATGGTTTTTGTCGTATGCCGCTATGGAAAAATCCTTGTCGGTTTTGAGCGCTTCGCCGACGTATTTTTCGGCAGCGGGGTTGATACCGATGGCAAACAGCATAAATTCTTTGTCGTTTCGAAGGGTGGGACCGATGTTCATGACGAATTTTTTGTTCAGCTTTAAAACCTCGGTCATAAATTCCTTATCATCCTTCAGGCTGCTGTCCACCATCAGGAAGTTGAGCGTGTTTATTCTGACTGCAACGAGGGCTACCTCTTTGTCGGCGCGGTACTGTTCCTTCACCTCGCGAAAAGCCATTTGTCCGTTTTGCAGTTTTTGTATGAGAAGTTCTTTGTAAGTCATAAGATTTGTTCCATTGCGGTATCCATTTTGAATTGTATTTTCATCAACTGTTGTACACTTTCCGTAAATTTCTCCCCCAAATGTCCTCCCCTTTCCTCTTTTTTCCATTATACCTATTTCAGAAATGAAAGTAAATAGGTTCCCGGGTGAAATTACAAAGTTTTGTTTCCCTCGGTAAAAAAATCGTTATCCGCCTCGCGGCGCACTTCGCCTCTGAAAGACGGGAGGAACCCCTGCCGAAAATGTTACCCTCCCACTTCCTTCCCCGGCAGGAATCCAAGTGCGACTCTTCCTGTTGTGCGGAAACAAAATTTTAGCAGTTAGCCGCCGCGAACTGCTTGAGTTTTTCCTCTTTCCGTGCTAGAATAAGAAAAAACAGAAAGAAGGATTCGATATGACGGAACCAAAGAAATATCACATTAAAAAAAATACCGTACAGGAAACGCTGGTGATCCCCCTTTACGGAAGAAAAATCTGCACGGAACTTTTCCCGAATTTGTACCGCGACGAAACCTCGTTCCGACTGATAGAACAAATCGACTACGACTTTTCCGGGTTGGAAGCCCAATCGAAAAAGACGATGTATCGTTTTGGATATCTGGAAGTTGCCATGCGGCAAAACGACCTTGCGGAAGAAGTGAAGGCCTATCTGCAAGATCACCCCGGGGCAGCGGTGGTAAACCTCGGCTGCGGCCTGGACGATACCGGCAGAAAATGCGACAACGGCAAATGCAAAATTTTTAACCTGGATTTTCCGGACGTGATCCGCGTACGCAACGAACTTTTGCCCGCAGGCGACCGGGAGAAGAATCTCGCCTGCGACCTGAACGACACGGCATGGTTTGAGGAGATTGATGCGAGCGACGGGGCCGTTTTCTTTGCTTCCGGCGTATTTTATTACTTCCTGACCGAACAGGTGAGAGCGCTCGTTTGCAAGATGGCAGACGCTTTTCCGGGCGGGAAACTCGTTTTTGACGCGGCCAACAAAAAAGCCGGAAAACTGATGCGTAAAACCTGGTTGAAGGTTGCCAAAATCAAAAACGTTGGGGCTTATTTTGCCGTGAGCAATGCAAAGAAAGAGCTCTCCCAGTGGAGCGAAAAACTGATTGTTTCGAGCCGGGGGTATATGCTTGGTTACAACGACCTGAAAGATCCTTCCGTAAGCGGACTTTTCCGTTTTTTGGCAAAACTCGGAGACGGGTTTATGAAAATGCAGATTGTACGAATCGATTTTAAGGGAAAAGCATAGAAAAAGTGACGGAACAAGAATTTTCAACGTATTGCAAAGAAACGAAAATGCTTGATTTTTCAAGCAAGACGATACAAGACCTGATCGAAAGCAGAAAATGGAAGACGCTGCCGGAAGAGGAAAGAGTCGGGGCAATTTACAATTTTGTAAAGGACGAGATCCTTTTCGGATACAACGCGAAGGATAACCGAAAGGCTTCTCTGGTATTGAAAGACGGATACGGGCAATGCAACACCAAGGGGACCCTGTTGATGGCGCTTTTACGAGCGTGCGGAATCCCCTGCCGGATTCATGGTTTTACGATAGACAAAACCCTGCAAAAAGGCGCCATGACGGGCATTGTGTACCGGGCCGCCCCGCAGGAAATTTTTCATAGCTACGTAGAAACTTTTGTATGCGGTACCTGGTACCATCTGGAAGGATTTATTCTGGATGCTCCCTACCTTTCCGCTCTGCAAAAGAAGTTTTCCCCACAGGCAGACGGCTCGTTTACGGGATACGGCGTGGCAACGAAAGATTTCTTGCACCCTCCCGTACAATTCGACTGCTGCGATACCTACATTCAGAAGGAAGGAATCGTGTGCGATTACGGCGTGTATCCGGACCCGGATTCCCTCCTGAAAGAACACGGTCAGCAGATGGGCGCACTGAAAAAAGTCATTTATCGGCTGATCGGCAGACGGTGGATGAATCGCAACGTGAAAAAGATCAGAAACCACAAATAAAGCAAAAAAACGATTACCCTAAACTTTCAGAAAACGCGGGACTTTTTTGATAAGTCCCGCGTTTTGAATACCGGAATTCTTTTCTCTGCCGCTTGCCCTCCCCTGCCGTTTCGACTGCACGGACGCTGCAGAAAAAACCTGTACGGCAGCAAAACGAGCAAAAGAAAAGCGGGTGCCGGACGGAAAATGGAGCCCCGCCTTACGACACCCGCAAGAAAATACGACCAAACCCGCTAAAAAACTCAACCGCCGCGGCAGGCCGCTTTCGGCGAAGAAACGGGGCTCGTTTCCCGTTTTTTACGTTTCGACCGACGCATACGCCTGCTGTAAGGCATGGTACGCTTCTTCAAACGACACGATGCATTCATCCGCAAACGGCTGCGAATCTTCTTTTGTTACTTCATCCAAAATCCCGACCGTATAGAACCCGGCCGTTTTTGCGGTTTGAAGTGCTTGCGGTACGTCTTCAAAAACCACACATTCGCCCGCCGTGCACCCAAGGCTCTGCGCCGCATATAGATAGATGTCCGGATGGTCTTTTCCACGATTCACATGGTGCAACGTTACGATTTCATCGAACCCGGAGGCGATTCCGTGTTTTTGCAGGCACGGCAAAAACAAACGCGGTTCGCCCGCCGTGACAACTGCCGTCTTTTTGCCGAGACTGCGTGCCAACCTTAAAAATTCTTTGGCAAACGGCTTACAGGTGACCCGCTCCGCATAGAGTTTGCGCCCCTCTTCCAGCCATTCTTCTATGATTTGCTGCGGCGTTTCCTTCAGGGAGAAGGTTTTAACCGTATCCTCCGCTGCGTCTTTCAGTCGCATGACCGCAATATGATTGATGAACCCTTCCGGAAGCGTCAACCCCCTCTTTTGAAAAAAACGTACGTCGACTTCGTTCCATAGCCACATAGAGTCCAGGAGAGTGCCGTCCAGGTCAAACAAAAACGCCTTTGCATCCTTTAACTTTTGTATGTCTTTCATTTTTCTTTCTCCCCTTCCGGATTCCGTCGGCATTCTGTGAAAGGGAACCCCTCGTTATCTTTTCGTTTCGTGTGTTCCGTCCGATCCGGGCGAAAGATCCTCTTCCTTCGGAGTTTCTCCGCACGTATCCGGTTGTTCTGCCGAAGTCTCCGGCAGCGGTTGTTCTGCAGCATCGCGTATCACGGGTACGTCTGCCTCCTCTGCCTGTTCGGTTTCCGGCGCGTTCTGCCGCACGAAACCCATAGACGTCAGATACTTTAACGGCAGATATTTTACCAAAAAGAATACGGCAAACCCGACGACCAGCCCCGCAACGACACCAAGCACTGCCAGATACGGCAAATACAAATACATTTGCGGCGTATTGCTCACCAGACAAAACACAACGTTTTGCGTGAGATTATGCATTACCGCTGCCGTGACGCTTACGGCAATCAGACTGATGCGCGGCATCCATTTGACCAGTAAAATCGAAACGAAGATACTGACCAGCCCCGCCGAAAGGCTATAAATCAAGGCACTGACGTTGCCCCCGAACACACTGCCGAGCAAGGTACGCACCACCACAAGGATTACCGCATCCGCCGGGCCCAACAAAATCAGCGTAAACAAACTGAACACATTGCTGATGCCCATTTTTGCCCCCGGTAAAAACAACGGAGGAAACAAACTTTCGATTAAAAATGCCAGCAGCCCCAACGCCGTAAGCACCGACAGCGTCGCAATACGTTTGGAAGTTTTCACGATTGCGCCCCCTTTGCAAAGGCGTTGCCGATTTCTCCGCCGATTTGCATCTGCTGTGCTTTCCCCGTGCTGATGACCTTTAATCGATGAGGCGTGCAAATGATCGCCTGCCCTCCGGCGTTCAACGCCGGGAAATGATCCACGCATTCCCGTGTGGCGCTGCAATCCGCCTCGATCATCTTTGCATACGTATCCGTAATCAACAATTCGTTGCTGCCTTCGTTCAACTGCATTTTGACGTGCAGACCGTCGGCCTGCGTCTCCACGGAAACGCGCTTTTTCCACTGTTCCGATACGAGATACGTCTTTTTTGCCCAATCGTATACGAAAATCGTTTCCTGACTATCGTTTCCGTAATACACGATACGAATTTCTTTGATGTCCTGCCGCTCCGGGAAAAACACGAATACCGAAAACAAAAGCACCAGAAGCACCAGAATCGCAGAGTATAAAACGACGTCTCCCTTGCAAAACAACTTGCCGTTTTTCACGATTCGGACGTAATTCCGCTTTTGTGCGGGCAAAACGCCCTGTGCCGCCTTTTCCTTTTTGGCACGAACCGCGCAGACGATTGCAAGCAAGGCGGCAGCGCATCCGAGCCCTACCCACAACAAAACCGGCGATTTACTGCGTACGGGGTCGTAGACGTATTCCCCGTTTTGCACGTAACCGCTTAAATGATAGCGTTGATCCAGCACGGAAACCGTTTCTTTTGTTTGATTGGTAAATACTTCCAGCGAACCGTCTTCATTTTCGACGGTAAACGCTATTTTTAAATTGTTTTCTTTTGCGTAATCGCTAAAAAGAAAGGAAGTGGCTTTTTCCGGGCCCATCAGCATCAACGCCGTGGTCAATGCGTCTCCCGCGGCAGCGCTTCCCCCCACGACGTGCGCCGTACAAATTCCCGTATCCAACGGTTTGCCCGTTTGCCCGTCTATGATATGGCAATAACGTTTGCCATTGACTTTTACGTATTTTTCGTAATCTCCGCTGGTACTGACCGCCTCATTCTTCAAACCGCCAAAGGCAAGATAGGCCCGGCTGAAAATGGAAGTGTTTCTGGGGTCCGTAAAAGAAAGGTTCCAGGTTTTGTCCTCTTCTTTCGATTCCATCAGCTGCATGCTGCTGGTGCCGATCGTAAACCAGCCTTGCGTCAACCCTCTGTTTTTTGCAATCTGCGTCATGCGGTCGACAATGTAGCCCTTTCCGATGCCGCCGAAATCCAACTTCAGGTTAAACGTACCGCTGTAGCCGTTTTTCGAAAACGTTTTGGATTGCGTCGTTTTGGTGAGCGTATGTGCGGTTTCATCCAGCACTACGGTATCAAAATCCAAAAACTGTTGTAAAAAGGAGGACCAGTCCTCATCGAGGAAAGTCTCCCGATAGTCGTACGCCTGCCGCTCGGAAGGTTGCTGCGAGCCGTTGTTCCAACGCGGCGTAAAACCATACATGTCAACCAGATTGTACACGCACGGATTGTACGCCCCTTCCGTCACACGATACATCTCTTTGGCGATTTTTACAATCTCCTCCGTTATGGCCGAAACGGATACGACAGTGGAATCCGTTTGGTTAAACAGCGCGACGTCGCTGGTCGCGACGTCCGTGCTGACGGCACGCTCCGTTGCCTCGATCATCTGCAGCATTTCGGCGATTGCCTGTTTGCAATTTGTCACTTCCGCCTCGTTCGACGTATCGCAAAAAAATACGATTTGCGTGGGCGTGTTAAAATAGATGCCGTAATCCGCATACGTCACCGCATTTGCCGTTGTATCCACGGAAAGATAGGTATTCCACTGATCCTCCGTAATCGCACTGCCCCGAACGGGAACGCAGGCCACTACCAGAACCAGAGCAATCCATACAGAAAATAGTCTTTTCATTCCGACCTCTTACCCGACTAGTGTAACAGCGGCAAAAAAAAATGTCAAGAATTTGCCAAAAGCAAACCGATTCTCGACAAGTTTCGTAAAAAAGCGGGAAGAACGATACCTCCCGCTTTTTTTGATTTTTGATTCCGCCACAATTCGGAAGAACCGTGTACTGCTTTTCCGGAAATCTTTTGAAAGATCCCCCTTCCGCTTTCTTCCTCGTGCCGGCACACCGTTATTCCAGATATAAAGCGTCGGAATAGTACTTCGGTTCCATCGTGACGTTGACTCCAAGCTTACGCAGGAAATTCAGGTCTCCGTTTTGCAGCAAATGAGAAGAATGTACCTGACAACCGCGCAATTTCGGAAGCGTGTTAAACGCACGAAGAGAATTAAAATCCACCGACGCCGCAATGGAAAGGGTGATGAGCGTTTCTTCCAGTGAAAGCGTAGCCTTTTTGATCTTCAGCACGTTTTTATTCAGAGCCATAATCGGTTCCAGAATCTTAGGAGCCAACAACTGATAGGGATCTGCCACGTCCCCCATTGCCTTCAGCGCATTCAAAACGGCACCGGACGTTGCGCTTAACAGTTTGTTTTGTTTCCCCGCAACAATCGTTCCGTCCGGCAACTCGATGGCAACCGCCGGCACCCCCGTTTGCTGCGATTTCCGCAATGCCGCGCCGACAACGGCCCGATCCAACGGCTGCAGATCCAGGTCCTTCATCAACAGTTCCAGTTTTTCTACCGCTTCGCGAGAACCGTTTCCCGTGCGATCCTCACACAACGCAGTGTAGTAGCGGCGAATGACTTCTTGTTTGGCGGCATTGCACACGATTTCATCGTTCGTAATGCCGTAGCCGACCATATTCACACCCATATCGGTAGGCGACTGATACAAATCCTCCCCCGTGATGCGATATAAAATGGTTTTCAACACCGGAAAGGCCGCCAGATCGCGATTATAGTTTACGGTAGTTTCTCCGTATTTTTCCAAGTGGAAATAATCTATCATATTCACGTCGTTCAGATCCGCCGTGGCAGCCTCGTACGCAACGTTCACCGGATGCTTTAACGGCAGATTCCAGACGGGGAAGGTTTCGAATTTCGCGTACCCCGCGCGTACGCCGTGCTTATTTTCGTGATAAAGCTGATTTAAGCAAGTGGCCAGCTTTCCGCTGCCGGGGCCGGGAGCCGTTACGACCACCAACGGGCGCGTTGTTGGAATATACGGGTTTTGCCCGTACCCTTCTTCCGACACGATGGTGGCAACGTCTGCAGGATACCCTTTGGTATGACGATGAAAATATACCTTTTCGCCGTGCATTTCCAGTTTTTTCCGAAACGAAGCCGCCGCCGGCTGATCGGCATACTGTGTGATGACGATACTGCTGACATAAATGCCGACGCCGCGCAAGTTATCGATGACACGCATCAATTCCTGCCCGTACGTAATGCCGAAATCCGCACGGATTTTGTTCCGCTCGATATCTGCGGCATTGATACAAAAAATAATCTCCGCCTGATCCTTCAGCTTTTGCAGAATTTTCACTTTGGCATTCGGGTCGAAACCGGGCAAAACACGTGCGGCATGCAAATCGTCAAACAATTTTCCGCCAAACTCCAAATATAATTTGTTGCCGAACTGCCCGATGCGCTGCAAAATCCGTTCCGTTTGCTTTTGTACGTACAGCTGATTATTAAATCCCTTTTCCATCGTAAAACCCTTATCCTTCCCAAAGATACCGCTGCAAGTCTACCGTTCCGTCTTCCCGAACGGAAACGCCTTCTTGTTCCAGCATCAACTTTTGTATTTCTTTTCCGCCGAAAGCAAAAGACGGGGCCAATGCGCCGTACCGATTCACCACTCTGTGGCAGGGAATCGTCGATTGATCCGGATTGGCATGCAATGCCCAGCCTACTTGCCTGCTCATACGCGGATTCCCCGCCAGGCGTGCTACAATTCCGTACGTCGTGACTTTGCCTTTCGGAACTTGCCGGACTACGCGGTACACGGCGCCGAAAAAACCTTTTTCCATCTTTTACCTCCCTTGTATTATAATCAAAAAGCCCCTTTTTTTCAAGAAATACGAAAAAAGTATTTTCTACATTATTTCGTCCTCAATTATTGACAAACTACCGAGTTGCTTTTATAATAGGAACTGTTCCGATTGGGACGTATTGGGGTATCGCCAAGCGGTAAGGCAATGGATTCTGACTCCATCATTTCGCAGGTTCAAATCCTGCTACCCTAGCCATTTCGTAAAAACAGCGCTGATTGCGCTGTTTTTTCTTGCCCGTCTGTCGCCGCAAGGTTTCCGTGCCGCCCACACCTCTGCCACCTGGTTTGCCCCTGCTCCTTTCGCAGGTGACGCGATGGCGCCCTTGCGAACCATCGCTATTCCGTCGCTTTGCTCCTTACAAATCCTGCCTGAGGGACCAAGGGTGGCGATCTCTGTAAAGTCTTTTCTTACAGCCCCCCATTTTGTAATATGGCAGGCTTCAAAAAGCAGAAGGAAAGCACATGGTATAGAATTCCCTTTCCAATGCTGGATCGCGACCTGCGAAACCCTATAAGAAAAGACCTCTCTATTTGATAAAATCGGAAATGCCCTTTCCTGATCGTCTTTATGGATCGTGAGGAGCAGAAATGAATTCTTTTCCCTGTTTGCAAAAACGAAAACAGAGTAAAAGTAAAAGACAGCGCAAACTGCGCTGTTTTTTACTTCCCCGGCTTTTGCAGAGGCCGACGTGCGCCTCCTCGTACGCCAACTCCTGCTCTTTCCGAGGCGAAAGTACTTCGGGAAAAGGACGACGGGCGCCTTTTGCCCACGGGCTCTTCCTCGAAAAACTTTTAAGATTGTTTCAGATTTTTGCAGAAATCCTTCATGACTTCCGAAATCTTGATTTGCTGCGGACAAACTCTTTCGCAACTGCGACAGCCGATGCATGCCGTAGGTTTCTGATCCTCGGCATATGCCAGCAATGCCATGGGGGCGATAAACCCGCCGCCGGTGAAGATATGTTCGTTATAAAGCTCGATCAGAGAAGGAATATCCAGATGCTTCGGACAATAGGACGTGCAATACCGACAAGCGGTACAAGGCTGTATCTTTTGGTCGAGCATGCCTTTTGCGATTTGCTGCAAAACTTCCCACTCCGCCGAGGTGAGAGGTTGTTCCGTTTCGAAAGTCCGGATATTCTCTTTTAACTGTTCGAAATTCGACATACCGGAAAGAATGACCTTCACTTCCGGCAATGTTTGCAGGAAGCGGAACGACCAGGCGGGAATTTCTTCCTGCGGGCGAAGTGTTTTTAACTTTGCCGTTTGTTCGGCGCCCAGCGAAGCCAACTTACCCCCGCGGAGCGGTTCCATCACCCACACGGGAATCTGCCGTTCTTTCAGCAAGTCCATTTTTTGTTGTGCGTTCTGGAACGTCCAATCCACCCAGTTCACCTGCAATTGACCAAACTCCATACTGTCTCCGTAGGCTTCTAAAAAGCGACGGATGACCTCACAACTTCCGTGCGCAGAAAAGCCGAGATGACGGATCCGGCCGTTTCTTTTTTGCTCTTTCAAGTATTCGTACACGCCGTATTTGGGATCCAAATACGCATCGATATTCATTTCGCAAACGTTGTGGAACATATAAAAATCGAAATACTCCACACCGCACTTCTGCAGCTGCTTTTCGAAAATTTCTTCCACCTTGCTCATATTGGAAAGATCGTACCCGGGAAACTTGCTTGCAAGATAAAAACTTTCGCGCGGGTAACGGCTGAGAGCTTTTCCCAGTACTGTTTCTGACTGCCCTTCGTGATAGCCCCATGCCGTATCATAATAGTTGATGCCTTTCTCCATGGCATAGTCCACCATTTTTTGCGTTGCGGCTTCGTCCACCACGGTTGTTCCTTCCAGAACCGGCAAACGCATGCAGCCCATCCCCAAAGCCGAGAGTTTTAAGTTTTGAAATTCCTGATAAATCATGTTGCCTCCTTCGTCCCTTTACGGTACTTTCTCGAAAAGTTTGTTTGCGTACTCCCCTTTTTGAAAAAATCGATCGCTTTCCTTTCGAATTATTCTTCCCTGCCCGGGGCTTCCGCACAGCGCGCTCGTTTGATCTTTGCTACTTCAATTGTTTGCCAAAGTTTCGGGCAAGTTGCTTTGTTTCCGCACGTGCCGCTGCTTCTCCGCCGTCCGTCAGGCCTCCGCATTCCAGACTTTCGCACAGTTCTGCCTCTTCGAAACAATCGACAAACCCTTTTAATCCGCTGCGAGTGCCTTCAAACACCTCTGTCCCTTCTTCCGCTGCCGTAGCGATGAGATAAACTCTGCGGAAACGATATGCGCTGCCGTAAAGCGGGTTGAGCCGATCCAACAGGGTTTTCATTTGTCCGCACATGCCGTAGTAATAAACCGGGGTAGCAAAAACAAGCGTATCCGCATGGAAAACCAGATCCGCTATTTCTGCAACGTCGTCCCGCAGGACGCATTTCCCCGTTTTTTGACAGGCAAGGCACCCGATGCAAAAATCGATTTTCTTCCCCTTTAAACTGAGAAACTCTACCGAATGCCCGGCTTCCGTTGCGCCT
Organism: uncultured Clostridia bacterium; assembly: GCA_934203075.1. Classification (GTDB taxonomy): domain Bacteria; phylum Bacillota; class Clostridia; order Christensenellales; family CAG-314; genus CAKPYT01. The sequence continues at coordinate 33,556 of CAKPYT010000046.1, read as the reverse complement.
TGCGCGCACTCTCTTGCGAGTTCTTCCGAATTGCTGTTTGCCCTGAGGCTGGTAGAAAGAAATAAAACTTTACTCATTTTGCTTGCTCCCGTATCGTGATGTATCCGACATTTTTTTAACTATAGCACGAAACGAACAAAAAAACAATCCCCTCGTTTCCCTTTTTTGAGCTTCCGATGGGGGCTATCTGCCTCAAAACCGTGTTTTTTCTCCCCAGGTGACATGCCGACAGATTTTCTTGTTTTTATACGTGAAATTCTGTTCGCAGCTGCTCCCCTTTCCGCAACATTGCTTCCGCCCGGACAAGCCTCCTCGTTTTTGCCGTTGATTCTGTTTTCCTGTTTTTCTCCATACGGAAAAAGCCTGATTGCCTCTTCCGTTTTATCGCGCTTTCGGAGGACGGTTGTTGCGGCGTTTCCCGCAGCAATTTTACAAAAAAAAGGCTGCCCGAAAGAGGCAGCCTTTTATGCTTTTTACAAAACTATTTGATGCGTTCCATATATTCGCCCGTACGAGTATCGACACGAATGATATCGTCCTGCTCGACGAACATGGGGACCTGCAGTTCGTAGCCCGTTTCCAACTCTGCAATTTTCGTTGCGTTGGTTGCGGTGTTGCCGCTGACGGCGGGATCGCACTTGACGACCTGCAATTCTACAAAGTTCGGCGGTTCTACAGAGAACGCTTCGCCCTTATAGAATTTGATGGTTGCAGACATGTTTTCTTTCATGAAATCCAGAGCGTCTTCCACCTGCGCTTTGTTCAGCGGAATCTGATCGTACGTTTCGGGATCCATAAAATAGTACAACTCCCCGTCACTGTACAAGAATTCCATCTGCTTGCTTTCGATGGTTGCTTTTTCAAATTTATCCGACGGGTTAAACGTACGTTCCAACACGGAACCGTTTACCACGTTTTTAATTTTTGCACGAACAAACGCCGCGCCTTTGCCGGGTTTTACGTGTTGGAAATCCACGATGGTGTAAATATTTCCGTCCATCACGAAGGTAACGCCCTTTCTGAAATCTCCTGCTACAATCATTCTTGATCCTCCATTTACGAAATGTTTCCGATAACTATAGAATTATAATACTTTTTTCCGAGTTTGTCAAATTATAAATTCCGTCTGCTTTCAAAACAACGATATCTTCGATGCGAACTCCGCCAAGTCCCGGCACGTAGATGCCAGGTTCCACGGACATCACCGTGTTTTCCGCGATTTCTTCCGTCCAGAACGGTGCAAAGCGCGGATCTTCGTGGATATCGATGCCCAGAGAATGCCCCAGGTTATGCGTAAACTTATCCGCATAGCCGTAAGACGCAATCAATTCCCGCGCAAGGCTATCGATTTGACGGCCGGTCATCCCCGCACGCATGTTCTTCAGCGCATTTTGTTGCGCCTGCAAAACCGTTTCGTAAATCTTTTTCATCGGGTCGGACGGTTTGCCTACAAAAACCGTACGCGTCATATCCGCACAATAACCTTCGAACCTCGCCCCGAAATCCATCGTGACGGCATCGCCGTTTGCAATCGCTTTCTGCGTCGGGTGCGCATGTGGTTTGGAACCGTTGATGCCGCTGGCGATAATGGTTTCGAACGCCAGACCGTCCGCACCGTTTTTGCGCATCTGATACTCCAACTCGACGGCGACATCCCGCTCTTTCACCCCGGGTTTCAGAACTTTCAGAATGGCCCGGAAGGCCTCGTCCGTAATATGCTGTGCCTGCGCGATCTTCTCGATCTCTTCTTCCGTTTTCGTTTGACGCATTTTCGAAATTGCGCTGCCCACATTCACAAATTCATGATTCGGCAATGATTTTTTGAGTGACGCAAACTGCATCAACGTCAATTCCGTCTCTTCGATGCCGAGGCGCTGCAAGCCGCGCTGCGCACAGAATCGTTCTACCATCGGCAGCACTTCTTCGCTGCGCGCAAACTGCACGAAAACACCCTTTTTTTGCAGATCTTCCGCCATTTCGGCATAGCGGAAATCGGTAAAAAACGTGAGAGCCGTGCGTTCGATTACAAGATAGCCGAACGTGCTTTGGAACCCCGTAAAATACAATCTGTTCTTCGGAGAAATAATCAGTGCCGCATCCATTTCCGGACGAAGTTGAAATACCTTTTGATAATCTATCATAAACTCTGCCTCCCAAAGTTTTGAATTGCTTCGTAAATTTGTTTCATTTGTTGTGCGTCCTCCGCCTGTGTTCCGTCCGACTCCGAAAGGATGACGGGCGTCAGGTCGTATTGATGCAATACTTCTGCAAGAGGTTCGAAAAACGGGCCAAACTCCTCGTCCGCATTGGTCAGGTGTTTGACTTCGCCCCCCTCGGAATACGCGATATGCGAAAAATGCACGTGCATATTTTTGACCTTCTCCCACGGGAGATGATCCCGCAGGACGCACACGACTGTTTCAAAATCCGCCTTGGTTTTCAACCCTCCGTGCGTGCGGGCATTCAAATGCCCGAAGTCGATCGTAGGATAAAACACGGGGTCGATCTCACACAGTTCTGCAATTTCCGTCAGGTCGCCGATCTGATTGATTTTGCCCATGGTTTCCGGACAGAACAAAACGTTTTGCAGACCTGCTTCGTAAATGGCATCCCTCAAGCGAAGGATGCGATCGTACGTACGTCGAAACGCTTCCTCCCGTGTGGCTTTGCCAACCGTTGCAGGGTGAAATACCACCCGATTTCCCCCCATTTCCTGCACGGCACGCGCCGTATCCAACACGTAGCCGATGGACTTCAGCACCATTTCCTCTTCCGGATTGGCGAAATTGATATAATACGGTGCATGCGCGGAAATCGCAACGTCGGCCCGCCGAAACTCTTCCCGAATGAGGTGCGCTTTCTTTTCCGTCATACGCACGCCCCTGCCGAAAGAATACTCAAAGGCATTCAACCCTTTCTGTGCCAACCAGGAAGCGGCTTGTTCCGTATTTTTGTATCCTTCTGCATAAAAACTTTCCGAGTTGCCGCTCGGTCCGAAACGAATCATTTCTGAGCCTCCGATATATCTTGTAAAATCTGCGCTTCCAAGGCCTCGGCCGAAGCAAAACGCCGGATTTCCCTCAGTTTGCGATGAAAATACAGCCGGATCTTTTTCCCGTACAAATTCCCCTCGAACCCGATCAGATGGGCTTCGATCGTTTCGGAAGATTCTGCAAAAGTAGGTTTTGGCCCGACGTTAATGACGCAACGATAAGTTTGCCCGTCCACCGACGCCGTGCCCGCATAAACGCCTGCTGCGGGATACTGCTTTTCGTCGTTCCGGGACAGATTTGCCGTAGGCAGCCCCATGGTTCGGCCTATCGCCCTGCCGTGTTCCACCGTGCCGCTCAGGAAGTAATCCCCGCCGAGCAACTCGCTTGCTTTTTCCATTTCTCCCGCCTGAATCAGTTTTTTGACGAGAGTACTGCCGGCTTTCTGCCCGTAAAAAAGCACTTCCGGCAAGACGTACAATGCAATACCGTTTTGCTTTGCATAGTCCCTTAACGTGCCGACCGTGCCCTCTGCCCCTTTGCCGAACGTATAATCGAACCCGCAGACCAGTGCCTGCACGCAATACTGCGACAGATCCTGCAAAAACTCCTGTGCCGTTTTGTTTTTGAACGTTTCGTCAAACAAGGCGGAAAAGACCACGTCCACCCCGAATTGCTGCATCCGTTCCAAACGCTCTTCCAGCGTATAAACCAGTTTCGTCGGACGAAAAAACACGGACGGATTGTTGCAAAAGGTAAAAATCGCCGTTTCGCAGCCTCGTGCGACGGAAAGTTCTTTCGCTTTTGCGATGAGATGCTGATGCCCCACGTGCATCGAATCGAAAAATCCGAGAGCCAACACGACGGGTTTGCGGTACGCCGTACCGAAAGAAATCGTTTTCATGTTCTTCATCCGCCAAACAGATAGTATTTCCAGTTCAGTTTGCCGTCCGCACTGTCGGCAACCCCGTACAGCACGTTGTCGCATACAATCCGGCGCAGCCCTTCAAAACGGGCGGTCAGTTTTACGCCGTTTTGCAGTTTTACGGCAACTTCTTTGGGGTACGTCCACACCGGAATATTTCCAAGCGGAGCATCCAAAGGAAGCAGGCATTTTTCTTTTTTCTGTGCAAGTTCTTCCAGCGTATAAGAATCCTCCAGCAAAAACCCTCCGGAAGAAAGCCGAATCAGAGCGCTCATGTAAGCACAGGTATTCAACTCTTCTGCCAGGTCTCTGCAAAGGGACCGAATGTAAGTACCTCCGGAACAGACGATATCAAACACGAACGTATCCGCCGATTCCTGCCGAAGGAGGCAAAATTCCGTTACCTCCACTTCCCGTAAGGGCAAATCCACCGTTTGCCCTTTGCGTGCCAGGCGGTACGCGCGTACCCCTGCGACGCTTAAGGCAGAATACTGCGGCGGCAATTGCTTTAGTTTACCGATCAATTTGGGCAACGCCTGCCCGATTTCCTTTGCGGAAGGAAGATTACCGCATCGTTCGCTGACGTTTTCGTAACTATCCAGCGTGGGAGTGGTTCTGCCGAAGGTGAACCAGGCGCGATATCGCTTGGTTTTGAACGTCAGAAAATCGAAGAGTTTGGTACCCTTGCCCACGGCAAGCGGCAAAACGCCGCTTGCACCCGGGTCCAGCGTACCAAGATGCCCGATCTTCTTTTCGCCGAGGATTTTTCTTGCGCGCACCACTACGTCGCTTGCCGTCATGCCGGTGGGTTTTAATAAATTCAAAAAACCGTTCATAATTCGTCCCGCGCGCTTTTCACGACTTTCTCCACCACGTCTTCGAAAAAGCCGCACACGGTACAACCGCTTGCAAGACGATGTCCGCCGCCGCCGAAAGTTCCGCACGCACGGCACACGTCTGCTTTGCCACGGCTGCGCATGCTGACTTTATACGTATTCGGCTTTTGCTCGCAAACGGCAATCCCCACTTCTGCCGTATCGACGGAAATGGCATAATCCACAAACGCCTCTGTCTGATCCAGCGAGCAGCCGACAGACGCCAGATCCTGCGAAGTGATGGTGAGAACAATGATTTTTCCTTCCTCGTAACTTCGCATGCCGCTGAGAACTTTTCCCAATAATTTCAGCCGACGATACGGATTTTCTTTGTAGAGCCTGCGATTCAGTTCGTCGATCTTTACCCCGCAGGCAGCCAGCGTTGCCGCACACGCAAAGGTCTCTGCCGTAGTGTTGGAATGGCTGAAGTTGCCCGTATCGGTAGATAAACCGACGTACAATAACGTTGCGATTTCTTCGGTTAACTCGATTTTCAGAGCCCTCAGGCACTGCAAAACTAATTCGCAGGTGGACGAAGTGCCTTTCACGTAATTGCAGGCTGCGAACCTGGTATTGGAAAGATGATGATCGACGTTACAGGTATTCCTCTTTTTTAAAAAGACCGGAGAAAAGCAACCGAGACGATCCGCATCCCCGCAATCCAACGCCACAAATAAATCTGCAATCGGCGTACCTTGCGACAGAATTTGATCCGCACCGCTTAAAAACGCCAAACGCGCCGGAACGGGAGAATCACAGTAAACCGTAACGCTTTTCCCGATGCTTTTTAACGCTGCCTGCAATGCCAGAACACTGCCCAGAGCGTCCCCATCCGGGCGAATATGCGTAAAAAGCGCAACGGAAGACGCCTGCGCGATTCGTTCTGCGACTTTATCCATTTTGCTCCTCGTTTTTTTCCGTCGTATGTTTGCTTTCTTCTGCTTTTACTTCGTTCAGCAGACGATTGATTTTTTCGCTGTAGTCGAAAGACGAATCCTTCAAAAAGATAAACTGCGGCACGGTGCGGATGTGCATGCTTTTGGAGAGCGCTTGCCGCACGAAGCCGGCACTTTCGCAAATTGCCTCGAAGGTAGCCTGCTTTTTCGCCTCGTCGGCGGAGTACACGCTGATATAAACTTTAGCCGTTGCCAATTCCCGGTCCGTCTCCACAGCCGTGACGGAAAACATTTCCGTTAACCGCGGATTCTTTACTTTACGGGTTAACACTTCGTAAATGTTTTTTTGAAACTCCGCATTCAGTTTTTCCGATCTGGTTCCTGCCATAATCTCTCCTTTCTAACGCAAAGGCAACCGCTCGTTCGGTTGCCCTGCAAGAATAGCCGAACTATTCTTTTATTTCTTCCATGACGTACGCTTCAAACACGTCGCCGACTTTGATATCGTTGTAGTTCACCAGCGAGATACCGCATTCGTAGCCGGCTGCAACTTCTTTTACTTCGTCCTTAAAACGTTTCAAATCCAGAACGCTGCCGTCGTGTACTATGACGTTGTCGCGATAGACACGGATTTTGGCGTTACGCGTAACTTTGCCGCTCGTCACATACGCACCCGCAACGCTGCCTACGCCCGTGATGCGGAAGACGTCCCGCACTTCGACCTGACCCAGAATCGTTTCTTTGAACTTCGGTGCCAGCATTCCTTTCATAGCGCTGGTTACGGCATCCACTGCGTCATAGATGACGCGATACAGGCGAATATCCACGTTTTCACGCTCTGCCAATGCTTTTGCGTTGGAATCCGGACGAACATTGAACCCGATGATGATGGCGTTTGATGCCTTGGCAAGCGTAACGTCCGTTTCCGTAATGGCGCCTACCCCGCCGTGAATCGGGTTGATTTTGACCTCGTCGTTGGAAATGCGCATCAGAGAATCTTTCACCGCTTCCAACGAACCCTGCACGTCCGACTTGATGATGATATTCAATACTTTCAACTGCCCTTCGCTGATCTTTCCGAACAGATCGTCCAAAGAGACGCTGGCGGTCGATTGCAGTTTATCTTCTCTTTCCTTGATGCGACGTTCGTCCGCAACCTGTTTTGCCAGTTTTTCATCCACCGCGTACAGACAGTCTCCCGCGTTGGGCACATCCGAAAAGCCGAGCACTTCTACCGGCATGGACGGGGTTGCAGCCTTGACCTGCCGCCCTTTATCGTCGAACATGGCGCGGATTTTACCGACGGCGGTACCTGCCACAACGTTATCGCCGACGTGCAACGTACCGTTGCGCACCAGAACCGTTGCAACCGGGCCGCGGCCTTTATCCAACTTGGCTTCGATGACGTTACCGAACGCACGCTTTTGCGGGTTTGCCTTCAGTTCGCGCATTTCTGCCACCAGCAGGACGGACTCCAGCAAAGAGGAAATTCCCATTCCGCTTTTTGCCGATACCGGCACCATGATGGAATCTCCGCCCCATTCTTCCGGCAAAACGCCGTATTCTGCCAATTGCTGTTTGACCCGATCCGGATTGGCTTCCGGCTTATCCATTTTATTGATGGCGACGACGATGGGTACGTTAGCCGCTTTCGCATGGTTGATGGCTTCTACGGTTTGCGGCATCACGCCGTCATCCGCCGCCACAACCAGAATCGCAACGTCCGTAACCTGTGCCCCGCGCGCACGCATTGCCGTGAAGGCTTCGTGCCCAGGGGTATCGATGAACGTAATGTTTTCTCCGTTAATTTTTACGGTATACGCACCGATGTGCTGCGTGATGCCGCCGGCCTCGCCGCCGGTAACGTTTGTTTTACGGATTGCATCCAACAAAGAGGTTTTGCCGTGGTCGACGTGACCCATAACGGTAACGATCGGCGCGCGTTTTTCCGTATCCTGCAAAGAATCGTCCGCATTCAGGTTTTTCAGCATCTGCTCTTCGAACGTTTCCCCGAGTTTTTGCTCCAGCGTTACGCCGAAGTTCGATGCAATCACTGCCGCATAATCGAAATCCACACTGTCGTTGATGGTCTTGACGATTCCCTCTTTGAACAATTGCTTAATGATTTCTGCCGCGGTAATGCCGATTTTTTCGCTCAGCACTTTGATTTGAACCTCTTTGGTTTCAATCACGGCGTGTTCGATTTTCGGCGCAATTACCGTTTTTGCTTCTTTTTTTGCTTTCGGACGACGCCCCATGAAACGCCCTTCGTCTTCCATAGACTCGGCATAAGAACGCTTCATCATCGCCTTTTTGTTCAGCGAATTATTTTTACGATCCTCTCCGTGATCGTTTCCTTTGTTTTTATTGGCACCGAACGACTTGCTTTCCCTTTGGATCAGAGGCACATCCATCGGAATGACGTCTCCGCCGCGGTTCTGCGGACGCGGACGGTTCGGATCGTACGGTCTGGAACCGGTTCCGTTACTGTTCTGCCGCGGACGATTCGGATCGTACGGGCGCCCCGCACCGTTTTGTCCGTTGCGATTATAACGCGGCCGCTGCCCCACCTGATTGAGATCGATCATGCGCGTCGTCGGGTTTGCGGTTGCGGTCGGTTTTGCCGGCACGCGATCGGCAAGGAAACGCCGTACTTTAATGTTCCCTTTTTCGTCGACATACGTCTTTTGTCCGGGAGCGGCTGCCGGCTTCTCTTCCTTTGCGGGGGCCTGCTTCGCGGGTTCTGCCGCAATTGCCGCAGGCTGTTCTGCTTTTGCCGGTTCGCTTTTTTCCGAAACGGATACTTCTTTTCCCTCCGCTGCGGGCCGTTCCTCCCCGGAAGAGGGTTGCGGCTGTGCCGGTTTTTCTTCCGCTGCGATTGCCGCAGGCTCAGCCTTGACCGCTTCTGCAGATGCTTCTTCTGCCGCGGCGCGGAACTGACGCCCTTTTTCTTCCATCGATTTTGCAAGCGCCTCCATCTGCCGCTTTGCTTCCCGCAGCTTTTCGTTGGTAGCCGCCAATGTGTTTTGCGTGGCAGGAATAGCCTTCAGGCTGCCGAAACCTTTTGCTTCTTCGTTTCCCACTAGATTAAATGTGTTCGTCAAGTTAAACCTCCGCCTCTGTGATGTCGTCCGTATTCTTCAAAATTGCCTGTGCCAACCCCTGATCCGTTACGGCAAGCACTTTACAATTCGTTTTATACACAACGGGTGCCAACGGCTCGTCGCAGTGCAACAAACGCACGTGCCGAGCTTTGCAGTACTCCGCCGTTTTTTTTGCGGTATTCTGTGCCGCCGTAGGGCACAGCAGCACCGCATAAGGGGCCTTGTTCTGACGCTCCATTGCGTCCAGCCCGTAGATAACGCTGCCTTTTTTTACGGCAAAGCCCAAATAGGTTTTTACGTTATTCTTCAACGATATACTCCTTCAACGATTCGTACCATTGCGCATCCACTTCGCAACCGAACAGTTTATGGAACAACTTTGTGCGGATGCACCGCTCGATGCAAGTTCTGGATTTGCATACGTACGCGCCGCGCCCGTTTTGTTTGCCGGTTTCATCCACAAAAACCTTGCCCTCTTTCGTGCGGACCACTCGCAGAAGGTCTCTTTTCGGTTTCAGCGTGCGGCAAACGGCGCACATCCGTTCCGGATACTTTTTTTCCACTTACGCCTCCGTCTCTTCCGTTTCCGTATCCGCCAGATCCAGCAGGCCGGTTTGCTGTGCCACGGTGTAAGACTTCACGTCGATTTTCCAGCCCGTGAGGCGTGCTGCCAACCGGGCGTTTTGTCCCTCTTTTCCGATAGCAAGAGACAGTTTATCGTCCGGAACGATGACCTTGGCTTCCTTCGTATCCTCGTTCGCCTGTACCATCAGCACTTTTGCGGGACTGAGAGCTCTTGCAATATAATCCAGAATATCGTCGCTCCAGGGAATGATATCGATTTTTTCACCGTTCAGTTCGCTGACGATTGCATTGACGCGCACCCCTTTCGTGCCGACGCAGGCCCCGACGGCGTCGATCTGATCGTCGCAGGAGGCAACGGCGATTTTTGTGCGGTAGCCCGCTTCGCGTACGATCCCTTTAATCACTACCAATCCGGCGCGGATTTCCGGCACTTCGCTTTCGAACAGGCGCTTTACAAAACCGAAACTTGCACGGCTCAACACGATCTGAGCCCCCTTTGCGCCGTCCTTTACCTTTTTGACGTATACTTTAATGCGATCCCCCGCGTGGTACTTTTCGCCCGGAATCTGGTCTGCCGGCATCAGAATCCCTTCGGATTGGTTTTTGCCGATTTCTACAAAGACGGTCCCGTCCTCCTTCACGCGCTGAATCGTGCCGACCAGAAGTTCGTTTTCTTTGTCGACAAATTCGTTATACATGTTGTTGCGCTCCGTTTCGCGCAGCGCCTGCATGATTACCTGTTTTGCGGTTTGAGCGGCAATTCTGCCAAACTCGCGCGGGAAAATCTCTTTTTCGATACGATCCCCCACCTGGTAGGTCTTTTTTAATTTTTGTGCTTCTTCCAACGAAATTTGTTTATCCGGATCCTCCACCTCTTCCACTACCGTTTTGTAGGAGAAAGTGCGGATGGAGTATTTTTCCGCATCGATTTTGACTTCCACGTCATACGCTTCGCCGAAATTCTTTTTGCAGGCGAAAGCCAAAGCGTTTTCCAGCGTTTTGATAAACACTTCCGGATCGATGCCCTTTTCCTTTTCCAAATCTTCCAATGCAAGGAAGAAGTCTTTATTAATCATGTTTCTTGGCCTCCCAAAAATATAACCGTTATTACTGTACCGACACTAGAACCGAATCAGCGGTTCGACCAGTGCGGTTTCTTTGATTTGAAACGTACGTTCCTGCCCGTTGGAACACTTCAGAGTAAATGCCTGCGGAAAGTCGTAAGAAATCAGCACGCCTTCCCACACCTTTTTTCCCTCCTGCGGGGCATAGAGTTTTACGGTAATCTCCTGCTGCAGATTGCGCCGGAAGTCCCGCTCCGTCTTTAACGGGCGGTCGATCCCGAGCGAAGAAACGTTCAGCGTGTAGGAGGCCCCGTCCGTCGGATCCAGTTCGTCCAGCGGCTCGTCAATGGCACGATGCAGCCGTTCACAATCCTCCAGGCTGACGCCACCCTCTTTATCGATCGTAACGGTAAGGTGCATTCCGCCGTATTTTTTAGCGTATTCCACTTCTACCAGTTCCAACCCGAATTGTTCGGCAAACGGCCGAACCAACTCTGCCACCGCTTCGCTGACTTTCTGTGACATCTTACCCCCTATACCAAGATGAGAGCGGGAAAACCCCGCCCTCATACCGTAAAGTATTTTCAAGCAAATACAGTATACCACATTCCTGTTTTCTTTACAACTGTTTTTTCGTTAAAACAACACGATTTGGCTGTTTTTTTGCATTTTCAGGAAGCATTTTGCCGTTGTGATCGCATCGAAATAGGCCCTGTGCGCCCCTTCGTTTTCAATTCCCAATGCGGCGGAAACGGCACGCAGGCTGTACCCCGCCGGCTGCGAGTCGCGAAACTCCGGCTGCGCAAAGTATTTCTTTGCCACGTCCATGGTATCCACCAGCGGCATATCGAACAGATACCCGCTGTTTTTGGTGTTATAGTTCAAAAACTGAAAATCGAAATTGACATTGTGCCCCACAAGAATCGTCCCGTAGCAGAATTTATAAAAATCGGCGACGATATCCTGAAATGCGGGGGCATCCTCCAACATTTCATCCGTGATGCCGGTCAGTTCCCGAATTTTATCCGAAAGCAACTGACCCCGTTTTTCTTTGGGCAAATCTCTGGTTTTTAAGTGATCGTTCGGGTAGATGAACGTGGAAAAAATCTCCGTCAGTTCTCCGTCGTGCATTTTTACGGCCCCCAACTCGATCGGGCTGTGTTCCAGATAGTTCAACCCCGTCGTTTCAAAGTCAAACACAACGAAGTCCTTCCCGCGGAGCGGTTCCGGGCAGACGAACGCTTCTTCGAACAGCATTTTCTGCGCACGATGCACGTAAGGCATCGGTTGAACCACGCTGTATTCCTGCGGCACGGGATGCAACTGCCGATGCAGCAAACTTTCGTCCTTCAGTTTACACCGCCCGACCTGAAACGCGCGAAACTCCAGTTCCTTCGAATAATCGTTCAGCGTGACCTTGCCCTGCAAAACGACCGTATCCCCCGGCACCAGCGTACGCAATTTCTGAAACGCATCCGGTTTGGGAAACATCACGACTTTGATGCTGCCCGTAAAATCCGTTACGGTAAAGGAGAACAGTTGATACCCGCTTTTGGTAACGCGGTCGTTCTGATTCCCGATTTGTCCGCACACAACGCAAAAGTCTTCCTCGTCGTGAATATCCATAATGTATTTCGGGCGTTCGGTAATTTTTTTACCGACCAATTCCGAAACGCCTTCCAGTTCGATGCGGCGCTGCGGTTTGCTTCTTTCGCGGCTTAAAATCCGCTCGCCCTTTGCCTCGATACTTTGCAGCGTTTCGGCAACCCCCTGAGGCTCCCGCACGATATCGCACGTCACTTCCGTAGGGTAAGTGGTGATGCGAAGAAAGTATTCCTGCAATTTTTGCGACAACTCTGCCTGCTGCATCAATTCGCCCAAGGCCCGATCCACGCTGAACTTCACCAAAAACGTTCCGTCTTCTTTGCGTGAAACGGAAACATCCTCCGGAGACAGGCGCATGGAGTAAGAAAAGAAGTCCTCCTTCATCTTTTGCATCACGGCGGAAAGCAGCAAATCTTCGTCCATATAATCCTTTACGAACTCCGCCTTTACCGCGAACGACTGCGGCAGGCACTCTTTTGCCAGCCTTGTCAGTTCTTCTTTCTGCTCCTCCGTCAATAACGTCGGATGGGAAAACGTTAGCCGAACCGTCGCATCCGATTTGTTCAAAACGGCGGATCTTAACCGAAGTTGATTCCATTCTTCCCCTGTTTTTTCTCTGATGTGCTCTAAAATCATTGCAGTAGTTGATCGATTTCTCCTAAAAATTCTTGTAAAATATTTTCCGTCACGGTGCGATACACCTTTCCGTGACGAAAAAAGACCGCTTTCTCCTCTCCGCCGGCCATGCCTAAATCTGCATTTTTGGCTTCCCCGGGGCCGTTGACGGCACACCCCATCACGGCAATGCGCAAGGGAATGCGCACATCCTTGACGTGTTCGTTTACGGCGCGAGCCATGGGAACCAGATCGATATGGCATCTGCCACAGGTGGGACAACTGATGACCTCTGCGTAGTTCTTTTCTCTTCCACAGGCGCGTAGAATCTCGTGCGCACACTGCACCTCTTTTACGGGATCGTCCGTCAGTGAAACCCGGATCGTATCCCCGATGCCGTCCGCAAGCAGGCTGCCGATGGCAACGGCAGACTTTACGATACCCTTTTCCGCAATGCCGGATTCCGTCAGGCCGACATGCAGAGGATAATCGAACGCGGCGGCAAGAGCACGATTGCAGCGGATCGTTTGCAGTACGTCGCTGCTCTTGACCGCAAGTACGAGTTGCTCGAACCCGCATTTTTCAAAATAGTCGACGTAACGCCGCATTGCCTGCAGAACCGCCTCGTCGCCCTTGCCTTGGAAAGAACCTCCGTTCAGGCCGATTCTCACCGGGAGATTCCGTTCCCTGCACAGAGCCGCAAGGCGAGTTGTCTGTGCTCCGAGAGGCATGTTTCCCGGGTTGATCCGCAGCTTATCCGCACCGTTTTTTACGCTTTGTTCTGCCAGATCCCACCGGAAATGCACGTCCGCCACCAACGGAACGGTTACCTCCTTTTTGATGTCTGCCAGTGCCGCGGCGCAGGCCTCGTTCGGGACGGCAACGCGCACGATATCGCAGCCGGCATGCTGCAGCTGCAAAATCTGCCGCACCGTTGCATCGACGTCCGCCGTGTCGGTGGTCGTCATCGATTGAACCGCAACGGGGGCTCCCCCTCCGATCGGGACGTTACCGACCCATACTTTACGCGTTTGTTTTTTCATAACCCTATTTCTCCGCACTGCCTGCCCCGTCCCTACGGTTTTTCGCATCCGATGTCCCGACCGGATTGTCGTACAAACGTCCGAAACACAAAGAACACCGCTTTGCCGTGCTTTTACAAAATCTTTTTGTAAATTGTTGCTTTTATTTTACCATACGTGCGCCTTTTTAACGCATCGTCCTCTCGTTTTTCGGCAGTCTTCCTGCTTTTGAACGGTTTTAACCGAACAATTGCAGCAAGTCGACTAAAATCACAAATCCCAACAGAATGACAAGCCCCACCGTATGGATGATGCCCTCCACCTTACGATCGACCGGTTTTTTACGAATCCACTCGATGAGAACAAACACCATGCGCATTCCGTCCAACGCGGGGATGGGCAGCAGGTTAAATACGGCAAGGTTTACGGAAATCAGAACGATGAGATACAGAATATTGGCGATTCCCGTGCTAACTACCTGGCTGGTAATACCGATGGTGGTAATCGGTCCGCCGACCTGATCCAGCCCGATCAGACCGGTCACAATACCGCCGAGCGTTTCCAGCACGTAGCCGGCTACGTGCACGCAATAGGGAAGAGTGCGCGTCAACGCCTGCCCGAAAGTATAATCCACGTGTGCATTATAGTCCAGAACGACACCCAACCCATAATAGGTTTTTTCCGTGCCGTCCTCCTCCGTAACGGTGAAGTTCCCCTTTTTCACGTTGGACAGAACGACTTCCTGCCCGTTGCGCAACACTTTCAACTGCAGCGTTTCCTGCGAATTGGACAAATAACGGCTCAAATCCGTAGTGAGAAACACCGTTTTGCCGTCCACTTCCAAAATAATATCGCCTGCCTGCAGATTTTCTGCGGTAACGGTTTCGGCATAGTTCGGAGAAGTCGGATACACCGACTTGATTCCCGGCATCTGTGCCCCGAACACGCTGAACGCCAGAATCCCGATGAGAACGGCAGAAACGAAATTGAAAAAAGCGCCGGAGAACAAAACGATGAGTCTCTTCCAGGGGGCTTGATTGTTAAATGCGTCCTTAGACGGATTTTCCTCGTCCTCCCCCTCAAACGCGCAAAAACCGCCGAGCGGCAGCGCCCGCAGAGAGACTTTTTGCCCGTCCGCCTTCTCGCGCGAAAAGATGACGGGCCCCATTCCGACGGAGAACTCGTTAATCTTAAACTTCAGCAATTTCCCTGCCGTGTAGTGCCCAAACTCGTGCACCGTAACCATGAATAACAAAATCAATAATGCAATCAGGACGTATCCGATTTTTGCAAATACGTCCGCTACGCTTGCGAATAAAAACAAACTAACCATTGATTCCTCTTTTCAGCCATTCCGACGTGCTTCGCTTGACGTCGGCATTTGTTTCGATAATCCATTGTATCGATAATTTATTTTCAGCGCTTGACGAATATGTGTGAATTGCGTGAGAGATTATTTCCGGAATCTGCAAATACGAGATTTTTCCCTCCAGAAACGCTTGCACCGCCACGTCGTTCGCGGCGTTCAGCACGGTAGGATAAATTCCGCCTTTTTCCGCCGCAAGCAGTGCCAGATCGAAACAAGGAAATTGCTTGCGCTCCAGCGGGAAAAAGGTGAGAGGTTGTGCCGTCAAATCCAGCGGACGCACTTCGCAAGGCAACCGCTTGGGATAGGTCAACGCCAGTTGAATGGGCAGTTTCATATCCGGAGAGGAAAGCTGCGCAAGGAATGCGCCGTCTTTCATGCGGATTAGCCCATGCACGATGCTTTGCGGATGCACCACTGCTTCAATGCGATTCATCGGGAGGCCGAACAAATGATGTGCTTCCATCAATTCGAACCCTTTGTTCATTAGCGTTGCGCTGTCCACCGTGATTTTTTTGCCCATGCTCCAATTCGGGTGCCGCAGCACCTGTTCCGGCGTTACGTTCTGCAATTGTTCCCGCGTTTTGCCGAGCATGGATCCGCCGCTTGCCGTCAGAATGATTTTTTCCACGTCCGCCAGTTTTTCGCCGAACTGCGTGCATTGCCAAATGGCGCTATGCTCGCTATCCACAGGAAGAATCCTCCCCGCGTGCGGGCCGGTCAGCAATTCGCCTGCGGTGATTAACAACTCTTTATTGGCAAGGGCAACGTCGATGCCCCTTTGCAGCGTGTCCTCCACAATCTGCAAAGACAAAATGCCGGTGGTAGCGACCACCAGTAAATCGAAATCGGCATCTGCAATTTTACGGAATACGTCTTCGCCGCAGCAGATCCCGTTCACCGTAGTGCCGAGCAACCCCATCCATGCCGAAGGGAACCGTGCCTGTTGTTTTTTTAACGCCTCGTAATTACGATAGCAAACCAGCCCTTCGACCCGAAACTCCTGCGGGTGACGGGCGATTACCTGCAGCGTTTGCGTCCCGACGGAGCCGGTACTGCCCAAAACTATGATCCTTTTCATTTTTGCCTCTATAACAGAAGTGCTTCGATTCTGCTAAAAACCAAAGCACGCAAATTTTCGATGAAACATACAACGCCTTTGCTTGCGGCGGAAGAACTCTTCGCCAAACCGCAATGAAAAACGTACTTTTTCTGCCGAAGTCCGCGAAGACTTCCGGGCCGGCCCTTCCGCACACGGTTTCGCTCTTACAGCGTTTCCGTTTGGAAGCGCGCCGCTAAACGGCAAAAAAACTGAATAAAAGAGCTACGAAACAGGCGTTGAACATTAAACCGTCGACACGATCCATCACTCCGCCGTGACTTCCGAGCAAGCGGCTATAATCCTTGATTCCGCAATTTCGTTTTAATAAACTTGCCGTCAGATCCCCCACTTGCGTGCAGACGGAACCGAAAATGCCGATGATGACGTAATAGAATATTTTTACCCCGACGGAAAGAGACAACCCCGGGCCGACCCACTGCAGCACTTCCACTGCCAAAAAGGTGACGACAGCACCGATCAAACCGCCGGCTACCCCGCCGACGGCGCCTTCCACCGTCTTTTTCGGGCTGATTTGCGGGCACAAAAGATGCCTGCCGAAAGCAGACCCCACGAAATACGCAAACATATCGGTAAAGCAGGATACCAATACGGTCAATAATACGCCGGTCATTCCGAACGGCAGACTATTTACAAAAAACAGCGACGACAAGGTTAACGCCGGATACACCAGCAAAAAAGCGAAATTCTGCAAAACGTTTGCGGAAAACCCGTGCAATACCGTAACGGCACTGCCCGCAACGAACACGCAAAGCGTAAACAAGACGATTCCGCCAAACCCGAACACAAAATACGGCAGGCCGAAACAAAGCGCAAAAACAAAAATCAGCAGATTCAACTGCCGCGGAATGCGCTCTCCCAAGGCGTGCCGGACCTCCAGCACCGCTACTGCAATCAAAAGGCACAAAAACACCGAAAAAATCACTTTATCGATGAAATAAGATGTCAAAATCACCGCTGCGAAGACGATACCGATCGCCAGCCCCACTACAATGCGGTTGATCAGGTTGTTTTTCATTCGGATTCCTCTATTCTGCCAAACTTTCTTTTTCTTTTGGAATAATCCTGCAGGGCAAGGTCAAACTCTTCTTCCGTAAAATCCGGCCAGAGCGTTTCGGTAAAATACAATTCCGCATAAGCGGACTGAAATAACAAAAAATTGCTCAGCCTCTTTTCGCCACCCGTACGAATGATAAAATCCGGGTCGGGAAGCGTCGGTTGATACAACGCCGCACGGAGCGTGTTCTCATCCGCATGCGTTACGCCGCTTTGCAGCAACGTGTTTACGGCATGCAGCAATTCGTCTCTTCCGCCGTAATCGATGCAAAGATTTACAATAAACGAAAACTTCTCGGTCTTTTGCTCCGTTGCGCGAATCTGGAGTTTCAGATCCTCCGGCAGTCCGGAACAATCCCCGGAAACGATAATTCTCGTTTCCTCCTTTGCAAAATCCGTTTTTGCCAGAAACTCCCGCGCAAGACGAAACAAACCGTTCACTTCTTCCTGCGGGCGATGCCAGTTTTCCGTGCTGAACACATACAGAGACACCACTTCGATTCCGCATTCTCTGGCATGGCGCAAAACGCGCGTTACGGTGTTCAACCCCTGTTTATGCCCGGAAACCCGCCGCATCAGGCGTTGTTTTGCCCAGCGTCCGTTCCCGTCCATGATAAAAGCAACGTGTTTTGGTTGTTTCATTGCGGCTACTCCTCTGTTTTCATTATGCCCGCTTCCAGCAAAAAATTACCCTGCACCAGAGATACTGTGCCGTCCGGCAACTTTGTTGCACGAATCACCAGACAGGCATCGGCTTTTTTTTGCTTTTCGCTGACGTACGTTTCCACAATGAAAGGAATGTTTTCTTTTTGAAGAAGGGCGCAGGCGTCCTGCGTCCTGCGCCCGATCAAGTCCTGTAGCTGCATCAAACCGACATGACGTCCGTTTCTTTTTCTTTGGTCAACTGGTCGATATAATCCATCTGATGCGTGATGGCCTTCTCCGCAATTTTTTCGTAGTTGGCTACTGCGTCCTCCGAAAGAACTTTATCGTTTTTCAGTTTCTTTAACCCGTCCAGCAGATCGCGGCGCGCGTTGCGCACGACGACTTTCGTTTCTTCGGACAATTTTTTAACGGATTTTACCAATTCTTTTCGCCGTTCTTCCGTCACAATCGGGAAGGTGAGACGAATCACTTCGCCGTTGTTTTGCGGCGTCAACCCGAGATTTGCCGCCAGGATCGCTTTCTCCACCTTACCCAAGGCAGATTTATCCCACAACGAAACGACCAGACTGCGCGGATCGCTGATGGAGATATTCCCCATTTGGTTCAAGGGCGTCATCGTTCCGTAGTATTCCACTACGACTTTATCCAGAATTTTCGGATTTGCACGACCTGCGCGCATGTTTGAAAACTCACTTTTCATGTACTCGGTTGCTTTGTCACATTTTTCCTGTAACTCGTTGAATAATACTTCTACTTGCGGATGATCGAAAGTCATAATCTTTTCCCCCATGCTCAATTTTACTTATTTTACTAAAAATATCGGACCTTTTCAAGCCTTTAAGAAATAATCGTACCGATTTGTTCCCCGTTCGCTACCCTGAGGATACTGTTCTCCTCCTTTACGGCGAACGCAATTACCGGAATCTTATTTTCCATACACATGGAAATTGCCGTGGTATCCATGGCTTTTAAGCCCAAACGAATACAATCCATATAGGTCAGATGTTCGAACTTTTTCGCCTTCGGGTTCAGTTTCGGGTCACTGTCGTAAATACCGTCCACGTTTTTGGCAAGCAGCAAAGCGTCCGCCTCCACTTCCGCAGCGCGCAATGCCGCGCCCGTATCGGTAGAAAAGTACGGATTCCCCGTTCCGCAAGCAAAAATGACGACACGTCCCTTTTCGAAATGCCGGATCGCCTTACGCAAAATGTACGGCTCTGCCACCCGGTCGATATCCAGGGCGCTTTGTACGCGCGTCGGCACGCCGGCACGTTCCAGAGCATCCTGCAGAGCAAGCGAATTGATGAGCGTTGCCAGCATTCCCATATGGTCTGCCGTGGTACGGTTCATTTCCGTGCCCTGCCGGCCGCGCCAAAAGTTGCCGCCGCCGACGATGATGCCGACCTGAATACCCTCTTCCGTCACTTCCTTGATTTGCCCCACCAGACTACGGATCGTCTCTTCGCAAAGGCCGAACCCCTGTTCGCTCGCCAAAGCCTCCCCGCTGATTTTAATCACGATTCTATGATATTTCGCCACGTTTTCCTCCGCACGGCGCTGCATGCGCCGTTTCTTCAAAAAAAGGGACATATTTTTGAAATATGTCCCCCTCTTTACGGCAATCGTTATTGCAATTTTGCCAATTGATCCTGAATTTCCTGTACAAAGGTGTCTTGTTTCTTTTCGATACCTTCACCCATTTTGAAGTAAACGAATCTGCGGACGCTGATCTTTTCGCCGATCGATGCTACGGCTTCGCTCACCAATTGTTTTACGGTCTTGGAAGGATCTTTTACAAAATCCTGCTCCAGCAGACATACTTCTTTGTAGTATTTTTGAATGCGGCCTTCCACCATCTTTTCGATGACGGCTTGCGGCTTCGGTTTCGGTTCGTTTTTCGCCTGTGCCAATAGAATTTCTCTTTCTGCCTGCACTTTTTGAGGGTCTACGTCTTCCACCGAAACGACTTCCGGATGCGCTGCCGCAACCTGCATTGCCAGGTCGTGTACGAGCTGACGGAACTGTTCGCTCCGTGCGACAAAGTCCGTTTCGCAGTTCACTTCGATCAAAACGCCGATTTTACCGCCCATGTGAATGTAGCTATCCACAATGCCTTCCGCAGCAACTTTCCCCGCACGTTTTTCGGCACTTGCCATGCCCTTTTCGCGCAGAATTTTTACCGCTTCTTCAAAATTGCCGTCCGCCTGGACCAACGCTTTTTTGCAATCCATCATGCCTACGCCGGTTTGCGCACGCAGTTTCATAACGTCTGCATTCGTAAAATTAGCCATATTTCTGACCTCCGAAAATTATTCTGCCTGTTCTGCGGGAGCCGCTTCCGCTGCTTCTTCCGCCTTGTTCTGAGCAACCGCTGCTTCCAGAGCGACGGCTTCGTCATCTTCTACATTATAAACAATGCCTTCTTTCGCTTCGATTACGGCATTGGCAATGACGCCGGCCATGACTTTTACGGCGCCGATTGCGTCGTCGTTCCCCGGAATGATGCAATCGATCACGTCCGGATCACAGTTCGTATCCGCAATGGCTACGATCGGAATGTGCAAGGAACGTGCTTCCTGCACGGCAATGGCTTCCTTCTTGGGATCCACAATGAACAATACGCCCGGAAGCGTTTTCATTTCGCGGATACCGCCCAGGTTCGCCAAAAGTTTTTCGCGTTCTTTCTTTAAGCCGGCAACTTCTTTTTTGGGAAGTTGTTCGAACTCGCCCATTTTTTCCATCTGGTCGATGTGATTCAGACGGTCGATACGCGTACGCATCGTTTTGAAGTTGGTCAGCGTGCCGCCCAGCCAACGGTTGTTCACGTAGTACATCCCGCATTTTTCCGCTTCCTGCTGAATTGCGGCCTGCGCTTGCTTTTTGGTGCCGACGAACAACACGGATTTGCCGCTTTTTACGATATCACGAACGAAAGCATACGCTTCCTCCGCCAATTTTACCGTTTGCTGCAAGTCGATGATGTGAATATCGTTGCGCACCGAATAGATGTACTTTTTCATTTTCGGGTTCCATCTTCTGGTCTGATGCCCGAAATGAACGCCTGCTTCCAAAAGTTGTTTCATAGAAACTACTGCCATTTTTGTTTTCTCCTTTCGATTTTGTTTTAGTTCCTCCCCGGGGAGTATTTGCTCCGGTTTCTACCGTAAAAGCGGCACAACCACCGAATATCGCCCGAGTGCGTAATAAACCTTGACTAGTTTACCACAATCCCGCTCCTTTGGCAATGTTTTTGCCGTGATTTTACGTACTTTCCCGGAATTTTCTTCCGCTTCGGTTCCGTGCCGGACTGTGGCGGATCTTCTCGCGTTTTCCCTAAAAAAATACTTTCCGCAAACGTATGCGGAAAGTATTCTTTTCTCGTTTCTTCTGCGGCAGTACCCTGCCGTTTCCGTTGCCGGCGTTATTCGTGATCGTGACAGCCGCAATCGCAGGAGGAATCGTGCTCGCAAGAACATGCGTCTGCTTCCCCGCAATCATGCCCGCAGTCCTCACAGTCGTGCCCGCAGCAGGAACACTCGTGTTCCCCCGCTTCCAGGCAACGCTCGAATTCTTCGCTGATGCGATCCAGCACGGCATCGTCCTCCACGGCAAGATACTGCAAAGATCCGTCCGCCTGCTGCTCTACCTGCAACGCGATCAAAGCGTTTTCGTGCTCCTGCATATCCAACGGCTGCAGAATGTAGTATACTTTTTCATCCACGTCCAACGAAAGAATCGGCAAAAAACGATAGTCTTTTCCGTCCTCCCCCTGGAGCGTCAACACTTCCGGTTGTCTTTCTTCCAGATTCATTCTTTGTCTCCTTCGCTATTGCAATCGCATGCGCCGTCCGCGCATTCTTCACAGCCGCAATCTTCACAATCGCAGCCTTCTTCTACCAATGCGGAAAACTCATCGTACAAACGTGCCTGCAAATCTTCATCCTCCACGGGCAGGAACAAATCTTCTCCGTCTTCGTCCTGACCGAGTTCGAAAAACACGACCTCGTCTTCCGAAAGTTCTTCCGTGTCCTCCGTCGGCTGAAACGCCACGTACCATTTATCGTCCAGATCGAAGGTCGCTACGTGATAGAAGGACATCGTTTCGCCGTCCTCGTTTTCCAATTCAATCACTTCTCCGTCGAAATCGTCTTCCAACTCTTCCGCGTTTTCGTTCACTTTCTTTTCGTCTAACATAAAAATCCATCCCCTTTGATGTTTATTTGTTGTTTTTCCCGGTTTTCTATTGATCTCCCTTTTACAAGGTGCGCAAATAGTCCTCCAGAATAATCGTTGCGGCGATTTTATCCACCACTTTTTTACGATCCTCCCGCCGCACACCGCCGTCGATCAGCACGCGCGTTGCCGAAACGGTGGTCAGACGCTCGTCCATGAAAACCATCGGCACGTCCGTTTTTGTTGCAAGCACGTCTGCAAATTCTTTGGTCTTGCGCGTTTGCTCGTTTTCCGTATTGTTCATACTCTTGGGCCACCCGCAAACAATCCGCCCGACCTCTCTTTCTTTTACCAGATTTGCCACGTATGCCGCGTCCTGCTCGATCTTGCCCGTTCTGCGATACGTTTCCAGCGGGTTTGCCAAAATCTGCATCGGGTCGCTGATTGCCAGCCCGATTCGCACGTCACCTACGTCCAACGCCAATATTCTCATAACTGCCCCTGTTTTATTTTAACACTTTTGGCTTATTATAACACGTTTTCTTCGCTTTGCCAACCGCAAGCCGGAACTTTACCGGCACGAAAGTCCCTCTGCGAGCCCCTTTTCGTATTCCCTTAAAAAGCGCAGATATTTGGCCGTGCTTTCCCGGCAGGAAAAACGCTCTTTCAGGTACTTTGCCGCTTCTTGCAGAGAGGCCTCGTCCTCCCCCTCACACTCGATTTCGTAATCCCGTTTGCCGCAATAATCGTTCCGATCCGCTTCGAAACGCCATTCCCCCACGGGCACGATGCACCGCAGCGTCTGTAAACTTCCGAGCAGTCGGAACAGGTGAGGCCCGAACCGAACGCCGAACGTACGATTGACCACCTCCGAAGAGATGCCTTCGTTTTGCCAACGCGCCGCGTCCTCCGCGGAAACGACAACGCTCTTTTCCTCGTTGACAAACACGCCGTCCGCTTCGCCTTTGCGCAGTTTCAAAGCAAGTTTCCACACCCCCGTATGCTTCTGCCGAAGGCGCAGCATTGCCCCGGGAAACGCACGGGTATCAAAGTAGTAATTCGTCTGCAAACGTTCTTCCACGCTCTCTTTCCGCAATTCGTCGTAATCCCCGGCGGAAATCAGGTACTTTAATTCCTGTTCTCTCATTTCTTCTCCCGAATCAACCGAAAAGAAAGTACGTAACTTTGGGGTTACGCACTTCTCTGCTTTTCTTTTACGGCAATAACGTGTTCGTCAACACGGTGATTTCATGTTCTTTCAGCCCTGCTTCCCCGATAGTTTCGTTGCCGGTGACGTAGCCGTTTTCGTCCGCATCGGCCGTGCCGATTTGCCCGAGGTTACGCAATACGTCCGCAAACGCAGAGCCGACCGTATCGTTCAGATAGACGTCCGCCGGCTTTCCGTCCTGCTCGCCGATGGCGATATCCAGAATCACTTTGCTTAACGCCTCAGACTGACCGTTTACCGAAACGCTCATCGGCGAAGTTTGCAGAGTTCCGTCCGCATTTACGGAAATGCGGTTGTACGAAGTAACGTAAATGCGATCTTTCAGATTCAGAAACGGTATGGAACTCAACTGTTTCTTCGTGTCCTCCGTCATGGCGACACTCGCAACGGTGCGCAGATAGTATCCCGTTTCGTCCTTCGCTACGGTGATCTCTTCGATTCTGGCGCCCATTTCTCCCAACGCTTTCAGATCCTCCGAGAAAAACGAACCCTTCTCCACGGCTTGCTGCAACAATTGGTTGAACGCATAGGCTAACTGGCGATCTCCGAAACAATACTTCATCGCACGGGTGGTATAGACCTTTCCCTCTGCCAGTTTCAGATAGTCCAAGTTTCCGTTCAGATCTTTCGGAAGAATCTTTTCCATCGTCTCGTCCGTTGTTTTTTCATCCTCTTCGGACGGAGCGTTCGTTACCACTTCCGATTTATTATCCTTGGAGAGAGAAAGAACGAAACTCAGCAAATCTTTCAGCTTCACGTCCGCAAGGCCGTAATCCGCTACCGTTTTCCCCTCCGAAATCTCAAAATCTCCGAATCCCAGTTGTGCCGGCGTCAGATTGCCCACGACAAAATAAGCAACGACGACAATCAGAACCAGCACCAGCACCAACGAAAATAATTTCCCGAGACAACCCGTTCTCGGTAAAGCCATAGGTCGTGCCATCACATAACCTCCTTATGGATCTCTTTTACGGCTGCGTACACAACCGAACCCTTCACACCGACGGTTGCGGACTCTCCCGCAGTCAACGTCAAATATAAGCTTTCTCCTTTCTCAAGAAGATATTCCTTCCCTTCCGCAGATAGTACGGAATTTTCTGCGGCATAAAACAAGTGAAATCCTTCTTTTGCCGTTACGACGGATCGGCAAAGACACTCTACCTTCCCTTCCGCTGCCCCTTTGCGCGTCATCAGGTTAAAATCCGTCACTTTACCGTCACTTTCGGTATGCTCTTCGCCCCCGAAAGAATGCGGATGCAGCGGATGCAACAAAATCGGCGTTCCGCCGTTGTGCGTAAGGGTAAAATCTCCCTGCAGCGTCAGAATCACACGGTCGTAAGCGGGCAACGGCGTAAAATCGCTGTGTTCCGTTTCGACCGTTGCGGAAGAGATGCGGAACAAAAAGTCACGATCCGCATAAACGCTTTGCGGGGGGTAGATGACGATCTGCGTTGTTTTGCCGCCCGACCACGTGCTGACCACGTAATCGCCGGGTGTGCGTTTTTCTGTTTTCATGCGATACTCTGCCGCGGAATCCCCGCGCGCCTCCCTACCAGTTCTCTTTGGGAACCTGCTTTCCGAGTTCTTTCAGAAGCATAGCCGGCTCCGGATAGTCCTTCCCGAACGTTTCGACCGCAATGCTTTTGACCCGCTGCGTTTCGAAAGGCCGATCGTAAAAATCCGTCGGAACGTTTGCGATCTCGTCCAACACGTCATAGCCTTCCGTCAGTTTGCCGAAAGCGGCATAACTGCCGTCCAGGTGAGGAGCATCCGCATGCATGATGAAAAACTGCGAGCAGGCGCTGTTGGGCACGTTCGTGCGGGCCATAGATAAAACGCCCCTTTCGTGCCGGAGAGTATTCCTGACGCCGTTCAGCTCAAAGTCCCCTTTGATGCTGTAATACTCGCCCATATCTTTTTTGCCTTGCGGGCAAGATCCGCCCTGAATCATAAACCCGGGGATGATCCGATGGAACACCGTTCCGTCGTAAAACCCGCGTTTGATTAAATAAATAAAATTATTTACCGTATTCGGCGCGACTTTCGGGTACAATTCCAACTTCATGACCGCACCGTTTTCCATCGTAATGGTTACGATAGGATTTTTCATTTGATTTCTCCTTCTCCCTCGAAGGGATTCTGTTTTTTCTCAAATAGTTTTCGCTTGATTTCTTTGCCCGTAGGAGTTTTGGCCAGCCCCCCTAAGGCCGTTTCGCGCAATTCCGGCGCAATGCTGCTGCCGATCCGCGCCATGGCTTCCACCACTTCGTCAAAGGGCACGATACTGCGAATGCCTGCCAGCGCCAGATCCGCACTCAGCAACGCATTTGCCGCCCCCGAAGCGTTTCGCTTGATACAAGGGCACTCCACCAGCCCGGCAATGGGATCGCACACCAGCCCTAAAACGTTCTTCAGCGCCATGGCCGCCGCATCGAAAATTTGCTGCGTTGTGCCGCCACAGAGGAACGTAACCGCCCCCGCTGCCATGGCAGCGGCGGATCCGCACTCCGCCTGACAGCCGCCTTCCGCACCGGACAGCGTTGCGTTCGCCTCGATAATCTGCCCGATCCCCGCGGCAACCAACAATGCGTCCGTCAGCAGACGAACGTCTGTGATGTTACGACGTTTTGCCACCCCTAATAGCGCCCCGGGCAAAATTCCGCTTGCCCCTGCCGTGGGAGAAGCCACGATCAACCCCATGGAAGCGTTCACTTCCGAAGTGGAAAGCGCATACGCAACGGAAAGCAAAAACTCGCTGCCGCAAACCGTTTCGCCGGCAAGCAGATAGTCGTACAAACGCTTTGCATCGCCTCCGCTCAGCCCGCTGACCGAGGGAACCACTTCCGTAAGGCACCGCTCTGCGGCGTTTTTCATGACTTTCAGATAATCCGATAACTGTGCACGCACGGAAACGTCCCCCGAAGGGAGGTTCTGCCGTTCGCATTCCTCCTCGTACACGACTTCCGCCACCGTTTTTTGCAGGCGAGCGCATGCTTCTGCCCATTCTTTTGCCGTTTGATACATTCTGAACCCTCTAGACTCTATCGATAAACACTACGTTCGTGACGGACGGCTGTTCCCGCAGGGCATTCAGCACCGATTGCGGCAGCGCCGTATCCGTTTCGATGACGGTTGTTGCGCCCTTGCCGCGTGCTTCGCGCGAGTTGCGCAACGTAACGATATTGATCCGAAATTTTTCCAGCTGTGCCGTAAGTTTGCTGACCACCCCGACGCGATCGGAATGCAGCACCATTACGGTAGGATAATCCGTGGTGATTTCACAGGAAACCCCGTTGATTTGCGTCAGAACGATGTTCCCACCGCCGATGCTGGAGCCGACCAGTTCCGTTGTGGTACCGTCTGCTTTCGTCACTGCTATTTTTACCGTATTCGGGTGTAAGCCGGAAGCATCCTCTTCCAAAAAAACAAAGCGGAGCCCGCGTTCTTTTGCCAATTCGTATGCCGTTTTAATGTGCTCGTCCTTCGGAGAAAGATTCATGATCCCTGCCAGAAGCGCCTTATCCGTTCCGTGCCCCTTTCCCGTATGCGCAAAGGACCCGTACAACGTAAAGACGACAGACTGCACGTCCCCTCCTGCCAGAACGTAAGCCGCACGCCCGAGCCGCGCGGCTCCCGCCGTATGCGAACTGCTTGGGCCGATCATTTCAGGCCCGAGAATGCTGAAGATACTTTTCACCATTTTTGCCTCTTTTCCGCCCATAATCGGGCTGGCTTTATTTTACAATAGAAGTACCGTTTCGTCAACGTCTGGAGCACTTTCTTGCTTGACATCCCTTACGCATTTCGCTACAATAAAACCGAAAGAAAACGATACCGCAAGTTGCGGCAAGAGGAGAAGATAGAACATGTTGACGGAAAAACAATTGCAAGCCTATGCGGAACTGGTTGTGACACAAGGCGTAAATTTGCAGCCGAACCAAGATTTGATGATTACCTGCCCGCCGGAGTGTGTGGACTTTGCACGGGCCCTGGCAAAAGAGGCTTACCGGAAAGGAGCTTTTCGCGTAAGTATCAACTATCAGGACGACGTGCTTACCCGCATTCGCCTGGACGAAGCGCAGGATGCGGCAATGGAGGACGTTCTGCCTTGGGTTACGGACATGCGCAACAACCTGGTGGATCGCGGCGGGGCGCATATTTCCATTTCCGCCAAAGACCCGAACGTTTTCCGCGGGGCAGACGTTTCCAAACTGCAGCGCCTTTCCAGAGCCAATCAGATGGCTTCCCAAAAATATTTTGAAGCGATTACCTCCAACAAAATTCGCTGGTGCGTGATTTCCGTCCCGACCGAACGTTGGGCAGAGACGGTATTCCCGCAATGTTCCACGGAAGAGGCCGTTTCCCGCCTGGGCGATGCAATTGCACATTCCGTCCGGCTGGATACGGAGGATCCCATGGAAGCGTTGGCTCGTCACAACGAGCGCCTGCACGCCCTTGCGGACAAGCTGAACCGACTGAATTTCCATGCCCTGCACTACACGAACGCCAAGGGAACGGATCTGACCGTGGGGCTTGCGCAAGATCACGTCTGGATCGGCGGGAGCGAACCTGCAGCGGACGGGATCGAGTTCAATGCGAATTTACCCTCCGAAGAAATTTTTACCGCTCCGGACAAAAACAGAGTGGACGGCATTGTATACAGTGCACTCCCCCTTGTACACGGAGGCAGCGTCATCGATCAATTCTGGATTCGTTTTCAGGACGGCCGCGTGGTAGATTACGGGGCGGAAAAGGGATACGATTCGTTGAAAATGATTATTGAAACGGACGAAGGTTCCCACCGGTTGGGCGAAGCGGCTCTCATCGGAAAGCGCAGCCCGATTCACGAAATGGGCATTCTGTTTTACAACACCCTGTTTGACGAAAACGCAAGCTGCCACCTGGCACTGGGCGACGCCTATACCACCAACGTGAAAAACAGCGAAACGCTTTCGAAAGAGGAACTGTCTGCCAAAGGGCTGAACAGCAGTATGGAACATTGCGACTTTATGATCGGCACGGACGATCTGAACATCGACGGTATTCTACAGGACGGCAGCGTTGTGCCGGTGTTCCGCAACGGGGACTGGGTGCTGTAACCCGCCTTGATCAAAAAATAAAAAAGAGAAGCAACCCTTCGGCTGCTTCTTTTTCTTTGCCTTTTATCCGCCGCAAGTCTTCCGTGCTTGCCGATGACGTACCCCTTTTTCTTTTTTCTTTCGCTTCAGCGGACGTCTTGCCCCGTTTTAGAGGCATCCCCCTCGGAAGACAATTCCGTCAATTCCGTCAGCCGATGCCCCACAAGATCGGTAGAGACCAAGCGGAAGTGAATGCCGAACCGATAAAAATCCAGGTCTGCTCGGCAATCCTTTCCGTGCAGATGCCCGAAAATGACGTTTTGTACCCCATAACGAATCAGCAACTGCGTGTAGGCACTGTCCTCCCGACGAACGTTAAACGGAGGAAAATGCATCATGCAGATCACGCGATCCCCCTCCTGCTTCCGGCGCTGCATTTCCTGCAACGAGAGTTCCAGCCGCAGGGCTTCCCGCTTGTAGATCTTTTCGTCCTCTTTGGAGAGCGCTTTATCCGGGCATGTCCACCCGCGGGATCCGCATACCAAAAGGGAGCCGAATCTTAAACAATCGTTTTGCAGCACCTGCACGCTGGACGGCAGCATTCTGCGCACTTTGCTGAGCGTGCTCCACCAATAATCATGATTGCCCCTCAGCAGCACTTTTGTTCCAGGCAATTCTTGCAGGAACTGCAAATCCGGCTGTACCTCCTGCTCCGTCATTGCCCAACTGAAATCCCCCGGCAACAACACCAGATCCTGCCCGGAGACCTTACTTTGCCAATCCTGCGTTATTTTTTCTACGTAATTCTCCCACCCCGCGCCGAACACATCCATCGGCTTGTTCACGGCGGAGGCAAGATGCAAATCACTGATTGCAAAAACTTTCATAGTTCACCTGTCTTCAGTATACCACAGTTTTTCCTTTTTTTCCACCACAGAAAAAACTTTTTCTCCCTGCGTTTCTATCTGACGATTGCGGCATTTTTCACACATCTCTTCTCCGAACCGAAGCGGATACCTTTCGCAAAACGGGCAGACGTCAAACAGGCCGTCCTCCTCGTCGCGATCTTTGCCCGTCAACTGCTTGCGACAAACGCTGCAATACGCTTCTTCTGCCGTTTTATAATTCAATTCACATCGCGGACATTTTTCGTATTTCACAACAGGCACTCTCCTACGTCCATCGTATGAAGATTCTCCGCGATCTGTGCATCCGCCGCAATGCGCCGAAGCGCCCCGATGCCCTTCCTCCCGACACCGACAGACGAACAAGGCCGAGTCCGGGCCCGTCTGCACCACGGTGCCGGAAAATCGCGGCTCTTTTGCAAAAACGCCCGGGAGATTTTCTCCTTGGAACAAAGTACCGTTGCCGCCGGAAGAAAGTTTTCAGCAAAACGGATTTGCGGAAAAACAGAAAAAGCAACCCGTACGGGTTGCTTTTTGACGTTTTCTTGCATTTTTTGATCTGCGGATCCGACCCGGGAGCCCCTCCGGGCCTCCTTTTGCACTTTGCGGTGCTTTATTCGATCAGCCCCAATTCTTTGCAGAGATCCTCCAGACTTTCGGAAGGATGGTTCACTTCTTCCTGATCGATATGTGCGGGAACCTCTTTCTTTGGTTCCTCTTCCGCCGGTTCTGCCGCTTTGTGGTTTTTGATTTGCGTTTCTAACCGCACTTTCAGCACGGTCAGCTCTTTCAGCAAATTTTCCTGCTGGGCTTTCATCTGTTCTGCGGCGCGTTTTTCCTGCAGCACTTTTTGTTCTTCCGCCGCAAGTTCGTTTACCTTTGCCTGATACGTCGCACGATCCGTCACGTTTGTGCGGAAAGCTTCGATCAGCGTGGAAAGATCGTTCGTTTGCGGCGTGATGGCCTGCAGCCGTTCCAGATCCTGCGGTTCGGCATACCCGCGGGAAATCACCCCTTCCACAATTTCGTTGACGGAGTGATACAATGCGTCCTTTTCCCCGCCGAACTCGTTTTCCAGTTTCAGCGAAAAAACTCTGAGCCCTTCGATCAATTCTTCCGCCTGAGCAGAAGCCGCCTTTTCGATTTCTTTTGCTTTTTCGGTAGCTTCGATCAGCGCACGCGAAATCATTTCCTTTTGCGCAAGCACCTGTTCGTATTCTTCTTTCATTTTCTTGTTTTCGTCCACTAATTGAAAAATACGTTCTTTCTGTTCCGCCAATACGTTGTCGTAATTTTGTTTCAGGCCCTGGATGTGGGCATCCACCGCCTCCGGCTTGTAACCTCTTCTTACAATTTCAAATTGATCCATTCTTTGGCACCTACCTGCTTAATAGTTTTTGCTTTAGTTCGTATAATTGATCCGAATAGTCCACTTTATAGAGTTGCGGACGTTCGATTCGTTTGTATTCTTCCCAGAATTCCGCCAGGTTGTTTCTTACGCTTTGACGAATTTCTTCCAAAGGCGGGAGTTTGTAAACTAAATTACCGCCCTTCAGCACCTGCACGTACAATTCTTTTGCCCGATAGTTCTCCACCGTCATTTGCTTCCAGCGCTCCGTGGGGTGCACCAGGGTAAGCGGTTTCGATTCATCGATCGTTTCCCCCGCCAGGCAAAGATAATCCGCAATCGCCTTGCCGGTTGCTTTATCGTAAATGCGGTACAGGCGCTTTTCGCCCGGATTCGTGATTTTATTCGGGTTTTCCGAAACTTTGATTTTCGGAACAAGCACGTCCCCTTCCTGAATGGCCGCAATTTTATACACACCGCCGAGGCTGGGGTTGCTGTGGGAGGTAATCATTCGGGTTCCTACCCCGTACAAATCGATTTGTGCCCCCTGCGCCTTCAAAGAAGAAATGACGTATTCATCCAGATCGCCGGAAACAAACACTTTGGCATTCGGAAAACCTGCTTCGTCTAACATTTTACGAGCCTGTTTGCTGAGATATGCCAAATCTCCGGAATCCAGACGAATGCCGAGAGGTTCGTAGCCCTTTTCCCGCAGTTCGCGAAAGACCGTGATAGCATTCGGCATGCCGGATTTCAGCGTGTTGTAGGTATCGACCAACAACAGGCATCCTTCCGGATACAACCGTGCGTAAGACCGAAACGCCTCCAACTCGGACGGGAAGGACATAATCCAACTGTGTGCGTGCGTCCCTTTCGGCGGAAGTCCGAACATTTTGCAAGCCAGGACGTTGCTGGTGGAGACGCACCCCCCGATGACGGTCGCCCGAGCTCCGTAGACGGAAGCGTCCGGTGCCTGCGCGCGACGCAGGCCGAACTCCAACACGCCGCCGGGGGCGGCAGCGGAAACAATACGGTTTGCTTTCGTTGCAATGAGCGTTTGAAAGTTTACGATATTCAACAGCGCCGATTCCAGCAACTGCGCCTGAAAAATCGGAGCTTTGACAATGAGCAGCGGCTCCCCGGGAAACACCACGGTGCCTTCCGGCAAGGCGTACAAATCGCCGGTGAAGCGAAACTCTTTCAATCTTTGCAGAAACGCCTCGTCAAACACGCCGAGGGAACGAAGGTATTCCACTTCGTCTTCTGCGAAATGCAGCTGGGTCAGGTACTCCACCGCCTGTTCCAGCCCGGCCGCAATGCAATAAGAACTCTCCTGATTCGTTCGAAAAAATACGTCGAACACCGCAATGCGATCCGCCATACCTTCTTTCAGGTAGCCGTTCATCATGGTGAGTTCGTAAAAATCCGTCAGCAAAGCAAGTTTATCGTGTTGCATGACTACTCCTTCTTCTCTGCCGAGCCGTCCTTTTCTTCTGCTGTTTTTATCTGTTCCCGTTCGGTGGCGTCCGAGGCGGATGCCTCTTCTTCTGTGCCGGTACCTGATGCTTCCTGCACTGCTTCCGGCAATGGCTTTTTCAGCAGACGATACCAAAGGCGCTTTAACTCTTTGCGATAAATATAAACCGCACCCGCAAGGCCGAGCAGCATCATGATGATGCTTACGAATTGCGAAACGCGGATCCCCGTGTTACCGAGGAACAGGCTATCGGTACGCAAGCCCTCGATCCAGAACCGCCCGAGGCCGTAGTAGAGGCCGTAGATACACAAGGGCATGCCCCTGCGGTACCATTTGAGAGAATACACCAACAGGAACGCAAACCCGATCAAATTCCAGAACGATTCATAGAAGAACGTTGCCTGATACCAGGTGCCGGAAATGTTTACGCCAATCGGGAACCATTGCCATGTCGGGTTGGTGATTTCCGCCCCGTGGGCTTCCTGATTGACGAAATTGCCCCATCTGCCGATGGATTGTGCGATAATCACGCCGACGATACAGCAATCCGCTACCTGAAAGAAATTTTGCTTTTTCAGGAGAGAAACCACGAAGGCCGCCGCAGCCCCACCGATAACACCGCCGTAGATGGCAAGTCCGCCGTTGCGGAAGTTAAAAAACTGACTCCAGTCGCTGGTGGTACCGGCATACGGAAACAAAAAGAAGAACAGGCGAGCGCCTAAAACGCCGAACGGAATCGCCGCCAAAGCGTACGTCATTAAATCGTCCGGGTTCATGCCCCTCTTCTTGAAAAGAAACGTTGCAATGAGAATAGCAACCAACATACCGATTACGATGATGATGGCATAGTAATAGATTCTGAAACCGAAAATATCGATTCCCGGGTTATCCGGCCGAGGATTTTGCGATCCTGCATGCATCAAAAGAGAAAATATCTCGTTCATACTCCGAAAACTCCTTTCGAGATTAAGCGTATTATACTATCTTTCCCGTTTGCTGTCAATGCGTTGCAAAAGATAAGAAACCCTTTGCCCGGGCGAAAAAGCGAAAACGACGAACGTTCTTTCGTTCATCGTTCTGCGTCGTACCGACGGTTTGCGCTGCCGGCAGAAGCCCCGTTATTTTTCCTGCCGCCACTCGCTGCCGTTTTGCGAAAAGGAGACCGCAAAACGGCAGCCGACAAAGATTCTTTACTTTCTGCCCTCTTTCCGGGTGCCGGGCGTACGTGTTTATGTTTGCGATTGCGGGAAAAGCGGCATTTCGAAAAACCGGGAGCATTCCGTATTCGCATAGTCCTGCGCGGGAGGAATGACGGCATAGCCGTACGTCGGGACTATGATATCCGCATTCGCCACGATTTTCAGAATCACCGTGTTGCAGGTGATGACAATAAACTCGTGGCGTCTTTCGCCGCTGACGACCGAAGTTTCCCCGGCACGCCCTTGCGGGCATACCAGG
>CAKPYT010000045.1 GCA_934203075.1 uncultured Clostridia bacterium | reverse complement strand
GCTTGCTTCAGATTCTCTGCTCTTTTTGTTTTGAAACGGGTTTCTCTTTTGCAGAAAACGTTTGTTCTTTTTTTTGCACGGAACGTCCCTTTTCAAGCGCGGGTCCGTGCGCTTTTTCTCTACACCTTGCTGAGGACGTCCAACGGGCACAGGCAAAGATCGCTTGGCAAAAACAACTTTTGCTGTACCAGTTTTGCGTCCGTCACAGGGGTTCCGGATTCGTCCGTCATTCCGCGGACTTCCACGATTTTACCGAAGTGATCGTCCGGCGAGAGTACTTGCAGCCGATCTCCCTCGCGAAAGCGATTGCGCTGCTCCAAAATGATTTTTCCGTTTTCGTACCCGAGGACCACTGCCGTAAACGCCCCTTCGGACACCGCTTTGGACGATCGGTAGTTTTCCGTTTGTTCCTGCCGTTCCGGAAAATAGAACCCGGTGGTATAGTCCCGGTGGCTCGCTTTGGTCAGTTCTCGTGCAAGTCCTTCCGGAAGCGGTTCTCCCCGAAGAAACGCGTCGATCGCGCGGCGATAGGCGTTCACGACGGTTGCCACGTAGTACACCGTTTTCATTCTCCCTTCGATTTTCAACGAGGAAACCCCGCTTCGGAGAATCTGCGGGAGGTCTTGCAGGGTGTTCAGATCTTTCGAGTTTAAAAAGTAAGTGCCGTGCGCGTCCTCCTGCACCGTGAGTTCTTCGGTCCGGCTGACCTCGCGCAGCTTCCACTCCCATCTGCAGGCCTGAACGCACGCTCCGCGATTACTGTCCCGTTCGGCCAGGTAGTTACTGAGCAGACATCTGCCGCTGTACGAAATGCACATGGCGCCGTGTACGAACACTTCCAGTTCCACTCCGGAGGCCGCCGTTTTTTGCGCTATTTCGCGAATTTCCGTAAGAGATAATTCCCGGGCCAATACCACACGACGAACGCCCAACTCCCGCCAGAACAATACGTCCCGATGGTTGACGGTATTCGCCTGCGTAGACAAATGCACGGGAAGACCCGTATGTTTTAGCGTCATTTGCACCACGGCAGGATCTGCCGCGATGATGCCGTCCGCACGGCACTGCTCCAATGTTTTCAGGTACGGCAAAATAGCATCCACTTCGGCATTGCGCGGGTAGACGTTGACCGTGACGTACACTTTTTTGCCTCGATCGTGCGCGTAGCGGCAGCACTCGGCAATCTCTTCTTCCGTGAAATTATCCGCAAAAGCACGCAGCCCGAATTGTTTTCCGCTGAGGTAGACGGCATCCGCCCCGAAGTGGATTGCCGTTTTGAATTTTTCCATATTGCCCGCAGGGGCAAGCAACTCTATTTTATTCATCTTTTTTTCTCTTTACGCAAATTGCGATGCCGTCCTCCAACCTCCAGAGCGAAGAAAGAAGCCGATGTTCACCTTCCAGTGCCGTCAGAAACTTTTTTAACTGCGTGGCGATGACGTAATGCTTTTCGCCTTCTTTCGGCGGGCAATCCACCAGGCCGCGGAAATACACGTCGTCCGCCATCAGGATGCCCCCTTCCGCCAACCGATCCGCAAGATAGGGCAAAAAATCCACATAACTTGCTTTTGGGCCATCCAAAAAAATGAAATCGAACGAATCGGTGAGCTGCGGAACGCGGATTCTGGCATCGCAAAAATCGATGGAGACACGTTCCGTCAGCCCCGCTTCCGCAAAATTCTTTCGGGCAAGCGCCACGTTCGGGGCGCTCATTTCCAGCGTGGTTAAAGTTCCGACGGAGTTTTTCAGCATAACGATGCCGCTATAGCCGATGGCCGTGCCGATTTCCAGAATGCGCTTCGGGTTTTTACAACGCACCAGATCCGCCAGGACGCGTTCCGTCCCGGGGCGGACAATCGGGATTTGTCGTTCTTTTGCAAACGTACGCAAGCGCGCCAAAAGATTTTGCGTGACAGAATCCTCGTTTTTCGGTTGCAACATACTCTCCCTTCTCCTCTTTTGCTTCGGGGCGCCTTTTTGCGGCAGAGAAAACAGCCTCAACGCCGCTAAGGGCAAAGGATAAGGTGTTTTCTTTCCCCGTGTACCTTTAACTTTCCGCGATGATGGGTAGAATCATCGGGTTCCGCTTGATTTTGCGGAACAGGTAATTTCTGAGCACTTTCTGAATTTCGATTTTCAGTTGATTGGTGCCCACCGTTTTCAGATCGTATTGCTCCGCCACCTGGGTAACCAACGCTTTCAACTCTTCCATCATTTCGCTGCCGGCCCCTTCGCCCGTATAAATAAAGCCGCGGCTGATGATCTCCGGCGGGGTGGTTAATTCCCCGCGAACCGAATTGATGGACACGACGACCACCAGCAAACCGTCCGCAGACAGCGTTAAACGATCTTTCAGGACGACGTTGCCCACATCCCCGATGCCGAGACCGTCCACCAGAATATTGCCGCTTGGAACCTGCCCGATTTTACCGATGGCCGTTCTGGAAACGCCGATGCAATCGCCGAGATCCGGCACGAGGATGTTGCGCTCGTTCATGCCGAGGCGACGCGCCAATTGCGCATGCTGTTTCAGATGACGATACTCGCCGTGCACCGGAATGAAAAACTTCGGTTTCAGCAAAGTGTGGATCAGCTTCAGCTCTTCCTGGCAGGCGTGGCCGGAAACGTGTACATCCGCAAGGCTGCTGTAAATGACTTCCGCCCCCAGGCGATACAACTTATTGATGACGGTGTATACGTCCCTTTCATTACCGGGAATGGGCGACGCGGAAATCACGACGGTATCGTTGGCGCCGATTTTCACGCGATTGAACTCGTCGCTTGCCATACGGGTTAAAGCGCTCATCGGTTCCCCCTGACTGCCGGTGGACAGAATCACGAGGTTTTTATCCGGAATGTTCTGAATTTTCTCTACGTCGACCAGCAACTCCGGATCGTAATGCAATGCTCCGACCCGTGTCGCCGCGTTCACGACGTTCAGCATGCTTCTGCCGGATACGGCCACTTTGCGCCGAAACTCTTTTGCCAGATCCAGGATCTGCTGCAGACGGTCCACGTTGGAGGCAAAGGTAGCGATGATGATGCGGCGCCCCGTGTTGGAGGCAAAAATTTTGCGCAGCGTTTCCCCCACGACGGATTCACTCATGGTATAGCCGGTACGCTCCACGTTGGTCGACTCGCTCAGCAGCAGCAAAACCCCCTGTTTCCCGATTTCTGCAATGCGGTTCAGATTCATGATTTCCCCGCCGAGAGGCGTGTAGTCCACCTTAAAGTCCCCGGTGTGAAACACAATGCCGACCGGCGTTGTGAGGGCGATCGCCAGGCTGCCTGCCACCGAGTGGCTAACGTGAATAAACTCTGCCGAAAATTTGCCCAGTTTTACCACGTCGGAATCCTTCACGACGTTCAGGCGCACGTTTTCCAGACGGTGCTCTTTCAGCTTATTTTCCAAAAGAGCCAGCGTCAGCTTTGTGCCGTAAACCGGCACGTCCAGCTCCTTCAGCAGATACGGCACTGCGCCGATATGATCCTCGTGCCCGTGCGTCAGAAGTAATCCGCGGATTTTTTCTTTATTGTTTTTCAGATACGTAAAATCCGGTATGACAAGGTCCACGCCCGGCATATTGGCACTGGGAAAGCCCATGCCGGCATCCACAATGACGATATCTTCGCCGTATTCGAACACGGTGATGTTTTTTCCGATTTCCCCGATGCCGCCGAGGAACATTACTTTCAGTTGTTTTTTTGCGTCCTTCGCGGTGCGTTTGTTGTGTTTCTGCTGTTGCAGGTAGTTTTCGTCCAACACTTTTACCAGCATATGAGACGCAGCGTTTTGCTGCTTTTGTGTTGCCGCTTTCGAAACCTTCTTTTCTCTGTTTTTTCCTTTTTGTGCGGGGTCGCTTCCCTGCCTTTTGGAAGAGCGACCTCTCTTTTGGGCATCTGCCGGTTTCTGCAAAGCCGCCTTACCTTCGCCGCGCTTCCGGGACACCCCGGATTTTCCGTCACGCTCTTTCGAAGGCCGTTGCTTTTTTGTTTCGGAAACGCGCTCTGCCTTTCCGCCGGATGCCGTTTTATTTTTTTGATACATAAATTCTCCTTTCCGTTCTTTACGATTCTATCCTGAAACTTCCCGCTTTTGCAAAAAAATAATAGCAAAACAATTCGAACCGTGCGTTCGAAAAAAGCGGGAAAAGATAACCATTGTCTGATAGTTTTATTATACCCCAAAAAAGAAGATAGAACAATTTTTTTCTTGGGACAAAAAGAAAAAAAGTTGTTTTTGCAACAACTTTTTTTGTATTTTTTGGTAGATTTTACGCGATTTCGCTTTTTGCCGAAGCCTTCGCCCCTTTGTTACAGCACCTGACGCTTCATCGGCAGGGTAAAATACTGCAGATCCTTGGCGTAATAGTATTGCGTAATTCCCACGAGGCGCAGGCAATAATAAGCGGCGATGAACAGCACGAGGCTGAGCAGCGTTGCCGCTACCAGCGGCAGATAGGCAAAACAGAACAGGATTGCCGTGGACGTTATGAGATAAGTTACCGCTACCCGCAGATAAACGTTCCAGAACCGGTCGACGGCAAACTTGATGGCGTTTCGCAGAGACTGCCAGACGGGTTGCCCTTCGATGACGTACAGCGGCAGCCAGAACAACGTAAAGGTGACGCGGAACGACTCGGACAGCACGAGCGTAAGCCCGCACAAGACTACGCCGGTAAGCCCGAACCGGGAAAACAGCAGAACGTAAGCCCCTATGCCGCTGGAAAAAATCAGAAAGTCCATCGGGGAAG
Source organism: uncultured Clostridia bacterium (assembly GCA_934203075.1). Lineage (GTDB taxonomy): Bacteria > Bacillota > Clostridia > Christensenellales > CAG-314 > CAKPYT01. The sequence goes on along the minus strand of CAKPYT010000045.1, from coordinate 9,081 downwards.
AAACCAGCAAGAACGCGAGTTGTACCTTTGCGGATTTTTTGAAATCGTGAAAATACGAGTATAAGAACCCGCCGCGAATGGAGGTTTTCATAAAATGGTTGACGCTGTAGTAGATGGGATATTCGCACAGTCCGCAAAGATAACGCGCCAGCCACAAAGCAAAAATACAAACGAACGAAGCCAACGTAACCTGCGTGTAAAAATTCGGCACAAGCGCTACGGCCTGCTGCACGCCCGTGAACAATTCGTCCACGGCAGTCTGAAAGCCGCCGACCGTGAAGTCCTTCAGAATCACCGTGCCGAGCTTTTGCAGCGATACCAGAATCCCCGTTTCGTTAAAAGCCACGATCACTTCGCTGATGGTTGACCGCATCGAGATCAGCAACAAGGCTGCGACAAAACCGAACGCCAGCAACTGCATGAGCAATGCTTTAAGCAACAGCAGTAAGTTGCTGGTAAAAATTTGAAAAAAGTCTTTGCTTCTCATGCTTTTCTCCCCCAGGGTGCAGCCGGCTCCAGATCCTTCCGCTCGCTGCCCGTCAGCTCAAAATACTTCCGCACGGAAAATGCCGGAAGATACACAAACCAAAACAACAGAGCACAGAACCGAACGGCATAAAATGCCTTTTCCGCAAAAAACACCGTTACGGCTTCCACCGCAAACGTGCACAAATAGCAAATGAACAGCGAAATGCAAGTTTTCCACAGATGTCCGCTGACCAACGAAATGGAATAGCCGACGGCTGTCCCGAAACTGTAGCCCTCCTCCAGCATACACGGAACGGTGCAGATGGAATAAGCCGCGCACACCACCGTCAGCGCACCGAGCGCAATTAACAACAGCAACGTGATGACGAATAGCACCGTACCGCTGAAAAGCATACTGGCAAGCACAATCAACCCGCTGAACGTCATGGCCAGCACTTCGTACAGCACGAGGCAGAACAAAACGTATGGCAGAATCAATAAGATAGAATCGTTCAGCAGACGAAAAACGTTCTTACGCCGAACGCCGAGCGCCATATGCTGTTCCGTTGCGGCAATCGTAATGCCGGAAGTTACCGTCAGCACAAGAAAGGACAACAGCCACATCCAGATGCGGTTGAAATTGATGAACGAAAGATAAACGTACGCATCCTCGAACCAATTTTCGATCACCGCCCCATTGCGAAGATTCCGCAGCAGTTGAATTTGCGACACGGGTGTCAAAAACATCGTGAACAAAACTGCCGGAATAAGAGCGAACAGAGCCAAATAGAAAAAGTTTCGAATCACGTACCGTATGGTAGACTCTTTTAGCATATTCTCAGATTGCTCTCCTTTGAAACAGTATACCATCGAAGCGGAACAAATTCAAGTTTCCGAACAAAAAACCGCCGTTTTTTGCGGCGGTTTTTCTCTTTTTCGGTTTTAATTTCCTTTTTAAATCTATTATGACAGACAGAATATAGTATGTTTACGGCAAAAATACAATGCGGTGGCAGTTTTCGCACTCTACATACCCTTGCACTTTTAACTTACTGCGCTGCCCTTCCGGGATGGCCATCCGGCACCCCCCGCAAAGCCCCTCCTCCGGAGAGTAGTTTACGAACGGCGCTACGATTTTCTGCTTCTTCATTTCTTTATACTTTTCAATCAGCTTCGGATCGATCTGCTTCTCCAATTCGCGCATTTCGGATTGAATCTGTTGAACCTCCGGCATGCGGGTGTTTTGCAGTTGTTTGAATTTATCCCTCCACTCGCGATACTCCCTTTGCCATTGCGGCACTTTGCGGCAATAGTCCCGATAGGAGGCAGCCAGGTCGTTCAGTTCCCTCTGCAAAGAAGAGAGCAGCCGCTCGAAATCGTTGATGGATTTTTTTAACTCGTTGAACTTGCGCTGCAAATAGTCCAACTCCGTTTCATCCTTTGTATCTTCCAGATTTTTGGCATACTCCGTGATCCACGGCATTTTTTCGTTGAGACTTGCCTGCGTCTGCTGAATGGTCGTTTCGATTTCGCGACTGCGTTTTTCCATTTTATTCAAAGAGGCTTCCGCATCGTGCAAGGCCTGGTTCAATTGTCTGGTACGTTTTCTTTCTTCGGTACCGTTCAGCTCTTGTTCGATCCTGCGGATTTGCTTGTCCAAATCCAGATATCTTTGTAAATTCTTTTCCATGATACTCTCCTTCTCTATACTATACTGTCTTCTCTTCTTTCGATCGGTTTCCGCTTTCTTTTCGCACGGCGAGGGCTTTCAGCAAACGCTCCGTTTCGCACAGGCGTGCCTGCACTTCCGGAACGGCCGTTTTTTGCAATATAGACAACCATTTTTCGCGCGTGTGCTGCAGATAAGCGATGAAATCTTCCGTCGGGGCGGATAAATTCGTTCTTCCGAACCGAATTTCTTCCTCCGTAGGGATTCGCGGAACCGGCACCCGTTCGGCAACGAGAATGCGATAGAACTTTCCGTCCCGCAGAATGAAATCCTTTTCGATTTCATACCCGAGCGGCGCCAGACTGCCCGCTAAAAGCGCAACGTCCTGCATCGGCTGCAGCACCAACGTTTGAGGAAACTGCTGCGCCTTTTGTAAGATAGCGAGCGTTTCCCGCCCGCCCATGCCGGCGATGACGGCAACGTCCGCCGGGGGCAATCCGTCAAAACCGTCCGTTACGAAAAACCGCGCATACTCTTCCAGCCCGCGTTTGCGGCACAGGTCTTTTGCTTTTTGCAAACTCGGTGCGGAAACGTCCGCAAACAATACTTCTTTTGCGACTCCCTGTTTCAGCAAAGAAGCACCGACGTAACCGTGATCGCAACCGATATCCGCAACGGTAGTGCACACCGGCACACACCCGGCGATGGCCTGCAATCTTTTTTGCATTAATCCAAAAAGTCCTTCAGTTTTTTGCTCTTGGAGGGATGACGCAATTTCCGCAAGGCTTTCGCTTCGATCTGCCGAATCCGTTCCCTCGTTACGTTAAACTCTCTGCCGACTTCTTCCAGCGTGCGGGGACGTCCGTCGTCGATACCGTAACGCAGGCGAAGCACCTTTTCTTCCCTGGGAGTAAGCTTGTGCAAGACCCCGATGAGTTGTTCCCGCAGCATGGTATAGGCTGCCACGTCCGCCGGAGCCGTTGCGCTGTCGTCCTCGATGAAATCGCCCAGGTGGCTATCCTCTTCCTCCCCGATCGGCGTTTCGAGGCTGACGGGATCCTGTGCTATTTTTTGAATTTCGCGCACTTTGGAAACGGGAACATTCATCTCCTTGGCGATTTCTTCCGGAGTGGGTTCTCTGCCCAACTGCTGCAACAGCGTACGGGAAACGCGGATCTGCCGGTTGATGGTTTCCACCATATGCACGGGGATTCGGATGGTTCTGGCCTGGTCCGCAATCGCACGGGTGATTGCCTGACGAATCCACCACGTGGCATAGGTACTGAACTTGAACCCTTTGGTATAATCGAACTTTTCGACGGCTTTCATCAAACCGAGGTTTCCTTCCTGGATCAGGTCCAGAACCAGCATTCCCCTGCCGACGTAGCGTTTGGCGATGCTTACCACCAAACGCAAGTTTGCTTCGCTCAGTTGTTTCTTTGCTTCTTCGTCCCCTTCCAGCATGCGTTTTGCCAGTTCCGTCTCCTCGGCGGGAGAAAGCAACGGAACTTTGCCGATATCTTTCAGATACATTTTCACCGGGTCGTCGATCGAAACTTCCGCAATGCCGGACGTTAAAAGATCGTCGTCCACAATGGCTTCGGTAAACGTCAGCCCGTTATCCTCTAAGTACTTATAGACGGTCGCTGCCTCTTCCGGAGAAAACTCCGGGTGCAGCTTTTCGATTTTTGCGTCGATGTCCTCGTTGGTCAGAAACCCTTTGTGCGAGTTGATCTCCTTTGCTTCGTTCAGCAATTGCTGAAGCGTCTGTTCACTGATTGGCATTTTTATCCTCCGTTCACTCCGCAGACCCCTGCTTTTTCTGCTCGGCCATGCGTGCGATTTCCGCTAAAATCTGTTTTTTCTTTTCCTGGTCCGGCTCGTCGCCATACGCCCGGTACAATTCTTGCAGGCGATCTTCCCTGGCGAGCCCCTGAACGACCTTCTGACAATCCTCAAAATACTTTTTATCTTCCAGCGTCGTCGAAAAAGTTGTATCGAGAGACAGCAGATCGTCCACCTGCTGACGGAACTCCTGCGGCAATTCCTGATACAGCATACTCGGGATCGGTTCCCTCTCCTCTTTGCGGCATTGTGCGACGTACTCGAATACGCGCTGCAGGAACTCGTCCTCCGTGCGCGGGATCGACGCCGTACGCGCAAACTCTTTATGATACACCATGCATGCCGCAATAAAATTCAAAGCCTTTTTCGTTGCATCCCACTTGGCATTGGAGGACTCCGGCTGAGTTAATTCCACCGCCGGGTCAAGGTTCTTAAACAGTTCCTGCCGCAGAAAGTCCAGCGAAAAATTGGTGGTACGCTGCAACTGCTGCAAATACGATTCCCTTTCCACTGCGTCCGACAGGCTTTTCAGAACGGACAATACCCCGGAAGTGTATCTGCGGCGAGCCTCCTCCCGACGAATCACGTCCGGCTGATGCAGATCGTACATTTTTGCAAGCAAAGAAATTTTATAATCCACCAAGGGCAAAGCGCTCTGCAAAAGCGACCGATACTTTTCCGCCCCGTATTTTTTGATGATTTCATCCGGATCTAACCCCTCCGGCAGGGAAACGACACGAACGTCCAGCCCTTGTTCCTTCAGAATATCCAGCCCTCGCAGCGTTGCGTTCTGCCCTGCGGCGTCCCCGTCGTAACTGATGTATACTTCGTTGACGAAGCGTTTGATCAGACGCGCCTGTTCCGTTGTGAGCGACGTACCCATGCTGGCGACGACGTTGCAGATCCCTGCCTGATACAAGGCGAGAACGTCCATATAGCCTTCCACCACGATGAGAGCCTCCACCGGCTGCTGCGTTTTTAATTTTTTGATATTGTTCAGACCGAATAAAGTACGGCTTTTATCGAACAGCGGCGTTTGCGCCGTATTCTTGTATTTTGCGAATTTCGGGTGCGCTTCCAGCGTTCTTCCGCCGAAAGCGATGACGTCCCCGTTGACGTTGATGACGGGCACAATCATGCGCTCCGCCAGAAAATCGTAGTAGCGGCCGTCCTTTTGGTCGATAACGCCACATTCCTTGGCCAAAGCAAGGTCGAACCCTTTTTCTTTCAGATAAGCAGGCAAACTGCGCCAATCGCAAGAAGCCCCCAGCCCGAACCGCACCACGGTGGACTTGTCCAACCCGCGACGATTCAGATACTGCAAAACACCGGAGCCTGCCGGCGTTTGCAAATTTCGATGGTAGAACTGTGCCGTTGCCTTACAAATAGCATACATCTGTTCGCGCTGTTTCTTTTTGAGTTCCGTTTCGCTGTCCCGATACGAATGCGGGACTTCCATCCCCACGCGTTTTGCCAAAAGCTGTACCGCTTCCATAAAAGTGAGAGAATCGATTTCCTGCACGAAAGTGATGACGTCCCCGCCTTTGCCGCAGCCGTAGCACTTAAAAAACTGTCCACTGCGGTTTACCGAAAAAGACGGTGTTTTTTCATGATGAAACGGACAACACGCCCAATGCGTTTTGCCCTTTTGCGTCAACGGTACGTAGCCGTTGACCACGTCTACGATATCGTTTCGTTGTTTCAGTTCTTCGATAAACTTTAACCATTCTTGTTTTTCGGCCATCTTTCACGTCCCTTACAATTGAATTATACCGATTTTGCGGCGTTTTTCCTTTTTTTTATTCAAAATCTTTTCTTTTTTTTCGTTTTTGACGTCCGTTTCGTGCCCCGGCTGCCGTTTTGCTCCGAAACCGGTCAAAAGCGATGAAAATGTACGTTGCAAATTTGCAATAGTTATGAGATAATACTTTCAACATCATTCTTATTCTGGAGGTTTTTTATGCAACGTAGAACCCGCATTTTATTGGGGCTTGCCGCAATGCTGGTACTCTGTCTGCTCGGGTGCGTCGCCTGCGCACCGCAGCCGACCCCGGACCCGACGCCGGCAGACACCACCCTTTCGACAAAAACGTTTTTCGGCAAATCGTTTGTTTACGACGAACTGGAAGATCGCACCGGATCGCGCCTTTACACCATGGAAATCGACGCCGACGGGCGTTATCGGCTGATTTGCAACGACGGAAGCGCTATCGTTTCCGAAGGGAGTGCTGCCCTTACGGAGGATAAAAAATCGTTACGATTCGTGACGGAAAGCGCAAGCGCGACAACGACGGAAGCCGACGGCAAAGCGGCGACCTTTACGGTAGCGATGGAAAACAAAACCATGCGCTTCAGCCCTGCACCGGAGAACTCCGACTATGTATACCTGAACTACGTGGGCGTTTTTTACGGCAAACAAAACGATACGGAAGCAATTTTGATTCTGGAACGCTTTCGCGAATTCTTTTTATATTGCGACGGAACGCTGACGCAGGGAACGTATCAGATCTATCGCGACGGAACCCTGAAACTGCTTGTCTCCGACGGCAGCACTTCCGAAGGGACCATTACGAAAGGCATTTTTGCCGGGGCTTTTTCGCTGACGGCATCTTCCATCACTCTGAACGTGCCGACCGCGGACAGTATGCTGAACGCCGTGACCTTTACCTACTATACCGCTCCGCTGACGAAACAATACTCCGCACCGAGCGGTATGGGCGGAGATTACTACCTCAGTGAACTGCCGGCCGATGCGTTTATCATTAAAGGGTCGGACGGGCTGATTAAAGCACTGGGGCACTATGAAATTTCGGGGACGAAAATTACACTGCGCTACTTTGCGAGGAACTTTATCGATAACTCCGCAAAAGTCGTGGAAGGCGAAGTTCTGGCGGACGGCACGGGGTATCAACTGCCGAAAACGCTTGCCTTAATGCCTACTTCCGGCTGCAGCAACCCGGAAACGGGCAAAGGAGCCTCCTTCTCGGCCGGTCAGCCGAAAACGTTTTTGCGCATCAGCGAGACGGACGACCCGACGCCGGACCTGACGGAATATGCGCTGCAAGGAACCGTTTTACTGGACGGAGCCGCCGCACCGAACGTGAAAGTTTTGCTGAACGGCAAAGAGGCTGCCACGACGGACGACACCGGCGCCTTCCGGCTGGAAGGGCTGGTCGGAGCTCAATACGTCGGGTTTGCCAAAGACGGTTGTCAGTTTGACTTTTATCGCGTCAATCGGGATTCCGGCAACGTGACGGCCCACGGCAAAACGTTGCAGACTTCGCTTGCTTCGCACTTCCCCAATGCCTACGAACTGGACGCCGTGATGCCGACGCTCGGCACGGCAAAACCGTTGGTTCTTTTGATTGACTTCCCGGATCAGGTACGGCCGCGCTTTGTCACTGCGGCAGACGTGCAGGATCAGATTTTCAATATACAAAACGAATCTTCCCTTTCGGCCTACTACTATCGTTCTTCCTACGGGCAACTGAACATTGCGGGAGAGGTGCTGGATTGGTATCGAACCCTGCACACGCGGGACTACTACTCCCCCACCACGCTGATGCGGGAGGCGTTGGAATATCACATTCAAAACGGGTTGGACATCAGTCGATACGACGCCAACAACGACGGAATTGTGGATTCTCTCTTTGTTTTCTGGGCGGGGAACTATGATCAGCGTTCCTCCACGTGGGGAAGCGCGTTCCGCTCCTCCTGGACGGACGGCAACGTCTTTATGGGGGCAGATCAAACAGAAAAAACCGTGCTCGGCTATATTTTCGTGCCGGGGATCACGGTCTGGAGCTCTGTACCGCCCACCGTGTGCAGTTCGACCGCAATCATTCACGAAACGGGACACTTGCTGGGGCTGAACGATTACTACAGCTATGACTCCGACGACCATACTTATGCGGGAATCGCCATCACGGGCGGTGCCGGCGAAGGCGGCCTCGGCACGATGGATATGATGGATAGCAACATCGGGGATCACAACGCATTCTCCAAATGGCTGCTCGGATGGATCGAGCCGCAGGTGATCGACATCGATGACGTTCGCCAACTGCAGGAAGCGGTTCGCACTTACACGTTACGAGCTTCCAACGAACAGCCGGACGCTCTCTTTATTCGCCTGAAGACGCAAGGATTGGACGCGAAAGACTGCCGCACGGAACTGTTCGTTGTGGAAGTGATTTCCAAAAACCTGAACGGCAAAACGCTTGCAAGACTGTCTCAACCGGTGGTGCGGATTCTTCATGTGGATTCCACCGTGGCGGACGGCGGATATGCAAGCCGCCGCGGTTTCGGTTTCCGCTACGATAACAGTTATTCGGACGTAAAATACATTGCCCCCTTGGAGGCAGACGGCGAAGATTACGTTCTGAACTGGCATGCGACGAGCGGCAACGATAAACCGAACTACGAAGAAAAGGATTATTTTAAAGCGGGAGACGTGATCGGCCCGAATACCTACCCCAACACAAACGCCTACGACGAATACGGAAACGCCACCGTGTACACGGGGTTGAGAATTGAAATTTCGTCCCTTACGGACGGGGTCGCAACCGTGAACATCGGCTATGAAGCGGAAGGCGCGTCGATCAAAATCACTTCCGTAACTCCGCAAATGAAAAAGTCGCCGGGATCTATGACGGCTGACCGTATGCCGGCCACCAACCATGACATTACTTTTACCTTCTCCGAAAACGTTGCGTGGAACGGATCGACGGAAAATGACATTCAGATCTGGTCGAACGGAAAGCGCTTGTTAAACGAAGACATTCCGGAAATCGAAAGCAACTACAAAGTGTACACCGCCGGGCAAAAGCAATACACCGCAGTTCTCAGCGGAAACACTTTGAAAATTACGCTTGCACAGGTACTGGAAAACAAGGACTACACGGTGATTCTTCCGAGAGGCATTGTGAAAGGCACGGACGGCGCCCTTCTGAACTATAGCTACAGTGCGAAATTTATTACGGCGGGCGGATCGTTCGTACCCGTTTCTTCGATGCGTTTCCAACACGACGAAATCGTGATGGATGCCAAAGACATCGGCAAAACACGTTCCTTCGGCAGCAGGCTGGTGTTTGAACCGGCAA
>CAKPYT010000044.1 GCA_934203075.1 uncultured Clostridia bacterium | reverse complement strand
GTCCTGTCACTCAGACCAGCGCCGACTTCGCTTTTGAGTCGGGACCCAAAACGACTTGCTCTTTTGCAAGTCTTTTTTGTTTCCCTTCCGTTTGTTCGAGCCGATTCCCTCTTCGGGGCAATTTTCCGGCCTTTGTGCGCCGGTTATCCCCCCACAGGCGATCCGCGTCCAAAAAAGGGAAGCAAACGATTTGCTTCCCTTTTCTTCTTCCCTATTGATTTTTCCTTTTACAAAAGGTCGGAACCGCCGTCCCCGACGGGGCACGGGATCGAAGGCGATATGACCTCCGTTCCGCTCCCTTTTTACTGACGTGATTTCTCTCCTTTCTTTCCTGCCGGTACAAAGCGGCGTTTTTCACAAACGAGGCTTTACAACAGATTGATGAAAAGCGTGATGCACAGGCTGTTCAAAAAATCCGCGAACATGGAACCGACAATCGGCACGAGCAGATACGCTTTGACGGAAGGCACGTATTTTTCCGTCAGAGCCTGCATGTTGGCCATTGCGTTGGGGGTGGCGCCCATGCCAAACCCGCAGACGCCCGCAACCAGTATGGCGGCGTCGTAATTTCTGCCCATTGCGTTAAACACCACAAAATAGGCAAACAGCAGGAGGAACAGCAGTTGTCCCAACAAAAGCAGGCACATCGGAAGGGCCAGTTCGGCAAGCTGCCAAAGTTTCAGAGTAATCATGGCGACCCCTAAAAACAGCGACAGGCAAATGCTCCCGAGTTCTTCGATTTCTGCCATATAGACGGTGAACTTTCCGGAATACTCGCCGATATTGCGCATCACCGCGGCAACGATCATGGAGCCGATATAGACGGGAAAGGTCATGCCGGTTTTGGAAAGCAGCCAGGAAACAACCGTGCCGATCCCCATGGCAAGTGCAATCTGGTAAGCGGCCGGCGCATATCTGCCGGCTTTACCGGTTGTCCCCTCCGCTGCGGAGGCCTCGTCCTTTTGCGGCGAAACTTCTTGCGGAACGGCAGTTTTTAACAAATCTTTTTTTTCAATCAGACGGCGCCCCAGCGGCCCGCCGATCAACGAACCGGCAAGCAGGCCGAACGTTGCCGAAGCCGTACAGATAGTGGTAGCCCCGTTGACGCCGAGTTTTTCCAGAATGGGACCAAAGGCCCCTGCCGTGCCGTGCCCGCCGACCATAGGGATCGATCCCGTGCACATTCCGACCAACGGATCCACCCCGATGAGGGCGGAGATTCCGATAGCCAAGCCGTTTTGTCCAAGAATCAGCACGATGACGCACCCCAAAAAGATCAGGAGACTGATCCCGCCGCTTTTTAAGACGCGCAGATTTGCCTGAAACCCTACGGAAGTGAAAAAAATCACCATGCACACGTCCTTTAACGTTTCGTCAAAAGAAAATTCTACAACCCCCGTAAGGTGCAGAACCAAAGAAAGGAGGGCAAACAGCACCCCTCCGATGACCGGGGACGGAATACAGAATTTTTCCAGAAACTTAATTTTCTTTTTGAGAAAACCGCCCACAAACAGCATAACGACTGCTACGGCAAGCGTCTGATACATATCGAGTTTTAAAACAGTCATACTACCCCTCCGATGTTTTGCGCCCTGTTTGTTCCGCTTTTCGTCAGTTGAAACCTACGAGCGCCACACGGTTTTTCTATCGTTTCTTCAAAAAAGCCGGGTTTCCGCGGGAAAGAACAAAAAAAGCCTGCTTTGCAGACTTCTTTTTGCTTTGTTCCCCTCTCTTGAAGCAAGAGAAGAGCGGCTTACTGCGTTTCCCGGCATAAGCCCTTTGTTACGCGTTTTCGGTTTTGCCGGCAGAGGGTCTCCAGATTTTTTCCCCCGCCTTGACCAGCCCCAACTGTTCCCGTGCGTATTTTTCTACATATTCCAACGAATTACGATAGGCTTGTTCTTCTTCCAGCGAAGACGCGGTGCGATCCAATGCATCCAGTTCTGCCTGCAGTCTGGATTTCATGCTTTTTAACTGTGATTGCTGAACCAGCAAAGTGACGGCGATCAACGCCAATACCACAACCAGAACCACCGCAACGACCGTGATGATTTGGACGTTCTTTTTCAGGCGATTATCCATTGCGACCTCCTTTGCGTTTTTCTTTGCACCGAGTATAAACGCTTTTCCAGAATTTGTCAAGCCGTGAAGCGAAAAGTGCTCTTCCGCAGGCAACACCGACGCCACAACCGAGGGCGCTCTGCCACGACAGCACGAAATCGCAGCAAAAAAACAGGCACAACAGTGCGGAAACGCCCGCAAACAATGCAAAAAGCAGATCCATTAACACCGAAACGAATTTTTTACAGGCAAAAAAGTGCGTCGTCACGTAGACCGCGCACCAGATGCCCCCCAAAAACAGGAAGGGAAAAAACGTCATTTCAACCACTTGGCAAGCCCTTTCCCTTTTGCTTGCCCGTAACTGATGCTTTGTACGGTGCCGTCCACCACCAAAACGCCCTCTGCCACGTTCAGTTGATTTGCATGCAATCCCTCTCCCTTTACGGAGAGCGTGCCCTCCTCGAGGGATACTTCCGCTTCCCGCTCCGTCAAACAAAGCACCTGCTTTACCCCGGAGATGGTCGTTTTGTTCCGACCGTCTATCACAATGGAATGTTTCAAAAAAATCAACCCCCTATACCGAAGTATATGGGGGTTGTTCTCTTTTGATAACCGCCGGGCCGAAAATCGTTCGGCATTTCTTCTCCGCCGGAAGGGCTCTTTACCGTCTCTCCCCTCGGGAAAGAAACGCTCCCTTCCCCTTTTGCCTGTATCTGCCGACTTCGATTCAGGCGTTTTTGGAAAGTTCGTACCCGTCCTTCGTGTCCTTTACGGCATAGCCGAGCGCCGCAATTTCGGCACGGAGCCGATCGGATTCCGCCCAGTTCTTTTCGGCACGGGCGGCTTTTCTCTGTTCTGCCAGAGCCCTGACGTTTTCCGGCGCGGAAACCGCAGGCTCTTTTTCCGGCTGCAATTCCGCAAAGTTCAGGCCGAATACGGCATCCATTCTGACGGCCAGATCGTACACTTGTTTGCTTTTGGGTTCTTTCAGCAACTTCCACAGTACGCCCATTGCCATCGGCACGTTCAAATCGTCGTTGATGGCTTCGTGAAACTCCTGCTCGTAACGGGACAACACCTCTTGCGGAACCGTTTCCGTTCCCGCCTTGTGCTGCAGCAAGTGACGGCATAATCTCTCGTAAGCGGCTTTGGCACCGTCCAGACTTTCAAACGTGAAGTTCAGTTTCTGGCGGTAGTGCGTGTTCAGGCACAGATAGCGGAAGTCCAACGGTTGATACCCTTTTTCCTTCAACTGCGTTACGGTATACGTATTGCCCAGGCTTTTGGACATTTTGCCGCCATCCACCAGCATAAACTCGCTGTGCATCCAGTAGTTTACGTTCTTTTGGCCGGTCAGCGCTTCGCCCTGCGCAATTTCGTTTTCGTGATGAATCGGAATGTGATCCACCCCGCCCGTGTGAATATCAAACGGCATTCCCAGATACTTGCGGCTCATGGCCGTGCACTCGATATGCCACCCGGGATATCCCATGCCCCAGGGGCTTTCCCACTGCATGATGTGGTTTTTATCTGCCTTTTTCCACAAAGCGAAATCCGCCGGATTGCGCTTTTGCGTGTTCACTTCTACCCGCGCGCCGGAAATGTTGTCTTCCAGTTTCGTACCGGACAGCTTGCCGTATTCCGGAAAACGATCTACCGAATAGTAAATGCCGTCGTCGATTTCGTACGCATAGCCCTTTTTCAGCAGTTCCTGCACGATTTCGATCATCTCCGCAATGTTTTCCGTTGCGCGGGGCGTCAACGTCGGCCGCTGAATGTTCAGCGCGGCAATATCCTTAAAAAACTGTTCGGTATACATTGCCGCAATTTCGTAAGGCGTTTTCTTTTGCTCGCGCGAGGCTTTTTCCATCTTGTCCTCGCCTTCGTCCGCATCCGAAAGCAAATGCCCCACGTCCGTAATATTCATTACGCTCTTCACCCGATAGCCGTTATAAGTCAATATTCTGCGCAGAAGGTCCATAAAAACATAGGTGCGAAGATTGCCGATGTGCGCATAGTTATACACCGTCGGCCCGCACGAATACATGCGAACTTCTTTGCCGATCGGCACAAACTCTTCTTTTTTGCGGCTGAGCGTATTGTATAATTTCAGTTCCATAACGTAACCTCTCTGTTTCTGCGTCTATTTTACTTTCTATTCTTCGTTTTGGCAAGTGCTTTTACAGGAAACGCCAAAACAGGCACAAAAATACAAAGAAAAACGCACGCCGCACCACTTTTTCCGGCACGGAAAACGTTTTTCCTCCGAGAATTTTTCCGAACGGCCTCCGGGCCGAAAAAGAAAAGAAAAGTAAAAAGTTTCGGTAATTCCTATTGTGAGAAAAAGAGATCTGTGCTAAAATAAGATATTAAATTCATGAGGTTTTTTATGAATCCACTACAGAGTTGGCAGGAGGAACTGCAGGCCGCCGAACCCTCGGACCTGGCGGAATTCAACACCAAAGAAACCGCCCTCATCGTGATTGACGTCATTCGCGGTTTTGTGGAAAAAGGCGCACTTGCGGACCCGACCGTTGCGGAAATCATTCCCGTGATCAACGACGCGTCAAACGCTTTGCCTCTTGCGCAGACGTTTACCCTGCGGGATTGTCACGCAAAAGGCTGCCGCGAGTTTGAAGTTTTTCCGGAGCACTGTCTGGAAGGCAGCGCGGAGAGCGAATTGGCCGAAGGCCTGTTTTTGAAAGACGCAATCGATCTGAAAAAGAACAGTACCAACGGGTTCTTTGCCTTTCTGCCCTATTTGAAGCAGTACCGGCACCTGATTGTGACGGGAGACTGTACGGACATCTGCGTGCTGCAATTCGCCCTGACGGCAAAGGGATACTGCAACGAACAAAACCTGCCGGTGGACGTGGTGCTGGTGGCAAACGCCGTTGATACTTTCGGCTCGCCGACCCACCCGAAGGACGTCTACCAGACCGTCGCACTGAAACTGATGCAAAATGCCGGAATCCGCATTGTGCGGTTTGTCGGAAGTTCTGCGTCGTAACAAAAAGAAAACAAAAAAATAAATCAAGAAGCAAGAAACGGAGAGGAATCAAATCATGTTGGACATTAAGTACATTGTAGACCATACGGAAGAAGTTAAAAAGGCACTTGCCGGCAGAAACGGCACCTTCCCGGTGGACGAAGCCGTGGCTTTGGAACTGAAGCGCCGCAGCATTCTGAAAGAAGTGGAAGTGCTGAAAGCAAAACGCAACGCCGACAGCGAAAAAATCGCGCAGTTGAAACGCGCCAAAGAAAATGCGGACTCTTACATTGCGGAAATGAAAGTGCTGAGCGACCGCATTAAAGTATTCGATCAGGACCTGGCAGAAACCGAAGCGAAACTGAGAGACGCCTTGCTTTCCATCCCGAATCTGCCGCATGCAAGCATCCCCGTAGGGAAGAGCGATGCGGATAACGTTACGGTGCGGACCTATGGCGAGCCGACGCAATTTTCGTTTGCGCCGAAAGCGCACTGGGAACTGGGCGAAAGCCTGAAGTTGTTCGATTGGCCGCGCGCCGGAAAAATCTCCGGGTCGCGCTTTACCGTATATCGCGGGGCGGGAGCCAAACTGGAACGAGCCCTCTTCACCTTTATGCTGGACACGCATACCGAGAACGGCTACACCGAAATTTTGCCGCCCTACCTCGTCAACCGCGCCAGCATGACGGGAACCGGCCAATTGCCCAAATTCGAGGAGGATGCCTTTGCCGTAAAAAATACGGATTATTTCCTCATTCCCACGGCGGAAGTGCCGGTAACCAACCTTCACCGGGACGAAATTCTGGACGGGACGCAACTGCCCATAAAGTATTGCGCTTATTCCGCCTGCTTCCGTGCCGAAGCGGGCAGCGCCGGCAGAGATACGCGCGGATTGATTCGTCAGCATCAATTCAACAAGGTGGAACTGGTAAAATTCGTTCGGCCGGAGCACAGCTACGACGAACTGGAAAAACTCACCAACGACGCAGAACGGATCTTGCAACTTCTGAAACTTCCCTACCGCGTCTCCATGCTTTCGACGGGGGACATCGGCTTCAGCAGCGCCAAGACCTACGACCTGGAGGTGTGGCTGCCGAGTTATGGCAGATACGTGGAAATTTCTTCCTGCAGCAACTTCGAAGATTATCAGGCACGCCGTGCCAACATCAAGTTTAAGGACGAAAGCACCGGAAAGGCGCAATACGTACACACGCTGAACGGCAGCGGTCTGGCGGTTGGCAGAACGGTTGCCGCCGTGATTGAAAACTATCAGAACGAGGACGGTTCCGTCACCGTGCCGGAAGTACTGCGGAAGTACATGGGCTGCGACGTTATCCGTTAGGCTATGAAAGCGTTTTTCGGAGTTTTTACCAAACTGGCTGCCGCTCTTTGGATCGGCTGCAAATTGGTCTGGTCGCTGTTAAAAGCCGTTGCAATTGCTTTGGGGGCGATTCTGAAATTGCTGTACCGCATCGGTCTGCTGTTTCCCCTATGCTATCTGCTGGTCGGCCTGATTTTACGCCTTACGGGGAGCCTGGTGCCGAACACCATGGGGTATACTCTGTTTTGGTGCGGCTTTCTGCTGCTGGTCATCGGCTGCGTTGTTTCCGCCGCACGCAGGAAAAAACGCAATGCACAGCAAAAATTGCAAAAAACACAACAGGAACTGGATCGTCAAACGCAAAAACTGCAGGCAAAAGGCTGGTTGCCCCCTGCCGAGGAGGAAGAACCGAAGATCTTCCGAAGTGTGACGGATCCTGCACTTGTGCTTTACGAGTATCCGGACAGGGTGGAATACTATCGGGATACACGGCAAGGCCTGCAAAAAGAAAAAACGGTACCGAAACCGTCAAGCGCAAAAAGAAAATAAAAACAAAACGCCTTTTCGTTTTGCAACAAAATTCAAAAAGGGAGTGCTATCGGTGGATAGCACTCCCTTTCTTTTTTCTTACTTCTTATACTCTTTTACGGACGGAAAAAACACCCCGCAACGCCTAGGCTTGCGGCGGCTGCGGATGACCGTGTTTTTTCTGCAGCATTTCGGGAGCAATTTCCCCCGCTTTTGCCAATGCGGTTTTGGTTAAAACCGGCCCTATTAACTCGTAAATCAACACGGCGCACATGGTGATGGTGACAAACTTATGCCCGATTTCCGCCATGCCGATGGCCGTAAACTCCTGCAGACATTTCGTTGCCATGCCGATGGCAACCCCTGCCTGGGGCAGCAGCGTGATTCCGAGGTACTTCCGCACGTTCGGATCCGCATGCGTGACGGTAGCGCCGAACAGCGTTCCGCAATACTTCCCGGCCGCCCGCGCAACGACGTAAATAAAAATGCAGATCAACAGCATTCCGTCATTCAGGAAACTCGATACGTCCAGCTCCGCCCCGCTGAGGATAAAAAACAGCATAAACACGACGGGCGTCCACGCATCCGTGGTGTGCATCATTTCTTCCGCTTCTTCCCGCACGTTCACAAAAACCGCACCGCACATCATGCAGCCCAGCAAATCCGACAGGGCAAAAGGTAAGGTGCCGGCCTCTTTCAGGCTGCTGAACCATTTGCAGAACCCGAGGCAAAGAAACACGCTGAAAATGTTGCAGATCAGCCGGCTATCCCGGTCCCGGAACAGTTTCGGCAAGAAGGACAAAAGAAACCCGATGCCGGCCCCGATCGCGACCGACGCAACAATCTCTGCCAGCGGCCACACCAGAACGTTTACCACGGAAATACTGCCGGAACCGGTTGCCAGAGACAATGCGATGCTGTTGCAGACGGAAAACACCACCAGGCCTACGGCGTCATCCAGAGCGACCACCGGCAGCAACGTTTGCGTGACGATGCCCTTTGCACGGTATTGCCGCACGACCATCAGCGTGGCGGCCGGTGCGGTTGCCGTTGCAATGGCGCCCAAAACGATGGCTTCATACGCCGGCATGCCCGTGAAAAACCCCGTAGCCAACAGAGCGATATCCACAAACAAAGTGGCGGACAACGCCTGAAAAAGCGTAATCGTGATGGCACTTTTGCCGATTTCCCGAATGTGCTGCAGCTTGAACTCCACCCCGATGGAGAAAGCAATGAACCCCAAAGCGACCGTATTGATGATGCCGAGCGTGCCGAGCATCGTTTCACTCGGAATGATTTTTGCCGCAAACGGGCCGATTGCCAGCCCTACGATTAAATACCCGGTGACGTTCGGCAGCCCGATGCGCTTCATCAGAAGCGAAGAAAGCAAACCGAGAAACAGTGCCACCGCCAGAATAAACAATGTGTTTAACGTAAAAACGATCTCCTTTGCTGCGGTTCCCCGACAACGCGCCTATTCTAGGCTTTTCGGCAAAAAATGTCAATCGATTTGCGCCCCTTTCCCGGCGGCATCCGTGCATTTTCAAAATCATACAAGATGCCGGAACCACGGGAACGCATTTGCCGGCACGTTTGCACGAAACGCGGACCCTACGGTGCGGCAAGAAAACAAAAAAACCAACCGGGAAGCCCTCGATTGGTTCGTAAAACGTTTGGTTCTTTTTTCAAATTCTCGCCGCGCGTTTTTGCTGTTGCAAAAGCACTTTCCCTTTCCCGGACGGCTTTCCGACGGCAACGGGCAAGACCCGGTTCCCCGCACGAACGGTTTTGAAGCAGAAGCGTTTTCTTTTATTTTCCGGAAACGAAATACTCCTTTTCCAAAGCCTGCTCCGCCTCTTTCGTTAACGGCGGCAGTTCTTGCGGAACGCCCCCTTCCGGCCAGATGACGTAGTACGCCGGCAGAAACGGATGATCCAGAATGCGCACTTTCCTCGGCAAAGCGCGGGCCCTTTTTGCCGCAATCAAATCCCCGGCGGCCCCGCCGATTAAAACAGCGCAGCAAACGCACCACCAGACGTTGCCGAAGAGAATTGCCGCTAAGGTGCCGAGCAGCGTAACGCAAAACGGCAGCAATGCGACGAATCGATACTTTTGGGGCGTCAGCGGCAAGGGGCAGGCGCAGTACAGAATCCCCGCACGCAAATTGCACCCGAACGAAATCTCCCCGATGCGTGCCCCGCAAAGGACAAAACCGAGCGCATGCAGCAACTCGTGCACCAGAAACATCGGTAAAGTAACGCACAGCGGCACTAAGACGTCCAAAACGAACCGCGACAAATCCGGTCGGAACTGCACGGGATGAATCCATACGTTCCCCGCCGCCGCCAGAACGAACGATGCCGCCGTCAACCACAGGCACAGACGCATCATTTTTTGGCGCGGAATTCCCACCAGCTGCGTGCGCATACGTTCCTCTGCCGAAAACTCGTATCGCTTCAAATCTCTATTCCCTCCTGAGCAGTGCTTGTACCGCCCCGTCGATCTCCTCTTGTTCGAATTCTTCGAAACGCCCTTCGTCGCAAAGTTTTGCCAGATCCGGATGGATCGGCAGTTTTGCCAGTACCGGCAAATGATACTGTGCGGCGACCTCTTCGATGTGGCTTTCCCCATAGGGATAAAACGGCTCGCCGCAATGCGGGCACACCGCATAACTCATGTTTTCTACCAGACCGACAATGGGAACGTTCATCATCTGTGCCATTTTTACGGCCTTTTCCACGATCATGGAAACCAGCCCCTGCGGAGAGGTTACGATGAGAATTCCGTCTACCGGCAAGGACTGAAACACCGTCAGTGCGACGTCACCCGTACCGGGGGGCATATCCAGAAACAATGCGTCCAGATTCCCCCAGACGACGTCCGTCCAGAACTGTTTTACCGCACCGGCAATCATGCCGCCGCGCCAGACCACGGGATCCGTTTCGTTTTGCAGCATCAGATTGGTGCTGACAACGGGAATTCCCCCCTTGCTGTAGCAAGGCAAAATTCCTTCCTCCACTGCCACGGCATGCTGATGAATGCCGAAAATATGCGGGATGGAAGGGCCTGTGATATCGGCATCCAGAATGCCGACCTTTTTCCCCGCGCGCTGCAGGCAGACTGCCAGCATGGACGTCACCAAAGATTTGCCGACGCCGCCCTTTCCGCTGATGACGCCGTATACTTTTTTTACGTGACTGCCCGCATTCGGCACTTCTTTTGCAGGGAGCCGACTGCCGCAATCCGCAGAGCAACTCTCGCAATGATGCGTACACGTTTCCTTTTCTTTCATAATCCCCTCTTCTGTTTTCTTGTTGGGCCTTCCCGCCGCTTTTACAGCGGAAACAGCAACAAGAAATAACCATACGCAACCCCCAGCAAAAATTGTGCCGCAAGAATTGCGAAATTTTCTTTTTTATTGGCGTTGCTTTTGAACAGATACCCCAAAGCCACGCCGGCATTTACGCACAACCCACCGATGCACGCCCCGAAACGAAGCCCTCCGGAGAGATACAACTGCATCAGCGCCACGCTTGCGCCGCAGTTGGGAATCAGCCCGACCAAAGCGCAGAACAAAGGCTGCAGAGCCTCCCCCGCCGTCAGGAAATCTTTCAGACGATCCTCCCCCACGGCGAACAGAATCAGCCCTAACGCACAGTTTACCAACAACAGAAAACCGCCCACCTTCAGGGTGCGCAGAAGCGGTTCTTTCAGGTAACGCTGCACGGCAGGAACCTCTTCCTGCGGCGTTTCCTCTGCAACGGAAACCTTGCGCGGAAAAAACAAATCCGTACAAAACCCCACGACGCATGCAAAAACGAATTTACTGAGCAGCACGGGCAAAAGCAGCCCGATACGATCCGGATGGGCCAACAACACGGGGACGGCCTCGTCCGACGTGCTGAGATACACCGCCAGCAGCGTGCCGGTGGTTAACCTGCCCTTAGAATAAAAATCGGTAGCGGCAACGGAAAAGCCGCATTGCGGCAAAAGCCCCACCGCCGCACCGAACAAAGGCGCCGCCTTGCCGGAAAGCAATTTTGCCTGTTTTTGACCCAAAACGTGTTCCGCCCACTCGACCAGAACGTATGCGATCATTAAAATCGGCAGGACTTTCAGCGTGTCCAGCGCAGCGTCCGCCAGGACCTGTAAAACTTCCATGCTTTTCCTCTTCTTTCCCGATCGGGTACGCCGTTCGGGATTTCTTTACGCGGAGACGCCAAGGTCTTGCAGCAATTGCGCGAGTATCCCTGGAAAAAACTGTGCCATGCAAACCAAAACGGCCAGCACCAGAAAGACGACCGTGAGGACAATTCCGCGCGGCACGCAGAATGCAAGCCCCGCAAACACGGCGGAAGCAAACAGCACGGCATTGCACACGACACGTAAAATTTCCGTAACGTCTGCCGGAACTGCAAGATGCAGCAAATTCTCGTTTAAAATCAGAAAGGCAAAACAAAGAATGGCAAGGAATCCGCAAATACCGGCCATTGCATTACAAAACTTTTTCATAAAACCCCTCCTCGTTCCCGAAAGAACGCAATTTATCTAAAACCGATTTATGGCTTTTGTCAACTATTCTATGCGTATTTTTTCAAACGCGCGATTCAGCCCCAACAACAGCGGATAACTGAATTCGATTTCCGCAATCGCCAATACCAAGGGCAAGGCATCCAACGCGGCATAACCGAACAAATTCCGGAAAAACAGCGTACCGCACACCACGATGACGGAGGAAATGCCCGCCACCAGCCCGCGATACAGATTCAACGGCCGACAAGTAAAATACAAGGAGAACAAAGCCGTGTAAGTTAAACAGAGGACGCAGGCGGTTTCCAGTTGCGCGGTTTCCAGATGCAGAACAAAATAACTCAGCAAATACAGCGACACCGTGCCGAATAAAAGCACGATCGTTACGGGAATGGTCTTGCGGAACACGTTTGCCAGAAAACGACCGTGAATCAGCCCCGTGTTCTTTTGCATGGCCAGCAGCGTGGAAGGAAGACCGATGATCGCCACTTCCATCAGAATCATCTGTTTGGGCGAATACGGATACGGCAAACGGAAAGCAAGTGCCAGCACGGAAACCAGAACGGTGTAAATCATCTTCATAAAAAACAAAGACGTCGTGCTTTGAATATTGTTGATGACCCTTCTGCCCTCCGCTACCACGTCCGGCAGAGAAGAAAAATTGCTGTCCAGCAGGACGAGGTGCGAAACCTGCCTTGCCGCATCGCTGCCGGAAGCCATGGCAATGGAACAATCCGCCTCTTTCAGTGCCAGAATATCGTTTACTCCGTCGCCCGTCATGGCGACCGTTTTCCCCTGCATTTTCAGCGCTTTTACGAGAATTGCCTTTTGATCCGGCGAAACCCGTCCGAACACCACGTACTCTTTTGCCGCTTCCGCTACCTGTTCTTCCGAAAGGCCTTCCAGGCTGATGAATTTTTCGGCATTTTTCACGCCGACACGACGCGCGATTTCCGACGTCGTCACCGGGTTATCGCCCGAAATCAGCCGAACGGCAACGTCGTTTTCCTGAAACCATCGAATCGTCTCCGGGGCGTCCTCACGAATGTGATCTTCTATGACGATGAGCGACACCGCCCTCCGCACGGAAGGCAGTTTCCAACCCTTTTCCTCCTGCAGAATCGCCGTGTTGGAATGCGCCAGCACCAACACGCGGTAGCCTTGCTCCGCAAAGTTTTTTACCGCTTGCGACACGCGCTGCGTCGGGGAAGAAAGCACAAACTCCGGGGCGCCTAAAAAATAAGTACCTGCCCCGTCGAACGTGACGGCACTGAACTTTCGGGCGGAACTGAACGGCACCGCTGCCGTGGCGCGATACTCGCTGCTGATGCCGAAATAATCCCGCAGGGCAATGCTGGTGAGGTTATTATCCTCCAGCGCTTTCAGCATGCTTCCCACGATTTCCCTCACGGGTTTTGCGTCGGCGGAGTAATCCACCGTCTGAACGACGCGCATGGTGCCGTCCGTAATCGTGCCCGTTTTATCCAGGCAGACGACGTTTACACGCGCAAGCATTTCGATGCAATACAGTTCCTGCACCAAAGTTTTGCGCCGCAGCAGACGAATGACTCCCAGTGCCAATGCCACGCTCGTAAGCAGAAAAGGCCCGGCGGGAATCATGCCGACTACCGTCGTTGCCGTTTTACTGACGGCATATACCAATGCTTCCGTGCCTGCCGGCGCATTGGCAAAATTGTTGCGGAACGAAAAATAGGCTAAGGGAACAATCACTACCGCAATCACATTCAGAACGATGCGCAACGAATGCAGCAATTCCGACCTCGGTTTACGATATGCTTTCGCCCGTGCGGTCAGTCCTTCGATGTAGTTAAAACGCGCGACTTTGTCGACGCGCGCGCGGCAGTTTCCCGCCGTGACGTAACTGCCTGCAAAAAGAACGTCGCCCTCCTGCTTTTCCACATTGTCGGATTCGCCCGTCAGCATGGCTTCGTTCACTTCGACTCTGCCGGAGAGAATCACTGCGTCCGCACAGATCTGCTTGCCGCCGGATAACACGACGACATCGTCCAGAACCAGTTCCTCTGCCGGAATTTCCGCCGTTTGCCCCTCCCGCACGACCGTTGCGCGCGGAGCCGTTACGACGGAAAGTTTATCCAGCATCCGCTTGGATTTGATTTCCTGCCAGATCGCAATCGTCGTATTGCACACGACGACGCTCATAAAAAACAAATCTGCCCAGAGCCGAAAATAAATCAGCGTGGCGCACACGATAAAATAAATGAAGTTAAAAAAGGTGAACAGGTTGGACAAAACGATTTGCAGATAGGATTTGCCCGCTTTTTTCGGTTTTTTGTTGACGTACGCCTCACAAACGCGCTGCTCTACCTGTTCCGAAGTCAAGCCGAAATCCGGCGACACGCGAAAACGCTGCGCCTTTTCCAACGGAAGAGGCGTTTTCCTCTTTTTTTGTTTCGTTTCGTCCGTCGTAGAAATTTTTTGCCGATTCATGCCTGCCCTTCCGTATTTCGGTTTTTATTCGGCTAAAATGCGCTCGCCTTCTGCCGAAACCAAAATGATTTTTCGATACCCGTCCTGTTTTAAACTCTCTACCTGACGGGCAAGGTTTTTGATTTTATTTGCCACCAGACATCTCTGCCCGTAGCCGTGCAATTTACGCGCCGCTTTCATGACGCCGATTTTATCCTGCGCGGTCAGGTTTTTCTCCAACAGATAGCAAGTTCCGTCGTCCTTTTCGCGGGAATCCGTCAGCAAAGTCAAAATCCGCTCGAAACCGATGCTGAACCCGCATGCGGGCACGCTTTGCCCCAGATAACGCCCCAGCATTTCGTCGTATCTGCCACCGCCCGCAATGGAAATACCCAAACCGTCCATTCCGATTTCAAAAATCGTGCCGGTGTAGTACCCCATGCCGCGCACCAGGGTGGGATCAAACTTGACCTGATACTCCTGCCGCAGTTCCTGCAGAATGCGGAACAATTCCGTAATCTCTGCCCGTACCTGCGGTTCGACCTCCACCGTTTCGAAGCAGGCTTCCAGTGCGTTTTGTGCCGCATTGATTTTTTCTACCTTGCCAAGCAAAGTTTCGATTGCCTCTTCGGAAAAGGACTGTGACGTCAGATCGTTTTTGACGCCGTCCCTGCCGATTTTATCCAACTTATCCAAACTGATGAAAACCTTGCCGAGATCTTCCTCCCGAAAACCGGAGCCGATGCCCAACGCGCGCAGCAGCCGGCGATCGTTCACCCGCACGGTGAAGCCCTTCAGCCCCAAACGGGACAACGCTTCCGTCGTGGCCTGTATCAGAACCGTTTCCGCAAGGTTCGTCTTTTCCCCGAAAATATCGATATCGCATTGCAAAAACTGACGGTACCGCCCCTTTTGCGGACGCTCCGCACGCCACACGTTGCCGATTTGCAGCGCATAGAATACCGGCGGCAATTGTTCGCGATGCGCCGCATAAAACCGGGAAAGCGGCACGGTGAGGTCATAACGCAGACCGAGATCGCACATTTCCTGCACGTCGGCGGCGTTTTCCAGTTTCTCCCCGCGCTTCATGATTTTAAAAATCAGTTTTTCGTTTTCTCCGCCCTGTTTGCTTGTCAGCAGCGATAAATCTTCCACACAAGGCGTTTCGATTTGTTGAAACCCGAATTTATAATACGTTTCGCGAATGACGCTCAACGCGTATTCCCGCAGGGATTCTTCCTGCGGGAGAAAATCTCTCATTCCTTTGGTAGGTGTTTTCGATAGCATCTGTCGTTTCTCTCCCCTTATCCAAGTAGTATAACACCCCGGTCGGCTTCTGTCAATTTGACGGGCTCTGTTCCCCGCAAACGGAAACCTCGCCGGCCTTTCTCCTTTTGCCGGAACCGGGTTTTCCCAAGCGGTGCTTTTCCGCCGAAGCCGTGTTATTTTGCCGTTTGCGAAGAATCTTTTTCCGTTCCGCCCATCAGTGCGCGGGTGATTTTTTTGCCCTCTTCCACGCCGGGCTGATCAAACGGGTTGACGTGCAGCATCGCCCCGACGTATGCCGTTTGCATTTGCCAAAAATAAATCAGTTCCCCGATGGAAAAAGCATTCAACCGCGGCAAAACAATGGTATAGTTCGGGCGGCTGCTGCGACAAAGCGCCGTGCGCGTTCCCTCCAACTCGCTTTGCAGCAACTCGTTGAAGGTATGCCCGGAAAGGAAACTTTCTATTCCGGCAATTTCGGGAATCCCGAGATCCTCCGATCTTTCCGCAACGGACACAAAAACCAATACTTTATCTTTTGGTCCTTCCATATAAAGCTGCAATTGACTGTGCTGATCCGTAGCGCCGACCGCCGAAACGGGCGTTTGCCCCTCGTTCACGACGATTCCCTCCAGATTGCGGCTTTTCCCGAGGCTTTCGCCCCACAATTGGGCAAACCATTCCGCAAACGCCTTCAGATCGGTTGCGTAGGGCATCGTGACCAAGGTTCGGTATCCCTTGCGATACAGCAAATACTGAAGGACAGCCGCATCCAGCGCGACGTTCTTCTTCTCCAGGCACGCAAGGCGCATCGCCTCCGCCCCTGCCTGCAGTTGTACGACGTCGATTCCCGCCACTGCCGCCGGAAGCATCCCCACCGGCGTCAGCACGCTGAACCTTCCGCCGACGTTTTTCGGCAAAGAAAAATGCCGCCAGCCGCGTTGCTTTGCCAGATCGGTCAACGGCGAATCTTCCTCGCTGCAGACAACGATATGCTCCGCCTCGTCGAGGCCGCTTTGCCTCAATCGTCCCAACACCAACAAAAGCTGCGCCTGCGTTTCCGCCGTGCTGCCGCTTTTCGAAACAACGTAAAAACAGGTATCCCGCAAAGAAAGTTGCCCGAGCTGCCTGGAAATGACGCGGGCATCCACGTTGTCCCACACGAAAAAGTCCCCTTCCCTCTCCGGGGCAAGAGCGCCCTTCAGTGCCAGGCTGCCCAAGGCGCTGCCGCCGATGCCCAACACGACAAAGGACCGGAACCGCTGCCGTATTTCTTTTGCGGCTTGCAGAACTTCCTGCAGGTTGCAGATTTCCGCAGGCATACGCCAGCCGGCCATCGGAAGTTCGTCTGCCTGCACGGCTTCGAAAGCACGCTGCCGTTCTTCCGCAAAAGCCTTTTCTTCCGCCCGGGTCAACGCCCCGGACGCGTATATATTTTGACTTTCTATTTTCAAATTCATAGAAATAACCGTCCGTCGGATAAGATTGGTTCATTATACCACAAAACGACGGCTCTTCCAATACTTTTTTACGTTTTGGCGCATAGCTCTTTCTTTTCGCCTGCCGGTAAAACAACCTAGCCCAAAAACACGCGGTCCGCTTCCCCGCCGCCCGGCGGGGCTGCCGCTTTTTCCCTCGGAAAAGCAAATAAAACAAAAAGCCGCACGCCGCGCCGAACAAAAAACTTTGCCACAAAAGAACAAAGACCTGTTCGGAAACGCTGCCGTGCGGCTTTTGCACGATACGGAGTTATTCCACTTCGTACCCTTGCGCGCGAATCGCTTGCGCAATTTCACATTCGCTCACCTTGGATTCGTCAAACGAGACACTCACTGTGTTCGCGTCGTGATCGGCCGTACATTCCGATACTCCGCGCAGCGCCTTTACGGCGTTTTGCACACGGTTTTCGCAATGTGCGCACATCATTCCGGTTACGTGAAACTCTTTTTTCATTTCCTTTCCCTCCGTTTGTATTTTGCACGGGGTTTGTACCCCTTTTATAGCCTGCATGGGTACGGCAGGCGCGCTTGCCGCCGTACGTTCTTTTTCTTGCCCCGGTGCTTCGCTTTGCGCCGCACACTCCGCCTTGCTCGCCTGCCCCTGCGCTGCCTTACGTTTGCGGAACAGATTCAGCCGAAGAGCGTTGCTGACCACGCAGACGGAAGAAAGCGTCATACAGGCGGCGGCTATCATGGGGTTCAGCGTCAACCCCGCCCACTGAAAAGCCCCGCACGCAATCGGGATGCTGACGGTGTTATAAATAAAAGCCCAGAACAAGTTTTGTTTTACCACACGCATGGTATGCTTGCTGAGCGACAGCGCCGTTTCCACCGCCCGCAGTCGCTGCGAAGTCACAACGACGTCTGCCGCTTCGATTGCCACGTCCGTTCCGTTGGAGACGGCAATCCCGGTATTCGCCGTTGCCAGGGCAGGCGCATCGTTGATGCCGTCCCCCACCATGGCAACGCAATGCGTTTTCATCAATTTACGGATTTCTTCCGCCTTACCCTGCGGCAGCACTTCGGCAATCGCCTCGTCCATTCCCAGCGCCTGCGCCACACGGTTGGCTGCGGCTTTATTATCTCCGCTGAGCAACACTGTTTTTACGTGCATCTCCTGCAGCGCACGCATCGTTTCTTTGGCATCCGCCCGAAGTTCGTCCGTAAACGTCAGTTCCAGGCAGGGCGTTCCGTCCACCGATGCCGCCACCGTTGTGGCATTACTTTGCAGGTTTAACCCTAAAAACGACGGTTTTCCGGCGAGGACTTCCCTTCCGTGCACCGTGCCCTTCAGCCCGCAACCGTCCGAGGCTTCGCTTTGCGAAGGTCTTTCCAGAACAATTCCGTGTTCCGCACAATGGCGCACAATCGCTTTGGCAAGCGGGTGAACCGAATCCTGTTCCAACGAACCGACGTAGAAAAGCGCCTCCTCCACCGGCATTTCCCCCAGCGGGTGAACGCTTTCCACCCGGACTTGCCCCGTGGTGACGGTTCCCGTTTTATCAAAGACCACAACGTTTGTTCCGGCAAGCGTTTGCAGCGCCTCCGCATTTTTATACAATACACCGAGCTGAGCCCCTCTGCCGGTGCCGGCAATGATGGCCGTAGGCGTTGCAAGCCCCAGTGCACAGGGACAAGCCACCACCAGCACGGAAACGAAAACGTTCATCGCCCCGGCAAACGGCGCACCGACCAACAGCCAGATCGCAAACGCAAGCAAAGCAATGCTCATTACGACCGGCGTAAAAATGCCGGCAATGCGGTCCGCCAATTTTGCAATGGGCGCTTTGGAGCCTTGTGCCGTTTCTACCATGTTGATAATGGCACTGAGCGCCGTATCCTGCCCTAAACGCTCCGCACGGTAAACGCAGGTGCCCGCAACGCTCACGGTGCCGGCATACAGCGCCGCCTTTTCCTTCTTCTCTGCGGGGATGCTTTCCCCTGTCAGCATGCTTTCGTCCACACTGACGGATCCTTCTGTCACCGTGCCGTCCACGGCGACGCTCATTCCTGCTTTCAGCAGCAGCAAATCGCCCTTTTTTACCTCTTCCACGGGGACGGTTTTTTCCTGCCCGTCAAGATACAGCACTGCTGTTTTGGGTGTGAGATCCAACAGTTTTTTGACGGCCTCGCCCGTTTTCCCGAGCGACCGTGTTTCCAAAAACTTCCCCAGCAGAATCAGCGAAATAATCATCGCGACCGATTCGTAATAGAGAGAGTGCGCATTCTGCACTTCTCCCAGCAAAATCGTTACCGTGAGATACAAACTATACAGAAATGAGCAGGTCGTACTCACCGCCACGAGCGAATCCATATTCGGTTTTCCCCGAAACAGATTGCGGAATCCCGTGGTGTAAAACCGAAACCCGATTACCATAACGGGGATTGTAAGCGCCAACTGCAGCAAGGCGTACCATACGGGAGTATCGTGGGGCGTAATCCAATGCAGCCCCAGCATATGCCCCATCGAAACAAACATCAGCAAAACACTGAATGTCAGAGACAAAATCAACTGCACGGACATACGCTTCCGTTCTTTTTTGTGGGTTACGTCGTCATCCGTGCCGTGTACGTACTCGCGCGGGACATACCCTTCGCGCGTGACGGCATCCAGAATCTTTTGCGTGCATTCCGCCACGTCTGCCGATTCCCGAAACGTGACCAACGCCTTTTTCGACGCTAAATTGACGGAGGCGCTCTCCACCCCGTCCACCGCACGGATGGCCTTTTCGCATACTCCTACGCACACGGCGCAGGTCATTCCGTCGATAATAAACTGTTTTTGTTTCATTCTATTTTCTCCGAATCAAACGACCGTATTCTACTCGGTTCGCAATAAGCAACTGGCTTGTGCCTCAAATATAGAACTTTTTCCGGGGATTGTCAACCGTTCCGCCCGGGAATATTTTGGGCAAAATCACTTTTTCTTAACCCTGAAAAACCCTTTTCTTTTCGTTCTTTTCCTTTTGCCGTCCGCGGCGGCGGCCTTTTGCGCAAGAAGAGCCGCTTCCCCGGAAAAGAATTTTGAAAACGGCTTTTGCACGCCGCGCGGAAACGCTTTTTCGGTTTTCTGTTTTTCTGTGTTTTGTGTTTACAAAATCGAATTTTTATTGTAGAATAATAGTGTTTTCCAAAAGAAGAAAACAAAGGAAGTAGAGATTATGCCTCAGGAAACCTATCAATTAAGTATTTGCGGATATCCTACGGAATTGCCCGTATTACCCCTGCCCAACGGCGTGCGTATTTGTTTCTTTAATCTGCACGGCAACCCGGGGCTGACGGAACATTGCGGCAAAGAACTTGCAAAATACCTTGCGGATTGCGACGTTTTGCTCACGGCCGAATCGAAAGGTTTGCAGTTGACGCACGTCATTGCCCGCGAATTGGGGCATCCTTATTATGCCGTGGCGCGGAAATCGAAAAAGCTTTATATGCAGGACGGAATCGAAGTGGAATACGGTTCCTCCATTACCACCGGCAAAGCACAAAAATTCTACCTCAGCAAGCATGACGTCGATTTGCTGCGCGGCAAAAAAGTAGGCATTGTGGATGACGTCGTTTCTACGGGCAACAGCCTCAGCGGCATGGAAGAAGTGGTTCGTCGGGCCGGAGGCATCATCTATAAAAAAGCCTTTGTATTGGCAGAGGCGGACGCAAAAGATCGCGACGACGTGATTTACCTTGCTTCCATCCCCGTGTTCCCGCCGGAAAAATAACATTCGGGAAACGAACCGAAAACAGCAGAGCGGCACGGGAAACGCCGCCCGGACAAAAAGAATTCCGAAAAGGGATAGCACAC
>CAKPYT010000043.1 GCA_934203075.1 uncultured Clostridia bacterium | reverse complement strand
GTCTTTACCTTATTGGAGAAAAGAAAGAATCGGATGGAGCAAAAGATTTTGAAAGAGGAGGAAACGAAAGATGGAACTAATAATAGCCTTTATTTTGTTTGTTATTGCTATTATAGTTATTGCTGTTGCTATAGCGATAGATTCAAAAAAATGCCCGCATTGTAAAAAGTGTGGGACATTAGTGCGGATGAACGAAACGATACTAAGCAAAGAGCCGGTTTCTAAGGTCGAAAAGCAAAGTGTAAAAGATAAAGCAGGGAATGTCGTAGGGACCTATGAACAAAGAGTTTATGGAGAAAGGCAGACCATAGAATACACTTATAAATGTTCGAATTGTGGAGAGCTGTGCAAAAAAGAAAAATATGTTGACCGGTGGTTTTAGTTGATATGGCGTAAGGAGAAAGTTATTTGCGAAACAGAAGAATTGAAGAGAAAAGGAGAAATACATGACGGAATTATTTTTAAAGGAACTTTTACCTCTCGGGAGCGAAGAAAAAGCGGATTGGACGATTTGTTTAAACAATGGAACAAAAGAAAATATTTATTCCTTTGCCACCAATGAAAAGCGTTTAATGGAACACATTTCCTGGAAGAAACATGCAGGTTCCAATATTTCTTTCCGAATTATTTCCACCAAGTATTGTTTACAGTTTATTCGATTGGATAAAGACAAGAAATGGGATCAATGGCTTTTCTTGGGTGCATACGAAAAAACGGATGAGATACAGAAATACGAAGATGGACATGAAACTTATCATCTTATTCCAATTGAAAGATTCGGTGCCTTCAAAGAGCGGTTGATTGTAAAGTATAAGAGACAGCAAGGGCCCAAATGCGTGAAATTGCCCATCGAAGAGATGGAGAGAATTACCGTAGTACAGTTGCTTGATAAAAAATACGGCGATGTACAAATCCCTTTTGAGGGATACAATAAGGTCTCTTTACCATTTATCCAGTTAAAAGAAATTATCGAGAAGAATAATGACGAATGGCGTATTGCTTTATCGAATGTGAACTGTGTTTATGTAATTACAGATACCGAGAACGGAAACGTATATATCGGCAGCACCTATGGGCACGACGGCATCTGGGGGCGTTGGTCTTGCTATGTCTATACGAACGGAACGGGGCACAACGACGCATTGGATGAAATACTGAAAAACGACCCGGAATATCCCACAAAAAATTTCAAATGGTCGATATTGGAGTGTTTTTACACGCGTGACGGAAATACGCAGTTGATTCTGGATAGAGAAAACTATTGGAAAACAGTATTTGATTCCAAAAGGCATGGGTATAACAAAAATTGAGGAAGCATCGGTATGTTTGAGGGGCCGTTTATATCAGAAAACTGCTCGTTCTTCCGTATTCTCTCCCTTATAGGGGGCAGGAATGAAAAAGAGTCGGCAAAAGGCTTGCGATTTGCGCCTTTTGTGTTGACATAGTCCGCCGGAATTTTGTATGATAAAGCCATGAAAAAGCAAGTTGTAGTGATCACCGGGGCAAGCAGCGGCATCGGCCTTGCCGCGGCGGAGTTGTTTGCAAAAAAGGGGAATACCGTGTATGGCATCGCCAAGGATGCCTGCCAAAGCAGCCTGTTTTGCTCGTATCTTTGTGACGTAACGGATCGGACGGCAATGGAGCAAGTGCTGCAGGACGTTTATCAAAAGGAAGGGCGCATCGATGTTCTTGTCAACAATGCCGGCATGGGCATCAGCGGGGCGATCGAATATCTCACCGAGCAGGATTTTGATAAAATTTTCGGTGTAAACGTGAAAGGGGTCGTTCTCACCAGTTCTCTCGCAATTCCCTACCTCAGGGAAACCAAAGGGAAAATCATCAACACGTCAAGCGTAGCGAGTGTCGTGCCGATTCCGTATCAGGCGTGCTACTCTGCCACAAAATCCGCCATCGAAAGTTTTTCCTTTGCACTGGCGCAGGAACTGAAGCCGCAAGGCATCAAAGTGTCCTGCGTTCGTCCCGGGGATACCAAAACGGGCTTCACGCAGAATCGGGTCAAAACGGAAGTCGAAAATGAAGTTTACGGCAAAAAAATCACCAACAGCGTAAAGAAAATGGAGAGGGACGAAACGCACGGCAAAAGTCCCGTAACCGTTGCAAAAGTAATGTACAAAATTGCAAAAAGAAAAAACCCTCCGCCGGTCTGTACCGTCGGGTTTGGGTATAAGTGCATCTGCGTGCTGGCCAAATTTTTACCGCAGCGGCTCCTCAACTTCATCGTCGGCAAATTGTACTAAAGGGCAAGAAGAGGGATTTCGGCATCAAAGCATCCCGCGATTTCGGCGGAAAGGGTTCGGCGTGTTGCAAATGCGGCGTTCTCCTGTGCACCCCGGCTGTTTTATTGCCCTACAAGGAGCGGGAATAGCAAAGGCTTGCGAAAGAAAATTCGCAAGCCTTTTTGTTCGGATAAAACGGAGTCGTGTTGGGAAACGGGAGAAAAAGCGTTTTGTCGAGTCGTTTTTTTTTCGGCACTGCAGCAGAGGCTCAGTCCTTCGGGGTCTGCAGGTCCACGTGCTGCAGGGGGATGGAAATGCCGTTTTGATCGAATGCGGTTTTTGCCGCTTCCAGCATGTCATAGCGAACCGTCCAATAGACTTCTGCCTTGCACCAGAATTTTCCGATCAGTTTCACTCCGTCGGCGGAGTGCTCGTCCACTCGTACGGACGGGGCAGGATTGTCCAGCACCATCGGGTTTGCAATGGCGATTTCCATCACAAGGGCTTTGGCTTTTTCAAAGTCGTTTGTGTAATCGATCGAAAAGGTCAAGTCCACCCGACGAATTTCTTTTTCGTAGTAATTCACAATTTCCGAAGTGGATAGTTTTCCGTTCGGCAGATAGATGGTTTTATTATCCGTCGTGCGAAGTTTTGTGTTGCAAATCAAAATGTCTTCCACCGTTCCTTCGTATCCGCAGGCGGCAATGTAATCGTCCACCTTAACCGGGCGCGGGATCCACAGCAGCACGCCGCCGGCGACGTTGGAAAGGGCTCCGTTCACGGCAAGGCCGATGCCTACGCCGAGGGAGGCGATCACGGTGGTGATTCCGCTGGTGTCGATGCCGAGGTAGCCCACCAGGGCCAGCACAATCAAAATTTTCAGCGCAATCTTAAAAACGTTGCTCAGCGTGCGATACAGCGTTTTGTCGATGTTTTTGTTGTTTTCAATTTCTTTTCCCTTTTTGGCAATCTTTTTTCCAAGCCAGTTGATGAGGGAAAAAGAAAAAATCAAAACGGCAATGGCAATCACAACTTTGATGCCGGTAGTGGTAATCCAGTTCTGAATGGTTGCCCAAAAAGTATTCCAATCCATACGATTTTCTTCCTTTGCGTGGTTTTTGTCCTGTGCGGGGCGGTGCCCGCAGACCCGCTTTCTTTCCGGATATCATAGCATTTTTGCCAAAGCCTGTCAAGAATCGGAGCATACGCTTGCGCGGGGACAATCCGGCGGGAGAGAATCTTTTGTTTCGGTAGGATAGGGCTGGCGTAAATTGCTGAGAAGTTCCTGCCTTGTTTCTTTCTTCTTTGCAGTAAAACTTTTAAATCGTTTTGCCTTTTTGGGGGCCTGCGGACGAAAAACCGCAAAAAAAAGAAAGGACGAACCGCATTGCCCGCAGACGGAGCAAAAGCAGATAGAAACGTCCCGTTCGAACGGCGTCGCACCTCCCCATGGGCGGAGCACCGCTTGCCTCTTGCAGCACTAGGCGCCGCAACGGGGCAAAGCGAGTGGAAAAATTTGCTGGAAAGAAAAAAATCAATCCTTGCCGATTGATTTTGTTGGAAGGGTCGCATTTGCCGCGACGATTGGATTGGAGCGAGAGACGGGAATCGAACCCGCGAAAATCGGCTTGGGAAGCCGACGCTCTACCATTGAACGACTCTCGCACGCAAGAGTATTGTAGCAAAAGTCGGTAAAAAATACAAGTGTTTGGCGCAAAGTTTCCAAAAAAGCAAAGACTCTTTTCCTCCTGCAGAAAAAGTATTGCCAAAACCCGCGCGATGGAATACAATAGCGGTGCATGGGAGAACGTTTTATGAAAACAGTGATTGTTACCGGGGCAGACAGGGGCATCGGCGCGGCAACGGCCAAAGCCTTTGCAAAAAGGAACTATAACGTTGCCATTTGGTATCATACGGAGGCAGAGAACGCTAGGCAGGTACAGCGTCAGATCCTTTCCGAAGGCGGCATTGCGGAAGTTTTTTGTTGCGACGTCACGGACTTTCGTGCCGTGCAGCGCACCGTGTCTCAGGTGGAGTTTCGCTTTGGGGAAATCGACGTACTGGTGAACAATGCGGGCATCGCATTGCAGAAACTTTTTTGCGATTTAACTCCGGAGGATTGGCGCAGGGTCTTGTCTGTGGATCTGGATAGCGTGTTTTATTGCTGCAAAGCGGTGGCGCCCCGCATGGCGGAGCGCTCTTCGGGCAGTATCGTCAACGTTTCCTCCATGTGGGGGCAAATCGGCGGGGCTTGCGAAGTGGCGTATTCTGCGGCAAAAGCGGGCGTCCTCGGGTTGACCAAAGCGCTCGCCAAAGAATTGTCTCTTGCGGGGGTACGGGTCAATTGCATTTGCCCGGGAGTGATCGACACCGGAATGAACGCGCCGCTCGGCGCCGAAACGCTTGCGCATCTGGCGGAGGAAATTCCGCTGCAGCGCCTCGGCACGGCGGAAGAAGTCGCCGAAGGAATTCTGTATCTGGCAGAGGCCTCCTACGTCACGGGTCAGGTGCTTGGCGTCAACGGCGGTTTTGTGATTTAGCAGGCCTCCCGAAGAGGCCCCGTAAAAGAATGCGGACGGGGCTTTGACCGCAGAATCGGGCGGAGCAGGGCGTAAAGCCGGCGTCGGAAGGGCGCAACTTCGCGGAAAGAACCGGGGAGAAGAACAAAAAAGCCGTAACCGGACCGGACGGCCGAACGGAAGCGTTGTCAAATCAAATTTTCGAATCGAAGTCGAATTGTCGGCTTCGATTTTTTCATAGGTTTTGCTGTAAAGTTTTTGTCCGCACGGTTTTTCGTCCTCTCGTGAAAAACAGGGAAAAATCTCGGGAAATTTGCGTGCGGGGGTTGAAAGGAATCGTCGTTTTGGTGTAGAATAAAACCAATAAAATCTTGTTCGGGAGGAACATATGAACAAAGAACTTTCTCAGATTTATTACGGTTTCCGTCTAGAGCGGCAAGAACCACTGAAAGAACTCTCCGGTGAGGCAAGCGTCTTCACGCACGTGAAAAGCGGCGCCAAACTGATTTTCATCGCCAACGGAGATACGGAAAAATCCTTTTTGGCATGTTTCCGCACTCTTCCGCAGGACGACACCGGCGTAGCGCATATTCTGGAACACAGCTGCCTTGGCGGGTCGGCGAAATTTCCCGTGCGCGAACCCTTTGCGGAAATTGCCAAAGGTTCGCTGAACACCATCATCAATGCATCTACCGGCCCCGATCGTACGCAGTACTTCTTTGCCAGCCAGAACGATAAGGATTTCATGAATCTTCTGGACGTCTATCTGGATGCCATTTTCCATCCCACCATTTATACCGTTCCGGAAATGCTGATGCAGGAAGGGTGGCATTACGAAATCAACGATCGGGACGAATTGGTCATCAACGGCGTCGTCTACAACGAAATGAAGGGTGCTTTGTCCGCTCCGGAAGACAGAATCGAAGAAGAGATGAACAAAGCGCTGTACGATAACTTCTATAAGAACTGTTCCGGCGGGGATCCGAAGCATATTCCGGAATTGACGCAGGAAATGTTCACCGCTTTTCATAAAAAGTACTATCATCCGTCGAATTGCTGCATGGTGGTCTGCGGGGATGCGAACATGGACGAAGTTCTGAAGTTTATGGACGAAGCGTATCTGCACGAGTATACGGATGAAGGCGTGCGCATCACCGTGCCGTATCAGCCGGTCAAAACGCAGCCGGTCGAACGCGTAATCGACTATCCGATTGCGGCAAACGAAGACGAAACGAAAAAAGCCGTGATGGAACTGTCCTTCGTCACGGGAGACGTGAAGGATCGCGAGTTGGATCTGAAGCTGACCGTCCTTGCGGACGTCCTGTTGGATTCCGAAGCGGCTCCGTTAAAAGCAGCCTTGATGAAAGCCGGGCTCGGTCAGGTTTCCGGCGGATTCTCCAACGGCAATCTGCAGCCGACGTTCTCCGTTCAGGTGCAGGGTGCAAACGCCGCAAGAAAGAGCGAATTCCAAAAAATCGTGTTCGATACGCTGAAAGAACTGGCGCAGAACGGGCTGGATAAAAAGTCCATCGAAGCGTCCATCAACCGTTCCGAATTCAATTTAAGAGAAGGCAATTTCGGCCCCATTCCGATGGGCATCATGTCCAGTTTCTGGGGATTGAACGGTTGGGAGTACGGGTGCCCCGACCTGTTGGAACACTATCGCTATGAAGAATATTTCGATCGGTTCCGTAAGAACATGGCGTCCCGTCAGTTCGAAGAGGTCATCGAAAAATGCCTGCTGAAAAACCCGTATTATGCAACGGTAGTGATGAACCCCCGCAAGGATCTGCCGCAAACGGATGAAATTGCGGAAGAATTAAAGAAAAAACGCGCCTCCATGACGGCGGAGGAAGTGCAGGCGATTCGGGACGCAACGGCAAGATTGCGCAAAAAACAAACCACGCCGGATAGCGAAGAAGCGCTGGCAACCATTCCGCGGTTGTCTCTGACGGATATCGAACCGAAAGTTACCGCGTATACCGTAAGCGAATCGAAGAAAGAGGGCATCACGCTGTATCATCACGTGGCGGATACCAACCGCATTGCGTACACCGCCTGCCTGTTCGATTTGTCCTGCCTCCAAAAGGAAGAACTGCCGTACGCTGCCGTTCTGGCGGATACCGTCGGCAAACTCGGCACAAAAGAAAAATCGTTTGCGGACGTTTCCAACGATATTGCCATCCTGACGGGCGGCATCACGGCAAATTTCGCCGCATTCGGGAAGGTTGCGGATCCGGACGATGCGCAGGCGTATTTCGTTCTGAACATCAAAACAGTGAACGATAAAGTGGCAGAAGGGGTTCGTCTTGCCGTGGAGATTCTCACGAAAACCGTCTACGACGACGTTTCCCGGCTGCAATCCGTTCTGGCCACCAGCCGTATGCGCCAAAAAATGGCAATTACGGGGCGCGGCAACCGTTTGATGATGCAGCACCTGCTGTCCTATTTCTCTAAAGAAAAGGCGCTCCTCGAAGAAGTCAGCGGCATCGGCTACTATCTGGCCTCTGCGGAAATCGAAAAAGAGCTGGCGGCAAACGCCGCTGCCGTGGTGGAGAAAGTCAAAGCCGTGGCAGAAAAACTGTTCCGCAAAGACAACCTTTCCGTGTTAATCACGGGGGACGCACAAGGGCAGGCACAGGTAGAGGAGAAAATCTCCGGGTTGATTGCCGTTCTCGGCACCGAAAAAACACAGCGCTACCCGTACGAATTTGTCGCAACGCATAAAGACGAGGCTCTCACCTGCCCCATGAAGGTGCAGTACGTTGCCAAGGGCGGCAACTTTGCGCAAGCGGGTTTCCGTTCTTCCGGTGCGCTTCTGGTAGCAAAAACGATTCTCTCCAAGGATTATCTGTGGAATATGGTTCGTATTCAGGGCGGGGCATATCACGTCATGGAAACGCTGACCCCGCAGGGGGATCTGGCGTTTGCAAGTTATCGCGATCCCAAATTGGCAGAAACTTTCCGCGTGTACGATCATGCAGGGGAGTTCCTGCGGAACTTCGACGCAACGCAAAGCGAGTTGGAAAAACTCATCATCGGCACCATCAACGATCTGGATGCAAAAATCAAAAAAGGCGAGAAGGGCATGGTTGCCCTGCGCAGACACCTTTGCGGCATCACGACGGAACAACTGCAAAAGGAACGCGACGAAGTGCTGCACGTAACGGTGGAACAAATTCGCGCCTGCGGAGACGTCATCGATGCGGTGATGAAACAAAACTATCATTCCGCTTTGGGCAATACGCAAAAATTGCAGGAAAACGCCTCCCTCTTTGCAGAAGTGAAAGTGTTGTTCTGATTCCCTTCGAAGGAAAAGTCTTCCCGTGCGGAAGGAGCAATCTGCAATCGAAACATCAAAAACAGCCGTTTTTACGGCTGTTTTTTGCATGGCTGCCGAAAACGCTTTTTCCGCGTTCCCTCAAGTCGATTGCAAGAAAGGGCGTAGTGTGCTACAATAAAAACATGGAAGAACTGTTAAAAGAAGGCGAACGGCTGGAGGATTTGCAGTGCGGAGGCATGACCATCGCGCAGAATCCGCAGTGGTATTTGTTCACGACGGATTCCGTCTTGTTGGCAAACTACGTAAAATTGCCCAAAAACGCCGTCGCATGCGAGTTCGGCAGCGGGTGCGGCGTCGTGTCCGTTCTGGTGGCGTACAAGCAGCACCCCAAGCGTTTAATCGCGCTGGAACTGCAGCCGCATCTGGCGGATCTGACGCGCCGCAACGCATTGCGCAACGGGCTCGGGATCGAAACGGTACAGGGAGACGTGCGACAGGCCGCGCAGATTTTAGGGGCGGACATTGCAGACGTCGTCTTTTGCAACCCGCCGTACCGCAAACAGAATGCCGGCCCCGTGCAAAGCAACGAAACACAGCGGATTTGCAGGCACGAAGTCACTCTCACGCTCCCGCAATTGGCGGAAAGTGCGGCCAGAGTGCTGAAATTCCGCGGGAGTTTGTACCTGGTGCATCAGCCGGAGCGGTTTGCGGAGTTGTGCGTCACGCTCGGGCAGCAGCGCCTTGTCGTGAAGGAGGTCTGCCTGGTGTATCCCCGTCCCGGGGCGGAACCGTGCCTGGTGCTGGTAAAAGCCGTGAAAGAGGGGAAGCACGGCATGCGGTGGAAGTCCCTGACGCTGTACGACGAAGCGGGAAATTACACCGAACAGGCGCAAAAAATTTACGGAGAAAGTTATGGAAAACAAAAAGGGTAACGTTTCGTTTGTGTCGACGCCCATCGGCAATCTGCAGGATATCACCTTGCGTGCTCTGGAAGTATTGCGTACGGCGGATTGTATTCTGTGCGAAGATACCCGCCACAGCAGAATTCTGTTGGATCATTACGAAATCAAAAAACCACTGAAACCGTATCATAAATTCAACGAAACGGCAATGCTCGCCGAAATTCAGACAATGCTGGAGGAAGGCAAACGCATTTGCGTCATCAGCGATGCCGGCATGCCCTGCATTTCGGATCCGGGCAGTATCCTCGTGCGCTTTTTGCAGGAGCAGGGCTACGAGTATACGCTGCTGCCCGGGGCATGTGCGTTTGCAACCGCCTTTGCCTTGTCCGGGTTCGAGGCCCCGGTCACGTTCGTCGGCTTTCTGCCGGGCAAAACGGCGGAGAAAAAGGCGTTGATCGAACGAGTCTCTTCCGGGGCGGTATTGGTGTTCTATTCGTCCCCGCACGACGTAAATCGCGACCTTGCCTTTTTGTACGAAGCACTCGGCGCCAGAGAAATTGCCGTCGTGAAAGAACTGACGAAACTGCACGAAAGCGTGCAGAAGGGCAAACTTCCGCTCTCGCTGGAAAACCCGAAAGGGGAGTACGTGCTGGTCGTCAATCGTGTGGAGCAAACCAACCGGTGGAACGAACTCTCCGTAGAGGAACACGTTCGTTTTTATCTGGATAGCGGAATGAGCAAAATGGAAGCAATGAAGCAAACGGCAAAGGACCGCGGCGTCAGCAAAAGTGAAATTTATCAAAAGTTTATTTGACGATCCGTTTCGCGGATCTGCCGCATCGCTTTGAGAAACGAAGCGTGCGGATCGGAGAATTCAAAAGAGAAACATGGCAATACAAAAGGTAAAAGATTATTTGAAACAATTCGGCAGAACAGACGTGATGGAGTTTCCGGTTTCCAGTGCAACGGTTGCTCTGGCGGCGGAAGCATTGGGCTGCGAGCCGAAGCGCATCGCCAAAACGCTTTCCTTCCGCGTGGGGGAACGCATCGTGTTAATCGTGCTGGCGGGGGACGAGAAAATCGATAACGCAAAATTCAAGCACCGTTTCGGCACAAAAGCAAAAATGCTCGCTTCCGAAGAAGCGGAGCCGTTGGTCGGGCATGCGGTGGGCGGCGTTTGCCCCTTCGCCGTAAACGACGGGGTAGAAGTGTATCTGGACGAGTCGCTCCAGCCGTTCGAAACGGTGTTCCCCGCCTGCGGCAGTTCCAACAGCGCCATCGAGGTGACGATCCCGCAATTGGAGGAGTATTCCCGCCCCGTTGGCTGGGTGGACGTGGCAAAACGTACGGAGGAATAAAGGGAAAGAACCGGGGCGGGGCAAAAGAAATTGCCCGTTCTCGCGTGTAGAAAAACGGTTTTTCCAAGTTCCGAAACGGTCGGGAGGGAAAACGGTTTTTTTCAGATCCCGTCGAACCCAAGAAAAAAGAGACGCTTTTCGAAAGCGTCTCTTGTATTTTTGTTTTTCGGGAAATTCCTTTTGCAGACTTTTGTTTCTGCCAAAGTCCGGTGTTATTTTTCGACTTCTTCTTCCGACGTCGTTTCTTTGTCTGCCGTTTCGGCACGGTGCGCCGAAGCGTTCGTGTCCAGGCTTTTGCCAAAAACGAAGAACCGTTGGTACAAAAATTCGGTTACGAAATTCAAAAGCATATTCATTGCCGTCACGAGGTATTCGTTCCACCCGCAGGTTTCCGTCAACCATTTTTCCAGAAGAACGGTTACAGGGGTGAAAACGGCATAGTAAGCGGCGACTTTCAGCATGGCAATCGGCACGTTGCTTGCCGATTGAAAGGTGAATTTGCGGTTAAAAGTAAAATTCCACAGGACGGAAAGCACCAAAGCAATGAGATAACACGCCCAGTAGGGGAAATGCACGAATTCGTTCAGCAGAGTAAACACTCCGATCTGAATGATTCCGGCGCTGGCAGAAAACAGCACGAATTTTACAACGCGCCAAAGTTCTTTCTTTTTGTTTTGATCCATAAATCACTCCTTCTACGGTTGATGCTTCAACCGGGCAAGCGTTTTCCGACGCTTCTTTCGGTATTATAACATAAAAAGCAAAAAAAGAATCAAAATTTCAAAAAAGCGGGAGCAATGCTTTTCGGTCGGTTGCAAACCGCCCTCGGTTATGGCATAATAAGGCTATCGAAAAGGGAGAACGAAACATGAAATATCAATTGGTCGTGTTCGATATGGACGGCACCATCTTAAATACCATGGACGATTTGGTCGCCACTACCAACTACGCTTTGCGCGTCTGCGGGATGCCGCAAAAAACCCGGCAGGAAGTGCAGGCTTGCGTCGGCTACGGGTTGGAGGTGCTTTTGAACAAAGCCGTTCCGGAGGGCACAAGCAAAGAAGAGCATCAAAAAATGATCGATGCCTATCATGCCTATTATCGCGAGCATTATGCGGACTTCACCCGCCCGTACGAAGGGATCGTACAAACGATTCGTCGCCTGCGGGAAGCAGGGGTGAAAACCGCGGTGGTTTCCAACAAGTCGGATTACGGCGTTCAGTTGCTCGCCCGGAAGTATTTCTGCGGCTTGTTCGACACGGCACGCGGCATGAAAGAGGGAATGAACTGCAAGCCCGCCCCGGACGCCGTGCTGGACGTGCTGCGCACCCTGAACGTGCCGGCAGAGCACGCCGTTTACGTGGGGGATAGCGACGTGGATATTTTCACGGCAAACAACGCCGGGATGGATTGCCTTTCCGTCACGTGGGGGTTCCGCAGCGAATCCTCCTTACGGCAGGCGGGGGCTCGCCATATTCTGCACGAAACGCACGAAATTGCGGATTTTGTTTTAATGGAAAATCAAAAAGAACAATAGCCGGCAGCACCCGGGGTTGTGCTGCGAAAAAACGCTTTGCCGCAGTGCGCGGGAAAAAACGGCACAAACCCGTCGGGCAGCGCTCGCGAACCCGTATAATCGAATTTGCAGAAAAAGAAAAACGACGAACGTTATCGTTCGTCGTTTTGTTCTTCGAAAAAGAGGCTTACGTTCTGTGGAAAAATCGTTTTTCGTATCCGATTTTCCAAACCGGTTGAAGTTGCCCTTTGCAAGCGGGGCGTTTCCGTTCGGAAGGTTGCGTATTGTTTTCTTTTCCGGACGTTAATCGCAGAAAGGGCGCAAGGGGAGGAGTGAAGCAAAAAAGAAGGAATTCCTCAGTCGCGATACGTCATCGCCCGATCGAAAACCTGCATTGCCTCTTCGTTCGGCTGTGTCTTTTTGCTGACGAGCCAACCGGTCAATAAACTGAAGAAAAATCCCGGCACGATTTCATAGAGGCCGCTGTCTGCAATCAGACTGCGAAAGCCGTAGCTCTCCAGATGAAAGAGCACCATCCACAAAACGGAAACGCCAAACCCCGAAAGGA
This sequence comes from uncultured Clostridia bacterium, assembly GCA_934203075.1. Lineage (GTDB taxonomy): Bacteria > Bacillota > Clostridia > Christensenellales > CAG-314 > CAKPYT01. The sequence continues at coordinate 18,802 of CAKPYT010000043.1, read as the reverse complement.
TGGCGGCACAGGCCCCTTGCACGGTAAATCTTTTCCAGTAGAGTGCCAAAAGCACGGTCGGGCCGAAAGCCGCGCCGAAAATAGACCACGCGGCGGAAACCAGTTCCATCACCCCGCCGATTTGCAGCAGGTGCACCAGAAGGGCAAGCGCAAACGCCGCAAGGGATACGGCAACCACCGCCCATCTCCCGACGGAAAGCATTTTCTGGTCGGAAACTTTCTTTTTCGAAAGGGTTTTGTAAATATCCGAAGAAAAGGCACTGGAGGCCGCCAGCAACTGCGAATCGGCCGTACTCATGGACGCCGCAACAATGGCAGAAATCAGAATTCCGCCGAGAATTGCCCATCCGCCGTCGGAAAAGATGCTTCGCACCACTTTCACAAAGACCAGGTTCCTGTCTGCTTCGGCCAGTGTGTCGCCTAAAAACTCGTGAGCAACCAGCGCAACCGCCGTTGCCATCAGTAAAATCAATCCCGTCCAGCAACTGCCGATGATTTGCGATTTTTTCATCTCCTTTTCGGATTTAATCGCCATATAGCGCACCAGAATATGCGGCATCCCGGCATAGCCCAGTCCCCAGCCGAGACCGGTGAGGATGGTGGAAATGCTTTTCCAGTTCCATTCGCCGCCGGCAAGCAGGTTGTAATAGTTGTCGGGGGTGGATACCGTTCCTAAACTGCCGGAAGTGTTCAGCACCCCCAGGGCAACGCAGGGCACAATCATCAAAGCGCCGAGCATCAGCATCCCTTGAAAGAAGTCCGTCCAGCAAACGGCATTGAACCCGCCAAGCAGGGTGTACGCCAAAATCACAATGGCCGCCACAATCATCGCAGCGGTTTGCGACACGGTGGGGATCAGCATATGAAACAGTTGTCCGCATGCAAAGATGGAGGACGCTCCGTAAAGGCAGTATCCCACCAAAAAAATCACGGCGCTGGCAACTCGCAGCGTAGGTTTTTCGGTCCGGAACCGATTGGATAAGAACTGCGGCAGGGTAATGGAGTCCTGCGCGACGATGGCGTAACGGCGCAGGCGCGGGGCTACGAACACCCACGCACCGATAGTGCCGATCCATAATCCGATCGAAATCCACACCTGCCCGAGTCCGTACAAGAAAATAGAACCGGGCAGTCCCATCAGAACCCAGGCGCTCATGTCGCTTGCGCCGGCAGAAAGCGCCGAAACCCAGCCGTTCATATTCTTGTCGCCCAGAAAGTAGCTTTTCTCGTCGATGCTGCGCTGCTTCAGAAAAAAGTATACGCCGACGCCGAGCACGACGACGAGATAACCGACGAAAGCAATCATTTCATAGACGTTCATAACTTCTCCTTTTATGCAAGAATTTGCATAATCAAAGCGCTTTTATGGAAAACTCTTCGATTTTTCTGCAAAATTATGCAAGACAATAATTCCTTATACTATAGGAGTTTTCATGGGTTTTGTCAACGAAACAAAGGCGGCAGGACGTTTTTTTTTTGCAAAATAAAGTTTTACTCTTGTATCGAAAGTTAAAAGAATCAATTTCGGTACATTTTTTTTGCAAAAAAAAGCAAAAATTGGCAGTCCTTCGTTCCAAAAGAGGAGGCAGCGATTATACTGAAAGTGCATCGTGGCATTTTATGCGGCATGCGGTCGCGCAAAAAGGAGAAACCATGCCAAATTATATTCAGGTACAAGGCAAACAGATCGGTAATTTGTACGTCAACGGCAAAAAGATGCAGCAGGCGTACGTCAACGGAGAAATGGTATATCAGGCGCACGTTTCCCGGTGGAGCACGGTATGGACAGGTTCGAAGGACGTTTCTTCGGAACAGAGCCTTTCCGCTGCGGCGTTTGCTTCTTCCGTCGATTTTTCCAGACCGACCAGACTGAAGGGGAAGGTCATCGTGTCGGACGGATCCGACACGCAGACGTCGGAATTTTCGCTGAAAGAAATTTCTTCCGATGCGTCACACCCGACGGAACTCTATCGGGATTACGCTTCGGACGAATCGATCGGGGCGGAACGTCTGGTGTACGTGGCAGTCTATCGCAATGCGTCCCAACTGGTGGTGTCGCAAATGCAAAACTACTTTACGTACGGCGAAATGCGCAGCGATTACGATCTTTGCCTCCGGATCACGCAAATCGATCAGTTTGCCTGACGGCATTTTTTAACAAGAACAGGAGAGGGAAATTTTTATGATTGTAAAAATCACAAACGGGCAGTTGACGCCCGTCGGCGAATACTGTGAACCGATGTATCTTTCGCATTACTTGCCGAAATACGCCGACGGGGTGGATGAAAACGGCAATCCGAACGACGAACAAATTCTGACGGGCTACACGCTGAATAAAAAGTGTCACTATTGCGCCGCTTGCGAGCATTGCTATGAAGTGGTGCTCCCGCCGGATTTTAACGGGAACGTAATGGACTACGAGTACACCGTCAACGGCAAAACCGTTACGCTCACCGGTTTGCATAAAGACGCATTGCTGAAAAGCAAGCGCAAAAAACTACAGTTGCTGCAGGCGGCTTTGGCCTCTACGGACTATGTTTTTGTGAAGCTTGGCGAATACGAGCTCTGTAACGAATCGCAAAACGAATACGACGTGCCGGCTTTGCACGCAGAACGCGAAAACCTGCGGGCACAAATCAATGCGCTCCGGCAGGAATGTGCAACGATTTCCGCCTTGTAGATTTCGGCAGGGCAGGGGAAACCCTGCCCTTTTTCGGCGTTTCGGAGAAAAGAGTTGAAAAGCAAACGAAATTCTTGTATAATACCCGAGAGGAAATCGTATGCCGATCATTACGGAACTGCAAGTGCAAAAAAAGAACAACGAACGCGTCAGCCTTTTTCTGGACGGCGAGTTTCGTTGCGGTCTGAGTAAAATCAGCGTTTTAACGTATCGTCTGAAGGTGGGCAGTGAACTGTCGGAAGAACGTCTCGCCGAAATTCTGCAGGAAAGCGAAGTACAAATCGCCTTCGATCGTTCGCTTGCCTTGCTGGAGCGTTACGTCAAAACGGAACGTCAGATGAAAGATTATCTTGTGCAAAAAGGGTTCGCCCCGTCGGTTGCGGACGGTGCCATAGACCGGCTGAAACGCTACGGGTACATCGACGATGCCACATACGCCAGGTTTTACGTGGAAAACGGTATCCGGCAAAAGGGCAAACGGCGTTTGCAGCAGGAGTTGCGGCAGAAAGGGATCGAGCGGGATTTGACGGAGGAAATTCTGTCGGACGTACAGGAGGAAGTCTCCGTTGCCGTAGCGGAAGGGCTCAAGTATTTAAGAGGGGCCCCCGTAACGGATCGTGCGGTGAAAGCAAAAGTCTATCGGCATTTGGCGGCACGCGGGTTCGAGTCGGAAACGATTCTTTCCGCTTTAAGGCAAATGTCCGAGGGAGTAGAGGAAGATGAGTAAATTTTTGGTAGGAAACTACACCGATAAAATCAACCGGACGGGCGTCACCGTCGTTCTCGCGCCGGAAGGGGCCGTCGGAGGGGTTGCGGTGATGGGCGGCGCTCCCGGCACCCGCGAAACGGATTTGCTGAAAGGCTGCAATGCGGTAGATAAGGTGAATGCCGTTGTGCTTTCCGGCGGAAGCGCATTCGGGCTGGAAGCGAGTTGCGGCGTGATGGATTTTCTGGCGGAACGCAGCATCGGATTCCGCGCGGGGAACCACGTCGTGCCGATTGTGTGCTCTGCCGTACTGTTCGATCTGGATTATGGCACGGCCGTCGCGCCGGACAAACGGGCAGGGTACCTTGCCTGTCAGAACGCTGCGAAAACGTTTGAAACGGGTTCCGTCGGGGCGGGCACCGGGGCTACGGTAGGGAAAATCGCCGGGATGGAACATTGCCAGAAAGGCGGCCTCGGCACGGCGGAGATTCGCCTGGGGGAAGCATACGTCCGATGCGTCGTGGCAGTGAATGCCCTGGGGGACGTCATTGACGTGACGCGCGGCGGCGAAATCGTTGCGGGCGCACACGCGGGAGAAGATTTTCTCAATACGTCCAAAGTTTTGCTGAAGGGCAACGTTCCGAATCTTGCCGGGCAAAACACAACCATCGCGTGCGTCTGCACGAACGCAATTCTGACGCGCGAACAGGCAAACAAATTGGCGGCCGTCGCACACGACGGGTACGCCCTGGCCATCAGCCCCGTGCATACGATGCTGGACGGGGATACCGTCTTTTGTCTTGCAAGCGGCGAAGTCGCGGCGGAGTTTCACGCACTGACGGCGGCCACGGTCGAAGCGGTGCGTCGCGCGATTCTGAACGCCGTGGAGGTTTCGGCATGAGAGTAGGCATAGATGCGGTGGAAGTACGTCGCTTTGCGAAACTGTCCCCCGAGGAGCAAAATGCGTTTTGCAGCCGCTGCCTTACGGAGCGGGAACATCGTTACGTCCGGGCCAGGGGCGTGCAGGCATCCCAGACGCTTGCCGGCATTTTTGCCGCCAAAGAAGCGGTGTTAAAAGCACTCGGTATCGGTATCGGCGGAGGAATCGCTCTTTCCGAAGTGGAAATTCTGCACGAAGAAACGGGTCGCCCCGTCGTTCACCTTTGCGGGGATAATCCGGCCGCTTTGCAAAAAATCGAAATCAGCATTTCCCACACCGAGGACGTTGCCTATGCCGTGGCAGTGCTGCAGGAATAGCAGGCAAAAGCGTCGCGTTGGGCTGAAAATTTCCGAATCAAAACGTTCGGAACAAAACGATTCAAAAACGACGTCGACCGCCTAGGCCGGCGTTTTTTTTTGATAAAATTTCCATGCCGGTGCTCCGCCTTTGCAAAGAAGGGCGGAAAAATTTTGTTTGTCGTTTGCCGCGCGCGTTCGGGCACCCGATGCGGTTTTTCCGGGGGCAATGCGAAAAGGGGCGGTCCGGGCAAAGAAAAAGCACAAAGAAAATAAGAAACGGAAATACGGGGGATAGCAAAAATTCGTTCGAAAGGGGTTTATCCTGCCGGAAAACGGGAAAACTGCGGGTATGAACAGAATTTATCCGGAGTTACATACGATAAAGCAACCGGGAGTGTTGCCTATGATCAGACGCGGTGAGTTGTACTATGCGGATCTCAGCCCCGTGGTAGGAAGCGAGCAAGGAGGGATACGTCCCGTGTTGGTTCTGCAAAATAACGTAGGGAATCTGCATAGCCCTACCGTAATTGCCGCCGCAACCACCAGTCGGTTGAATAAAGCAAAGTTGCCCACGCACGTGGAGTTGCGTGCCGACGAGTACGGTCTCCCCAAGGATTCCGTAGTGCTGTTGGAGCAGATCCGCACGATAGATAAACGCCGCCTGAAACAGCGAATCGGCGTTTTGCCTCCGGAAACGCTAAGAAAAGTCGAAGCGGCATTGAAAATCAGTTTGGGGTTGACGGAGAATCCGCACTATAAAAATTGAGTGGCCTTTCGGCCACTCTTTTTTTGATGTGTTCGGATGCGTGAAAAGATCGGGAGAGGAAGGGATACAAAACCTTCTTCCCGGATTAAATCAGGTTCGCCTGCAACAGCATGCCTTCCACACGGCGAATCGTGTTCTCGGTGTAGCGCAGTTTCGGCAGGGTGTTTTTGAAGCCGATCCAGGTAATTTTGATGAGTTTCGGGTTTTTCAGGAGTACGGCATTCCAAAGGGCCAGCGTCATTTCTTCCGCCTCGGCAGATTCTCTCTGGCTGCCCAGCACTTCGTTCACGATCGTTTCCCGCAAACGGCTCAGCGTGGTGCACAGTGTTTCGAATACGTCGGTAGGGATGTAAACCCGCTCTGCGGCAAAATACTTTTCTCCTTCTTTTTGCGGTTGCACGTCCAGACTTTCCGGGTCGATGTTCCGCAAAATACTTTCCCCCGCGCGCTTAAAGGGCTTCATGACCTCTTCGCAAAACCGCGCATAACTTTCGTTAATGTCTCCGGCCGCAAAATACTCGCTCAAAAAGCGGTTGAAATTGCGCTTTCCGGCGTCGAAATCCGCCAGAAGGCAAAAAACAAACGTAAAGCACTTCAGTTTGTCCTTCGGCAGACAAAACTTGATTTTTTGCGTCCCGTCCGGCTGGGCGACCCAGGCCGCGGCACGTTGATACTCCGCCGCATAATCGAAGGAGGCGGTTGTTTGCTCCAGCGTCTGCATCAAGGTGGGCAGGGATACCAACGTTTTCAGCAGTGCCGTCATGCGTATTTCGGAAAGAATAAACTTACATTCCAGCATGCCGTTTACTTTTTCGGTGAACTGTTTCAGTTCGTTTTCGTTAAAATCGCTCATAAACATATTTTAGCACAATCGCAAAGGCTTTGCAAGATTTCTTGCGCGGCTCGGAACAGATTTTTCGTTTTCGGCAGAAACCGGTTGTAAAAAGAAAAAAACGGGTGTATAATAAACGCATGAGACAGCCAAACGGTCGCGTGCGTTGCACGAGGAAAGTCCGAGCACCACAGAGCAAGTGCGCCGGATAACGTCCGGTGAAGGCGACTTTAAGGAAAGTGCACAGAAAGATACCGCATCGCAAGATGTAAGGGTGGAATTGTGAGGCAAGAGCTCACAGACGCTTTGGCAACAAAGAGGTCAGGTAAACCCCGCACGGTGCAAGACAGGGGAGTATGCGGCTGCTCGTCGCACCCCGCAGACGTCGCTTGAGCCTTTCGGTAACGATTGGCCTAGACAGATGACCGTTCAAGACAGAACTCGGCTTACAGACTGTTCTCACGTTGTGAACCCTCCGAGGGAAACCTTCGAGGGTTCTTTCTTTTTCTGTTTGGGCAGAGAGACACACAAGTTTCTCTCGTTTTTGTTTTACTATGACAGGCATAGAAGTTAATTTTTCGACAAAAAGCACGAAAAAATGGAAAAGTGCCGCACAATCCGTAAAGCAATGGTCCGCAAAAGCGCTTTGCGTTCGGCAGCATTGCGGCAAAAACGGAGAGGTTCCTCCCCGCTAAGGGAGAAGAACGAAAACCGGAACGGACAGCGGGCAAGGAGAATGCGTTCGGGGCTCCGGAACGGTTTGCGTCTAATTTGTTTTGCCCCGGCATATGTTAACGCATGGAAAAAAATCAAACGAAAGGGTTCCGTTTCCGGGCGGCGCGCTCCAAGGGGGCGGCGCTTCCTTTGTTTTGTTTTGTGTCGCTCATTGCGGCACTTCTGGCTTTTTGCCGCATCCCCAAACAATCGGTATTGCTTGCCGGAGATAAAACGGTGTACGCCGTGCAGATTTACGAATCTGCCGGGTATACTTCTGCCGAAACGTTCGCAAAGAACGTGCAGCTGCGGGGTGCCGCCGGGTTCATCGCGAAAAGCGGAGATCGTTTTGTCGTGATTGCCGCCTGCTACGAAACGGCAGAGGAGGCGCAGACGGTTTGCGATAAACTTACAGAGTTTTCCGAACGCAAAACGACGGCAATCGTTTTTCCCGAAGTCCGTCTGCAGTGCAACAGAGAGGACGCTCCGGTCGTGGCAGAGGTCCTTTCGGCCTGCGAAGCCGTTTTGCCTGCCGTTGCACGGTCGGTCGGTACTTACGCCGAGGAACAGCAAACAGGGCTGCAGGAGGAAATCGAAAGATTGCGTCTCGCGTGCGACAGATTGCCGCAACAGGGGTACGAACCGCTGGCCGACGTTGCCGGGCAGTTATACGCAGTGCTTTGCCGGGCAGAGCAAGCGCCGTCTCTTTCCGTTTTGCGGCATGCGTACTGCAAGTGTGTGTTTCTCCTGCAGGAGTACTGCTCTTCTTTGGTGTGACGAAGCAAGAAAGACGGAATCTTCCACCGACTTGTTTACCAATCTTGAAAAAAGCCTTGCGCAGAAAGAAAAACTATGCTATAATCATTTGGTTGGTAGGGCCTCATAGTCTAGCGGTCAGGACGTTGCCCTCTCACGGCAAAATCAGGGGTTCAAGTCCCCTTGGGGCTACCAGACGCAGCGGGCGATAAGAAAAACTTATCGTCCGCCTTTTTTCTGCTTGCGTAAAAACGAAATCGGAAGGCTTGCGTGCAGAAAAGTAAAACGGAGCAACCTATGAATAAAACGGAAATCTATCGGTATTTTGGCGAGCAAAAAATACCCTACGAAGTGACGGAGCACGAAGCGGTCTTTCATATGCAGGATCTTTCCTCCGTCCGTCTGCCGTACCCGGAATGGGACGCCAAGAACCTGTTCGTGCGGGACGATAAAAAACAAAATTATTTTCTCATCACGGTAAGGGGAAACAAACGCGTGGACCTGAAGGAGTTTCGCAAGCGGCACGGCTTGCGGGTGCTTTCTTTTGCCTCTGCGGAGGAGTTATCCTCCGTTTTGCAGTTAACACCCGGCTCGGTATCTCCGCTCGGGCTCCTGAACGATCGGGAGCATCGGGTTGTTTTCTATCTGGACGAGGAATTTTTCGGAAATAAAATCGGCATTCATCCGAACGATAACACCGCAACCGTCTGGATGCAGGCCGCGGACCTGATGGAACTGATTCTGGCTCACGGGAACCGAGGGCAGTATACGCAAATTTAGAAGCGAAAGGTCCGTGTTCGAAGCAAAACGGCGTGGCACTTTCGGGAGGGAATTTTCCGCCGGTTTCGGCAGAATCGTTGTGAAATAATGCTCAAAAATATAGCGGAAACCAATCCTTATTTTGCCCCGCAAAACCTTGACATCCCTAAGCTTGTGTGCTATGCTCCATGGAACGGAAATGCAAAGAGCGGGAGGATTACTTTCATGGCACGCAAATCCAAATACGAAGGCGGTACAAAAAACAAACTGACGGAAGTCGGTACGGAACTCTTTTTTCAAAAGGGGTTTGACGGTACGAGCATTCGCAGCATCGCGGAAGCGGCCGGCTGCGAAGTCGGGTTGATTTATTACTATTACGATACGAAGGACGATTTGTTCAGTGACGTTCTGGATCGTTTTTTCGAACCCTATTGTGCGGAGTTCTCCGAAGTGACGGAAAGGGCCAAAAAGCAGCCGTATCGCGCAATGCACTACTTTTTTACAAAACTGAAAGACGTTACGTACGAGTTCCGGGCAAAGTACGAAGGAAACATGCATCGTACGGTGCGGTGGGCCATTCGCGAGCATACGTTGAGCCTGTTGGAGCCGTACCTGAAGGAAATCATCAAGGTGCAGCGTACCTGCGGGGCTCGGCCCATGTTGAACGACGAGGGCATGGCAGTGTTTTTGGCGCATGGCATCGGCAGCGTGATCCTGCACGAGGATGAGGCTTGGGTACAAAAACAATCGCAGGATCTGGAACGGTCGGTCAATCAATTGATGGGAATCACGCCGGAAGTGCAGCAGACCATGCTGCAGCTCGGCAAAATTTCGGATCTGAAGGACTGAGTATTCTGGCACGGACAATCGGGGACGTCCTGCGGATGCGGTGGAATACGGGTTCAATGGTTTTTCGATGTTCGCTTTGTTCGGTCGGCACTCGGCGATTGGAAAAATATCAAAGAAAGCAAAAGGAAAACGAAAATAGAGCACAAAAAGCGAAAGAGAGGGCGATTGCAAAATCGCCCTCCTTCTTTTTTTTTGCCGTTCGGTTGTTCGATCGATCCGGCAGAGAGAAAGTCGTCGGAACCGCGCTCGTCGCGCTTCTTTTCCGATAAAAAACGACGAAGCCGCAAGGGTTCGTCGTTTCGGAAAGTGATGTAAGAAAAGCGAGGGGACTCAGCTTTCCAGAAGGTCCGCCAGCAATTGTTGCTCGGCAGCGGTCATGGTGTTGTCGTTGGCGCAGATGCAAAGGCCCAACACACAAAGGTCGCTTTTCGTTTCCGCTGAGAGGGTCTTGTACAAATCGGTATACGCCTTCACGTATTTGGGATCGGATCCGCAGTTGACCATATCGTAAAATTCTTGCGGAGATTGGTTCGACCCGGTAATGCGAAGCCAAAGATTGTATTCCGCATCGTTGACGTTGCGGTCTGCCGAGCAGAATAATTTGAAGGTGGCTGCCAAAGCGTAAACGATTTGTTTTTCGTCGTATCCGTCTTCCAGCATCGCCATAGTAATGTTATGCGCGGATTCCTGCGCCAGTTCGATGCGCGCTTGTTCCGGCATGTCCAACGTTTCCTGAAAAAGTTCTCTCAATTCGTCTTTTTTCATGGTTTATCTCCCGGTTTTTCGGGTTTCGGAAATTGCAGATCCGAAACGCCGAAATCATATCGTTTTCTATTTCAAAATTATACTGTATTTTTTGCCGGCTGTCAAGAGGGATTTTTCCCCTCGGCCCGGAAGGGGATCGTATAAAGTCTCACTCTTGTATCGAAAGTCGGAAAAACTCCGACTTCGGTACATTTTTTTTGCAAAGGACGGCGTAAATGGAACACGGAACGAAAAGGAATCCAGGAACGACCGCGTATCTTGAGAAACGATACGACTTCATCCCTCCGCATTCGTTCGGTCGGTGCTTCTTAAAAAGTCTCTTTGAGAGAAAGCCCTGCAAAAGAAATTTCCTTTGCGAACGCATCGGCCGCAACCGAAGAGAACCGCGGGAGGGGGGCGCGGAAAATCCCGGGAAAGGAAACCGTAAAAAAAGAAACGAATCATAAAAAGACAAGCTCTTCATACATTACAGTATGGATATGCTTCAAAAAATCTTGCCGGGCGCCGTATTCGAAGTCCTGCCGCCGCGGGAGACGCTGTTGGAACTGCGCCTGCGCGCCGGGTTTCCGGTCATTGCCGCTACCGTAACGGGCAATCTTCTGCTTTCCCGCAAGGGTTCCGTCCTTTGCCTGACGGCAGAAGAAATCCGAAACGTGTTGTTCGAGGCATGCGAGCATTCGCTTTATGCGTATAACGACCAGATCGCAAAAGGGTATCTTGCTTTGGACGGGCTTCGCCTGGGGATTTGCGGCGAAGCCGTTACGGATGACAGCGGAAAAATTGTCACCGTGAAGGAATGTACGTCGCTGAACGTGCGAATCGAGCGGCAGGCGCGCGGTACCGCGCTTGCAACCTATCTTGCGGTCGGGCGGTGCAATCTGCTGGTACTTTCTCCGCCCGGGGCAGGCAAAACAACCTTTTTGCGCGATTATCTCTGGCAGCTTCTGCGGCATGAGCGGGCCTGCAACCTGTTGGTGGCGGACGAGCGCAACGAAATTGCGCTTACTCCCATGCCGTGTGACGTGATGAAGGGCGGGCAAAAACGGTTTGTCCTGCAAAACGCGCTTCGCGCCATGAACCCGGACGTCATCGCAACGGATGAAATACGCACGGAGGACTATCCGTACCTGGCGGAGGTAAAGGCGGGTGGGGTCAACCTGGTTGCCACGGCGCATGCCGGCGACCTTTCGACTTTTTTGCAAACGCGCCTTGCCGGTCTGTTCGACGTGTTCGTGATGCTTTCCAAGCAACGGCGCGTGGGGGAGGTGATCGGCGTGTACGATCGTGCCGGACACCTGCTGCCGCCGGCGGAGGGGCAGGCATGAAGTATCTGCTTCTTTTGGCGGTTTTCGGCGGAAGTGCCTACGCAGGGATTGCGCTTGCGCAGAACTATCGCGATAAGGTCACTTTTTATTTCGATTTGTTAACGCTTGCATCCGTATTACGTACGGCGTTCGGTTTTTCGCAGCAAAAACTGAGGGAGGCCGTGCAAAGCGTACCCTGCGGATGCGCCGCTTCCGAATCGTATTTGCTTGCCATCCGAAGCGGCGTTCCCTGGCAGCCCCCCGCCAATTTCCGTGCCGAAGAAATCGCCTTTTTACAAACGTTTGCGCTGCGGCTCGGCAAAAGCGATGCTTCCGCGCAGTTGGCGGATCTGGCCTCTGCGGTGGATTTTTTTCGCGAACAGAAAGCGCAGGCGGAAGAAGCGTGGAAGAAAAACGGCACGTTATTTCGAAAACTGGGTGTTTGCGTGGGGTTGTTGCTTGCAATTTTGTGTATCTGAAGGGGGCCTGACGAGTGGGGATTGAAATCATTTTCAAAATAGGGGCCATCGGCCTGGTCACGGCGATTATCAACCTGCTGCTGAAAAAGGCCGAAAAGGACGAAATCGCAACGTTGGCAACGCTCGCGGGGCTGGTTCTCGTGCTGCTGACGGTCGTCGATATGGTGGTTCAGCTGTTCGACGTCATTCGCGATTTATTCGGGTTGTAGCGATGCTGTTTCGTTTTTTATGTGTCGGGGTGTTGGCGACCGTGGTCATTGTGTTGTTAAGGCCGACCTATCCGGAAGTCGCCATGCTTACGGGCGTTGCGACCGGCGTGGTGCTGCTCTTAATGGTGGCGGACAGCCTGTTCGACGTAGTGCACGCCTTTTACGAAATTGCGCAGGCAACCCAAATCGATTCGGATCTGTTCGCTTCGGTTCTGAAAATCATCGGCGTAGGGTATCTGACGGAGTTTGCGGCAAACGTGTGTACGGATGCGGGGAGTAAAAGCGTGGGGGATAAAATATTGTTGGGCGGCAAAGTGACGATTCTCGTTCTGGCGTTGCCCGTCGTGAAAGCGCTCATCAACATCGTAACGGAGGTGCTGCCTTGAGGAGGTACGAAAAAAGGACGCGAAGCGTTGTTTGGATTGTTCTCTTTTTTTGTATCGTTGCCGTGTGCCCCTGTATCGGTTCTGCGGAGGAAACGCTGCAGCAGCAATTAAACCAAAAAATCTGGGAGGAACTTGCGCAGATCGACGTTTCCGCATTGGAGGAGTTGTTCCACGACCTTTCCGGTCAAAACTTGTTCGGGTCGCAAAGTTTTTTGCAAACGATGCAAACGGTTCTGGACGGATCGTTTGCGGACAACACGCAAAGTTTTTGGCAGGCGGCAGCGCGGCTGTTGTTCCGAACGTTCGAACAAACCGTTCCGATTCTTTGCACGGTGATTGCCGTCGGCATTTTGTGCGGTACCGTTGGCAATCGAAAAAACGGGTTGCTTTCCGGCACGAACGACGTGGTCTTTTTCGTTTGTTATGCCCTGGCAATTCTCACCGTGCTTGCGGGCGTCATGCAATTGGTCGAGCAGGTGCGGCAAACGGTTTTTACCGTAAAAACGTTGCTGAATCTGGTTTCGCCTCCCTTGCTGACGTTGATTGCGGCGCTCGGCGGGGTGGGCAGCGTCAAGGTGTATCAGCCGTCCGTCGCTTTTCTGGCGGGCGGTGTGGTGGAAGTGGTGGCGAACGCCGTCCTGCCGTTGTTTCTGTTCACCACGGTATTCACCGTGGTGTCCAATTTGTCCAAGGACGTGAAACTGCAAAAACTCACGGAGTTTTGCAAAAGCGCGGGGAACCTGGCGCTGGGTGGCACGTTTATGATTTTCACGGCCTTTTTGACGGTGCAGGGGCTGACTGCTGCCACGACGGACAGCGTGTCCATCCGCGCGGCAAAGTTCGCCGCAAAAAACTACGTGCCGCTGCTCGGCGGCTATCTTTCGGACGGGTTCGACCTGATTCTGGCAAGCAGTACGCTCATCAAAAACGCATTCGGCGTGGGGGCGTTGTGTTTGCTTGCAACGGCCGTATTGGCGCCCGTATTGAACGTTTTGGCCTATTCGTTCGGGCTGAAGTTGGCTTCGGCGATGCTGGAGCCGCTGACGGACGAACGCTACACCCGTTTTCTGAACGAAACGTCGAAAAACCTGAATCTTCTGGTTGCGGCGGTCATCGCCGTCGCGTTCATGGTGTTTCTCACCGTGATGTTGCTGATTTTCACTTCGAACGCCTGTTGAAACAAGGGAGGAAGTATGGATTTATCCGGTTGGGTTCTGACAATCGTCGGCGTGGCGTTTTTAACGGTGGTGGTGGATATTCTTTTGCCGTCCGGGGAGACGAATCGATACGTCAAAAGCATTTTTGCTCTGATCACGGTTTACCTCATGGCTTCGGGGTTGGCGCAGTGCCTTACGCAAAGCGATTTTACGTTTGCCTCCCGGGAGTATTACGACCCTGCATTGTTCGAGTACGTCACACAGCAGCGGCAGGACGAATACGTCCGAAAACTGCAGGAGCGTCTGGAGCAAAACGGGTGCGAAGCCACGCTGACCTGCGAGTTCGACGAAACCGCATCGGTGCCGGTTCCGCTGCGGGTGCGCTGCGTATTGTATCGGGGGCTTGCGTCGGTGGCCGAAAGGACGTTGCGGGAGGCAACGGGAGCCGATACCGAAATTTTTGTGGAGGAAGAGGAGTATGGAACAAACGCAAACGAAAAAGAAAAACGTGTTTTTAGCCGGGCTGAAGGGAAAGGGATTGCCTCTGGCGCTTGCCGTTGTGATGTGCGCCGTGCTTTTTGCGGTGTTCTTTTCCGGCGGAACGGGAAAAACGACGACGGAAACGCAATCGCTGGAGGGCTACACTCTTGCGATGGAGTCGAAATTGGAAAAACTCCTCGGGACCGTGGACGGAGCGGGAAAGGTGCGCGTGATGATCACGTTTGAGGAAAGTGCCACAAAACTGTACGCCTACGAAACCAAAACGGTCACGTCCGGCGGGGTGACCACCGTCACGAAGCAATTGGTAACGGCTTCCGGAAAACCGGTGACGGAGGGGGAACGCGTTCCGCGCGTGCTGGGCGTCGTCGTATGTCTGGAAGGGGCAAACCAATTGCGGGTGCGTATGGACGTGGTTGCCGCCGTGCAGACGTTGTTGGACGTGCCGGCGGAGCGCATCGAGGTGCTGCTTGCGGGCTAGTCCGCAAAAAGGAAATCGAAATTTGTCGAAAGAGAAAAATTTTGTGCGTTCTTGCCTAAAAGCGGAAACGCGCTCATAAGATAGAATATCTCAAAGAACAGGGGGAGAGATTATGACCAAAAAGAAAAAGGTAGCGGTGCTGATCGCCATGGTAGCGATTCTGGTTGTGGCAGCGTATTTGAATATCGCGCTGCTGAATAAAAACGACACGACGCCTACGGCGGCCGAAACGATGAGTTTCTTTGCTTCCTATCGTATGGAACGTCAGCAGGTGCGGGCGGAGGAAATATCCCAGTTGGATGCGATCATCGCTCTGGAAGGCTCAGAATATGCCGAAAGCAAGCAGGAAGCGGCTGCGCAAAAGTTGAAACTGATTCAGAATATGGAAACGGAACTGCTGTTGGAAAATCTGATCAAAGCCAAAGGTTATTCGGACGTTGTCGTACGCATCGGTACCACATCGGAGAATATCAACGTTGCCGTAAAAGCGGAAGAACTTACCAAAGCGGACGCCGCCAAAATTTACGACATCATCCGTTCCGAAACGAATAAGTCTCCGGAATGTGTCAAGATCGTGCCCGTAAAATAAAAACGGAGGATCTCTTTCCGTGCGGGCAGCCGGGGCAAAAAAAGAAAGAATTTCCGGCGACGGAAACGTCCGCCGAAGAAAAACGGAGAGCCGCATAAAGCGTGCCCTCCGTTTTTCTGTCCGGAGGGAAGAGGCCGTTTCGAAGAAAAAGAAAGAAGGGGGCGCATTTCCGGGTGCGGCGAAACGAAGAAGAGGGAAGCAAAAACGCGGCAGAACCGAAAAATCGCTTTCGGAACGCCGTCTCAGAGACTTACAAAAGGTGCGGCTTATCTTGCGGAAAAGGTTGTATTTTTGCTGCGGATGTGTTACACTACAAAGGAATCGGAGGCGTTATGAAGGTTTTTACAAAAAAGGATTACCAGGGAAAAACGCAGTTGAACAGCTCGATTGCGGAGCAGATCGTCACCTGCACTTTGGAGACGATCCCGGGCATTGTGCCGCTGCACGAAAATAAAAAGGTCAGCAAGCGCTATATGCAGGGGGTTCGCATCGAAACCATTAACGGCAGCCTGTACGTGAACGTGTACGTTTCTTTGCAGATGGGGTACTCCGGCAAGGACGTTGCCTACGAAGTGCAGCAAAAAGTCAAAATGGCGCTGGAAAGCACGGCGTCTTTCAAAGTGAAAGAAATCGACGTGCATATCGTGGATGTATCCTTCCCGGCGTCGGAAACTTCCGAACAAAACTGACTGAGTGTTTGCCCTTTGGAAACAAAGGGCATTTTATCAAAACGGATCAAAGGAAACGAAACATGAGAAAATACGCAAGAGAAGTCTGTCTGGATTTGATTTTCGAATACCAGTTTAATGCTGCGGAACGTACTTCGCTGGACGAGGAATTGTTTGACAAAAGCAAATTGACCGCCGAGGACGAAGCCTTCGTGTTTGACCTGTATCGGGGGGTTCTCTCGCATTGGGAGGAACTGAAAGAAACGGTCGGCAAATATGCGAAAGGCTATTCCGTCACCCGTATTTACCGGGTGGATCTGGCCATTCTGATGATGGCCGCTTACGAAATACAGTATACGGAAACGGGCGCGGCGATTATCGCGAACGAAGCGGTGGAACTGGCAAAACGTTTCTCCACCGAGAACAGCGTTCCGTTTGTCAACGGCGTATTGGCCGCCATGATCCGGGAGAAAAATGTCTGAAGCGGTGCGCCTGAGCGGAATCGAGTGCTCGCAAAGGATGCGCGAACAATTGCGCAAGCGAGTGGCAGAATTAAAAGAGCAAACGTCTAAACCCGTACGTTTGGCAGTGGTACAAACGGGGGAGAATCCGCAGGGCGATTCTTATCTGAAAAACAACGTTAAAATTTGCGGAGAACTCGGCATCGATACCGTATTCGTTCATTTGCCGGGCAACGTCCCGCAGCAGGACGTGCTGGAAGAAATTCACCGCCTCAATGCGGATTCGTCCGTCTGCGGAATTCTGGTGCAGCTTCCCTTGCCAAAGCATCTGGACGAAGCAACGGTTTTCGGCGCCATCTCCGTCGAAAAGGACGTGGACGGGGTCAACCCGTTGTCCGCAGGGCGGCTGTTGTTCGGCCATCGTGCGTTTGCGCCTTGCACGCCCTCCGGCGTGATGCGTTTATTGCAGGAAATTCACTATTCGCTGGACGGAAAGCATGTGGTGATTCTCGGGCGCAGCAACATCGTGGGCAAACCGCTTTGGGTCTTGCTGCTGCAGCAAAATGCTACGGTCACGGTGTGTCACAGTAAAACGAAGCATCTGAAGGACATCACAAAACAGGCGGATCTGATTGTTTCTTCCGTCGGAAAAGCAAAATTCGTCACGGCGGATATGGTAAAAGAGGGGGCCGTCGTGGTAGATATCGGCATCAATTTCGAAGGGGGTAAACTCTGCGGAGACGTGGATTACGAAGGAGTCTCTGCCGTGGCAGGCTATGTTACGCCGACTCCCGGGGGAACGGGACCGATGACGGTCACGATGCTGGCACAAAACGTCGTTACGGCGTTTGAGCAACAAAATCTGTAAAGGCGAGCCGAAAAAGAGAAATCAAAACAAACGACGGGCAGGGCCGGAAAGGGCAGCCTCCGCAGCGAAAGAGGCCCCATCGCCGCTTTGCATCGTCGACAACCGCATTTTTGCGGTGGAGGAAATATGACGGTATCCGTTACGCAACTGGCGAATTTCATCAAAGCAATGTTCGAAAGCGAAACATTGCTTTTTGACATTCAGGTACAGGGCGAATTGACCAACGTAAAACCTTCCAAAAACGGCACGTATTTTTCGCTGAAGGACGAAGCCTCGCAAATCGATTGTTTCACCTTTTCGTCCCTCCCTTTAGCCGGCGGACAAATCGTTACGGTTACGGGGCGGCCGAATTATTTAACGAAGTACGGCAAAATTTCTTTTTTCGTCACAAAAGTATCACAGACGGAAAAACAGGGCAACGCACGCCTGCGTTTTTTGGAATTGCGCGAAAAACTGGCAAAAGAAGGCTGCTTCGAAAACCATCGCGCCTTATCCCGTTTGCCGCAGCGCATCGGCGTGGTCAGTTCCGGCTACGGTGCGGTAATCCACGATATTTTGCGGGTATTGCAAAGGCGAAACCCCACGGTGGACGTGGTGCTGTATCCCGTGCAGGTACAGGGGGAAAAAGCCCCGGCAGAAATTGCGCGCGCCGTGCGTTTTTTCTCGAACTACGCCGTGGATACGGTGGTGGTTGCAAGGGGCGGCGGCAGCGACGAGGATCTTTCCGCTTTTAACGACGAGCAGGTCGTGCGGGCGATTTTCGAGTGCAGGCGCCCGGTGATCTCTGCCGTCGGGCACGAAACGAACGTTACGCTTGCAGACGAAGCGGCAGACGTGCGCGCGTCCACTCCGTCCGTCGCGGCGGAGTTGATCACGGCAGAAACGTCTTTCGTCCGGGAAGAGGTTCTGCGTCAGGCCGAACGCTTGCGGGACAGTGTACAGAACCGATTCGATCGCGTCTACTATAAATTGCGCAGTTACGTTGCCAAATGCCAGGCGGGCACGCAAAAAAAATGCATTTTCTGCGTGTCGAACGTCCGGCGGCTGGTGCAGCGTTCCGAATCTGCCGTGGTGCAAAAGTATCAGGCGCAATCTCAGGCGACGCAGGTAGCGTTGGCTCGTATTCGGGCAAAAAATCCTTTGCAGCTTCTGGCGGACGGATACGCCGTCGTGTGGAAAGGGCAGGAACGCATCCGCTCTGCAGACCGATTGCACCCCGGAGAGGAAGTAACGCTGCGCTTTGCGGAAGGCAAAGCACGGGCAAAAATCATAGAAACGGAGCAGAAAGTATGAAAAACGAAGCACAAACCTTATCGCAATTGACCGAACGGCTCAAAGAAATTGCGGAGGAATTGGAACAGCCTCAGACGGATCTGGATCGAAGCATCGCTCTCTTTGACGAAGGGGTAGAGGTCAGTCGGATTTGCCTGGAAAAACTGCAGAACTACCAGGGCAAAATTACGCAGATCAGCGAAAAACTCAACGGGATCGAAGTCGCGTTTGACGGAGGAGAAGCCTGAGCATGCAAATCCAAACGGAACTTCGTCAAAACGCAATCGAAACGGAGCAAAAGTTGCAGGAGTATCTGCCGCAAAGCGAATTCGAACCCGTATTGCGCTACTGTCTGCTGCAGGGA
>CAKPYT010000042.1 GCA_934203075.1 uncultured Clostridia bacterium | reverse complement strand
TGTGCACGGGGATGCTCAATTTCAGCACGGCCGTACTCACTCTGCCGGAGTTCCGGTCGAACACGTCCGTTTCACCGGCGTAAAGGATACTGCCCGTGTAAATGACATTATTGAGTATGGTGCACATTCCGTTGCCGCATTGGGAAACGGAAGTGATCTGTTTTAAGGCGCAAGGAGCATTGCGCTTCGTGCAGAAACCGTCCGTACCGTAACGACATTGCGAATCGTCTTCGTCCAACTGGCCAAAATGAATGATCAGAGCCCCTATTCTGCATTGCCGGAACCACTCTTTATATTTATCGAACACGTTGGACGTAACGGATAACATACACTTTTCGATTCGGTTCGACGCGTCCGCACTGTTAAAGTGTTCGTTGAACTCCGCAACGCTCATGTTTCGGGTCCCGATCGGGTACAATCCCCTGTAAACGGAGATTTCTTTGATTTTACGAATCACGTCCTCCTTTCTGGTAAACGCGGGAAGGAACTGTTTGATCTGATAATCGTACTGATAGCAGGATTTTTCCGTAACCCCGTCCGGGTCGTAAAGAAACACCGGTATATTCTTGGAGTGCAGCATGCCGATTTCATAATTTACCCAAGCCGATTCGACGGAATTTTTCGTAAGCAGCACAATGGCGGCGTTGCAGTTTGCATAGCGATGAATCTGCAAGCGGAAATCGTCGCCCGCTTTCAGGAACATGCGGTCATACACCAGGTGAACCTGTTGGCTTTTGGCAAAAACGTCCAGTTCGTGCAGAAGCTTGCTGTCGCGCGGAGCATTGGAATGCGAAACAAAAACTCCGAACAACCCGTTTTCGGCATCGCCGAATTTTTTAAATTCTAATTCATACATAATTCACCTATTGCGGATAGAACAAATCGACGACTTTGCCCAATTTCCATTGCTTTTGCTCTTCCGGCGTCAACTCTTTGGTGATTTCGTGCAGGGCAAAATCGAGAGAGAAGTAAATACGCTGCGACGATTCCTCCACAACCAGATCCCTCTGCAGAATTTCATAGGGCGGCAACGCCGTATACAAAAGTTTTTGGAAGTATCGGAAGGATTTTTCTCCCTTTTTCCACACAAAATACGGCTTCACCACCGAGCCGAGCGGATGATGCACCGGCACGAGGAAATCAAAAACGAAACAATACTTTTCGCCCTCTTTGGCGGAAATTTTGTAGCATCGCTTGGAAATGACGCCGTTATCGGTAAGATAATCGGTGTGATAATCCACCTGCATTTCGTCTGCATAGTTCACGTTGCGCACGTTGATCCCTTCAAAAGAGAACCGCAGCAAATAGCACCCTACGTCTACTCCCTGCAAAAGCTCCTGCGGAGATTCTGCATAGATACTGTTTTCTCCCTCGGCTGCCGTTCGGAATTCTTCTGCCGTAATCTCCGCCTGAAGAGAAATGCGCCGATAGTTTATTTTCTGTACGGCATAGTCGTTGACGGAAGCATCCTCAAAATACTTTTCGCACACGGTCGACGCCACAACGTGATCGGAAGTGATGGTGTTTACGTCAAATTTATCGACGCTTTCCAGGTTCAGCGTGCCGATGGGGCTACCGGTGAGTACGTCGCGACGGGGTTTGTCCAAACAGAACGTCAGCACTCTGCCGGTGCCTTTGGGCAATACGTGCCCTACCTGATACCACACGAGGCGCATAATCGTAGCGTTGGCAAACAGGCTGTTGGAAAAGACGAGAATCAATCGGGAGCAGCGGGATAACCTTTCATCCAGCCGGTCCTCATACTCCGAATTGCGTATCGTAACTTCATCGATTGCGTTTTTGTAATAGCGGCAACCGTTTTCTTCCAGCCGATCGAACAACGGCTTGCAGCGCGCTTCGTCCTTTCTGTGATAAGTGACAATAACCTCGCCGAAATAGTCCTGCACGGATACTTTTTCGTTTTGCAGAATCCGAATTCTGTTGTGCGTGCTTTCCGCAAGAAGTTTCTTCACTTGTTCGGCGTTTTCTTTCAGACGTTCCAGGTCGGTACCGGTCAGGGCGTACATCCAGGTGGTGTCCTCCACCATGCCTGGGGTGTTCATCCGTGCGGAAGTATCTTGTAAAAGCAGATCCTGCACGGGCAGAATGACAATGCGTGCCCGGGAAGCAAAAAGTTTTTCCATCAGGCGGACTGCCAGCCTTTTCCGGTCTGTATAGTCAATATGGTTCCGCCCGGCGATTTCTTTGCAGGCCGTTTCGTCCAAACGGTTCAGATACCCTAGCATCGTATCGTTATCGTGCGTGCCCGTGTAGGCAATCGAATCGCCATAGCGGTCGATATCGGCATCGAATTGAACGATTTTCATGCCGGGGATGCGATAGGTCCGCAGCCACTCCTGAATGTTTCGGTCCTCCTCCGCGCCGACGTCCTCTGCAATCAGGCGATTTTGCCCGACGGCATCCAGAATGCTTTGCAGGCATTCCTCGCCAAGGCTGTCTTCCACCCAGACGCCCTCTTCCGCGCTTCCCCCGGCGGGGATGGAGCCATAAGCGGAAAAGGCTTTGAAATGATCGATGCGAATCAAATCGAACTGATTCAGATAATGCGCAAAACGATGCACCACGAACCGATAGTTTTCCCTTCTCAGATACGGCACGTTGTACAGCGGGTGGCACCACTTCTGCCCCTTTTCTCCCTTTCCCGCGGGGATGCCGCTGACGTGCGTGGGGTAACCGGCTTCGTCCAGCTGAAAACTTTCGCGGTTGTAATATACGTCGGCACTTTGCAGATTGACGTAAATGGGCACGTCACCGATGATGCGAACAAAATTGCTGTTGGCATACGCTTTGATTTCCGCCCATTGTTTCTCAAACTCATAGGCAAGGAAAGCGTAAAAAGCAACGTCGCTCCGATAGGCGGCGTTTTGCTCCGCATCCTCCTGGAGATCTCTTTCGGAAATTTCCCATTGCTGCCAGTCGGCATTGCCGTTGAGGTTTTTCAGTGCAAAAAAAGCACACGACTTTGCAACGTCCTCATTTGCGGATAAGTATGCGGCAATCTCCGCTTTCAACTTTTCTGCAGCTTCGTCTGCGGATTTTTCCAACCGCGCCCATACCGAACGCAAAAAAGCCATGCGGACGGCACGCAACTCCCGCAATTTGTACCGATTGCCGTTCCCCGGCACCGCTTGCCGGCTTAACTCTGCTGCGGAAATCAACCCGTCCCTCTTTAACGTTTCCAGGTCGATACACAGCGGGTTTCCCAGATAGGAAGATTCGGCGCTGTACGGACTCGCCACCTCGTCCGGCACGTTAAAGGGCAAAATTTGCCAATAGCGAAACCCGGCGCTTCTTAAATAATCAATAAACTTTTTCGCCTCTTCTCCCAAACTGCCACAGCCGTAGGCACTCGGCAACGACGTGATATGCAGCAGAACTCCGGCACTTCTGTTCTGTTCGGTCATGGTATCTATCTCTCTTTCTCTGTTGCGGGCGGACAGACGCCCCGTTTCCCGCTTGTTTTACTTGTTTGCTCGGGATTCCGCCGAAACGACCGCCTCGTCCCTTTTATAGTTATCCATCAATTGATAGTCGTACTGAACGACGTCTGCGGTATAGTCCGTGCCGTACTTTTCGTTCAGTCGTGTGACGTAATCGTAGAACTCCGTCAATCCTGCCTGGGAGGCCAGGTTCATATGCCGCAACTCGTCATCGCTTTTGCTGAAAAAAACACCCGTTTCCAAGCCCTCTTTCTTTTTGGGCAGCACTCCCTGACTCATTTCATAGGCGTTCCACCGGCAATGCTCCATAAAAGCCAGCACGTCGCGCGGTTCGAAAGAATCATGCGGTTCGGCGAGAAACCCGATCGGACGAAGACCGTTTCCCTTCGGGTTGTATTTTTGCAGATATTCTTCCCGTGGCAAATCGCCGCTGATCCCGAGGCACGCCAGTTTAAACGGAATGCTTGCCACCGCATACACGTTGGACATGCGCTTCAACGGGGAGAGGGTTGCCCATTCCGTGCTGAGATTTTCTTCCGTAACGGGCACGCCCTGATATTTCAGGCTTTGAATCTTTGCTTTGTTCAGCGCAGCGTCGCGCACCACCGTTTCGTAAGAAAGCACTTCCTGATCCGCCCCGAAGGGAATGACGTTTTCCTTTTGAAAAAACGGCAGGTCGGATTTTTTCTTTGCACGCACAAAAATCGTGTTATTGTGCGTGCCCTCCATATCGCCCAGATACTTGCTTAAACTTTTTGCAACGAAAACGTTCTGCAGATCGGAACCGAGCGAAACGAGAAAGTAGTTTACCGTCGGTTTTTGCGATTTTTCCAGATCCGCACGGATATCGTTAAAAAAGTCCAGATTGCTGACGCGCTCCTCGAAATGCATCGTCAGCTGCGAATAGTAATCCTCCGGGAGGTCGAAATATTCCTGCGCACGGAAATCCGCCTTGCGATATTTATAAATGCCGTTTGCCAGCAGAGACAAATCCACTTCGCTTTCCTTTTGCGTATCGTAAACGTGTACGCGCATTTGTTTCGGCTGCAGTTTGTGATTCCCATCCACCGTAACAAATTGATTGACGATTAAAATATCTCTTAGCAGATAGCGATTCACCTTGCCGAACCCCAACAGATACAGGTTCATCTCCACGTCCTGTATCGTCCCGTCCGGGTTTTGATACTGTGGAGGAAAATACTTGGCAAAATTATGTTTGGTGATAAAATCGTAGGCAATGGTCTCGTATTTATCCAGACAGGTGATGACCCCTCGGGATTCATCCAGCAAGAGTACCCTTTTCCCCTTGGCATTGACAACTTCGATTCCGCTCGGATTCCCCTGAATGAGATCCCGCAGGAAGTAGTTTTGCTGATAGGAAGACAGAATCACAAAACGCACGCTGAAATCGTACAGCTGCTTTTCTTTTACGTATTTTACGATTTTCACCGTAAGCCGATAAAGTTCGTCGTCCTTTGCTGCCGAAACGACAAAGGCGTACTTATGCATTTTGCGGAACAGCGTGCACAAACGCATCGTACGGTCGAAAGCGCGCCCCTCCAACGAAACGATCTGATACTTCACGTTGCGGCGACTGCAAAACAGTTTTTCGTCCACGTACGAATAGTCCGGACGGCCGGGCAGCAATACGATCGTATGTCGCTTTTGTTTTTTATCCAACCCGGAGAGGAACGCTTTGGTCTCTTCCGTGAGGTTGACTACATACGTCGTTTGTTTCCCGGTAAGGTTAAACAAAAACAGATTTTTGAAGAACGTAACCACCAGCGAAATGCCGATGCTCATTAAGGACAGGAACGAAAGAATATACACGCCCACGTAAGCAATGAGATAAAGCGTATCGGCACGGAACAATTCCAGAAGCCCTTCGTCGATACTCATCGTGACGAGACTCAGCGCATTGGAAAAAGCAAAAATCGCGGCCTGGTAGACGTATTCGTAAGCGCCGAACTTCAACTCTCCCACAAAGATGATGAGCACCGCAATCAGCACCAGAATCGGATAAACCGCCGTGGTTTTCAGCGTCAGTTTTTTGAACTTGGCAAGCATGTAAATCAAATACGCAAAAATGACCGCTTCTGCCGCCAGACAAAGAATGATAAAAATCATGCGCCCTTTCTCCCTCTCGTAAAGCCGATGCGCCGAACGCATCGGCGAACTGCTGTTTTTTATTATAAAACTTTTTGCAGAAGATTGCAAGAACAATCGGTTTTTGCTTCGAAAAAAGGCAGTTCCGCACTTTTCGGCGCCCCTTTCTGCGTGTCCCGTGCATTTTTGCTTTTTTCGGCTTTCCGCTCTGTTTCCTTTCCGCTCCGGAAGGTCCGCCCCAAAACAGCAGACGGCCTCTTTGCCTGCAGGTCAACTTCCGCCCTCTTTTTGCCGACCTTTTCATCGTACGCAAACAAAAAAGCGAAGCCCCGAAGCGCTTCGCTTTTTGCGTTTGTTCTGAAGTTCCCCCGAAACGGGATAGTAACGTTATGCTTCCGTCGTTGTACCGAGATACTCGATCGTCGCCTTTGTAGGTACCCACGATGCCGCAGCAAGTGTTTCCCATTGTTCTTTCGTTCCCAGGTAACGCACGGTTAAGGTTTCCGCATCCGGGATCGCATACCGGACGATATTCGTAAGGCTGGTCGGAAGGGTAATCGTAGTCAGGTTCGTGCATCCGTCAAAGGCATCGCTCGAAATCTTTTTCACCCCTTCCTGAATTTCCACGGTCTTCAACCCGGTACATTGGAAAAAGGAGTAGCCGAAATCCGTTACGCTGCCCGGAATGGTCGCCTGCGTGATGCCGGTGCAATAAGCAAAGGCCATCTGCAGGATCGTGACCCCTTCGGGAATCACAACGCTTGTAATATCCGAACAGTAGGAAAAGGCCCCGTAGGGAATTCTGGTGATTCCGCTCGGCAAAACCAAATCCCCCGCTACTTTCGCCCCGTCGATGTACAACGTATGTGCTGCCTGCGGCAATCCTTCCAGAGTCTGCGCCCCGCACCATTGCGTCAGCGTCCCCCGGAAACGAACGACGCCGACCGAAGAACCGAAAGCGTTGGATTCCAGACAGGCGATACTTGCCGGCAACGTTACTTCCGTTAAATCCGTACAAGAATCAAATGCCTGGTTCCCGATTTTGGTGCAGCCTTCCGGAATGGTAAAATTCGTGAGGCCGGAAACCCGATAAAACGCACGCCTTCCGATCTCTTTAACGGTTCCGTCCTGCGGAAGGGTACTGTTTTTGCACCCTAACAGCAACTTACCGGTTTCCCTTTGAATGAGGCAATTGCCGGAACCGTAGAAGTATTCCCCGTTGCCGGCAACACGGAGACTTTCCAGTTTGACGCATCCGGTAAACGCATCGTTCCCGACCGTTTCCAACCCGCTGCCGATGGTAATCTCGGTAAGCGCGCTGCAATCCTGAAAAGCGTAATTCCCAACCGACGTAACGCCGTCTTTCAATTCCAACGTTACGAGGGTGGAGGAACCCTGGAAAAGAGAAGACGATACTTCCCCGGAGGTAATCACCACGTGTTCTAATTTAGAGCAATCCACGTTGGTAAAATCAAATACTTTTGCCGGGGCTTCGAGTCTGGTCAGGTTGGACCCGAACGCCGAGGAACCGATCGTCGTAATGCTTTCCGGCAGGCAAAGGGACGTTAACGCTTTGTTTGCAAACGCTCTTTGGCCGATGGAGGTCAGCCCTTCCGGCAAAGTAATGTTTGCCAACTTCGGGCAATTGTAGAAAGCCATGTTTTCCACACGGGTGACGCCCTTTTCCAGAACGACTTCCGTCAGTTCGGAACATTGATAAAACGCACTGTCTCCCACGGTCGCTATGTTCCCGGGAATCACCACTTTGGTCAACCCGCTGCATTCGGAAAACGCATTCTGCGGAATTTCGGAAAGGCCGGCAGACAGTTTCAGTTCCGTCAGCCCGGTGCAGCCGCGGAAGGACGCTTCCCCGATCCTCACAATGCTGTTCGGCATCGAAATGCTTTGCAGTGCAGTGCAGCCGGAAAAAGCGTTTCTTGCAATTTCCCGGACCGGCAGGCCCTGGTACGTGGAAGGAATTTCCAACCGCGTTGCCGTTTCCGTGCCGATGCCGATAACGATATAGTACGTACCGTCGGTACTTTTTTCAAACGCCAACCCGTCCGCACGGTGCATGCCGCAAAGCGTACAGGTTCCGTCCGTGCCGTAGTTATGCCCTGCCGGCACAACGACTTGCTGCACCAGAACTTCGTTGCAGACGGAGCAATGCTTGCCTTCCGTCAGGCCGTCCTCCGTGCAGGTGGCCGGTTTTGCCGCATCGATCGCTTCAACGTGATGCGCGGGAATCACTACCTGCGTGGAATAGGTACACCCCTCGCGGCTGCAGGTTTCGTACGCTTCCCAGCCGTCCTCCGTGCAGGTGAAAGCTTTTGCTGCATGCGAAACCGTTTGATGCTGCAGTTTTTCTACCGGTTCCGTTTTGGTCTCGCTGCAGCCGGCGCGCGTGCAGTGATACGTTTTTATCCCGTCCGCAAAGCAGGTCGGATTCTGCGTCACGACGCCGTCATTCCATGCGTGATCCAGCGCCTTTATTTCCTTTTGTGCCACCAGAACTTCGTTGCAGACAGAACAATGTTCGCCCTCCGTCAAGCCGGTTTTGGTGCAAGTTGCGGCAACGGCGACATCCTTTACCGGGCTGTGCCCCAATGCCTTGGTCTCCGCTTGCGCCACCAGAACTTCTTGGCAGACGGAACAGTGTTTCCCTTCCGTCAAGCCGGTTTTGGTGCAGGTTGCGGCAACGGCGGCATCCGTCGCTTCCACGTGAGCGCCCTTTGCCCCATAAGAGAAAGTTTCCGTTCCCTTTTGCCCGCATTCGCAGGAATAATAATACGTTGCAGAGTTTTGGCAATCCGCCGCTTTGCATAAGTAGGCTTCGGTCGCCACTTCTTTGTGATAGGCATGTTCGTGCTGCGGGGCACAGCCGGCAAACACTGCCGCAACGGCCAGAACCACCATCAGCAAAAACATCGGTGAACGTTTTACCGCACCCTTCTTTTGATATGTCATGTCTTTCCCTCCTGTCTCCTCTCTTTCTTCTGCTTTTACTGCTTACCGGTAAAAGTAAAATTGTATTCTCCGATAGTTATAGTATAAAATACTTCTTAAAAAAGTCAATGTTTTTTTTCGTCTCTCCTGTGCTTTGCCCTCCACATGCCCGGTTTCCGCGCGTTTTCAAAAGGAGGTGCGAAATTTTGTTAACATCCCTTCCCCGTTTTCCTTTCCCTGCCTTTCGGTTGGATTCGAAAGACCTTTGCCGCACCCGCCCGGTTTCCTGCTTTTTCACGCACAAAGCACCCCGCAAAAACCATGCAGCCCCGCAAAACTGCCATAAAAAAAGAGGGAACAAACGTTCCCTCTTTCCTTTTTCTTAGCAGGCCGAAAGGTTTCCCTCTTCCCCGTTCCTCAGGGATTCTGCGCCAATTGGCTGCGGATCATCAACTCGCCTACGCCCCTTGCAATCACGTTCGGCGCAACGTTGCTGGAAAGAAGCATCATAAAGTGCAGGGCATCCTCCAGCGTGCAGGTTTCGCCCCCGACAAACTTCGGCGAACTTGCAATGCTGTTTAACTCCGTCGTGCCGACGTAAACAGGCGTTTTCAGCTGTTCTGCCGTGATGTAGGATAAGCACGTAATTGCCGTCATCGTTTTCCAGCAGGAGGCGGTGGTAATCGGCACTTCCGCATCTTTGGTGAAATGCACGTATTTACTGTCCTCCGCAAACCAATCGTATCCGTCCGGCTCGCAGCCCTCTTTGGGAATCACCACCCCGGCGCAATAGTTGCAATCCAAAGCCGCTTCCAGGGCGCCGGTATCTTCTCCGAGCGACTTTTTCCAAAGGATGTCGTACAAACGCTTCAGGTTGGGGTAGGTATAGTCTGCCGCATCCATCCCGACGTTGCAGACCGCCGCCGCCATATAAGTATCGTTCGGCCCCTCTACCACCATCAGGACGTTATGAATGTACTCGCGGTATTTGTTGGTGTAGTTCAGCGAACCGCCTTTTGTCCCGATGATTTTATAATACGGAGCAATCAGCGTCTGGCAACTCTCGTTGTTCAACACTTTGTTATAGGCGTGTACGCTTTGCGGGTTTCCGTCCTTATCCGTTATGACGGTATCGTATTCCTGATCGCACCAGATTTCCTGCAACAGGTCGCAATGGATTCCCGCAATGGCAATACGGCACAGATCGGAAGTGGTAATCACGTTCGTGGTACCTACCGCCGTCGTGATATCTCCGTGCAGGTCGATACCGATGGATTTTGCATACTCTTCCATATACCGATAGAAGGTGTTTTTTGCCATTTTGGAACTGATGACTTCGTGACTGCCCGTAGCGTTTTCGTTTTCGATGTCCGCCTCGCTGAGTACTACAAAATGATAGAACGAACTGTTTCCGCCGACGCAGGTCGCGTAAATTTTCCCCACGAATTCGTAAGGAGCGTCAAAATTGGGATCTTCGTATTTCGTCTGCCCGCTGAGCGTACAGCTGAGCGGCGAAACCATGTTGAACGTGTTGCCGAAGTTGGAAAACACGGGATTGGCTCCCCCCACTTCGATTCCGTCCAGAGAAGAGGCGCTACCGTAGAAAAAATACAAATATTCCCGGTTGATGTCTCCGACCCCTTCTGCCTTGGCACCGGTCACAAACTTCAGCGGATTTTCCGCCGTTCCTTCAAAGCAGATCGTCTTGTTCTGAAACGTTGCCCCGTTTGTCAGCAATGCCGTCAGGTCCGCCTGCGAGCGGACGGTCGTTTTCACTTCCGTTTTATCGACGGCGTAATCCAGCGCCGTGCCGACTACGTACTTCTGCTTCCACTCCAACATGGTGCCGTAGCCGATGGCGTCTTCGTAGTTGTCGCCGTTCCAAAGCAGGTACGGTTTGGCTCTTTCCCCGCCGTAGCCGCCGGAATTCACACGGTAAACCACGGGAACTTCCACAATGGAGCCGAGCGGAAAGACCATGTTCGGCGCATACGAATACCCCTTGATGCAGCTGTTAGCCTCGTTGGTGGCACTCTCTTTTGCACTGACGCTGCGCAGCATAATCTGATCGTTGGAGTTTTCGTCCTTCAGAATATACCAGGTGTAGCCACCGTCCGTATTCCCCGCGGCACCAACCACCACGGCACGCACCGTGATTTTTTGTGAATACTGCGCTTCCGTGCGCAGTTCGCCTACGCTCAGCACCTTGCAGGGCACGGTCAGTTCGCTTTCCTGCAGTTCGGCGGTGCACTGTGCGTCACCGAAATAACGCCGGCATCTGGAGCATTGATAATATTCCACACTGCCCGGCCTGGTTCCCGTGGCTGCCACGGCCTTGCTATGCACCAGGGCGTGCCCGCCCGTTTTGTCCGCAACGGTGGCCAGTTCGTTAAAATACAAATCAAAGTCCTTTCCGCAATGCGAACAATGATAATGCCCTAAAACCCCGTCTGCCTCGCAAGTGGCGGCAACGGCGTCGATCCATTCCCCGTAGGTATGCTTTTCTTCGTCTACGTATTCCGTCGGCGCGCACGCCCCCAAAAGGCAAAGGCACACCACGGCAAGGGCAAAAAGGCAGACGATCCAACTTTTTCTCGCCATGTTACGCTGCCTCCGTCGTGCCTACCACCCAGGACGTATCCAGAACGACGAAATGAGCATAGTAATCGTTTCCGCCGATAAACAGGCAATACACCGTTTTTTCCGTTGTGGTATGGTTCTTCCAATCCTTGAAAACCGCGGCCGAAGTATCGCCGAACACCAGTTCCGAGAAGGAACTGCCCGTATTGACATAGGTATTGTAGTTGTTAAACACCGGATAGTACGATTGATGCGCACCGATATCGTTTTTGGCGGAAGCCGAGTTGCTGATGGAGGTTTTTGCCCAGGTATCGTACTCTGCCCCGAAAACAGGCCTCCAGTAGCGGAACTTTTCTTCCACCGTCGTGGCGCTGTTCAGAACGCCTTCCAGGTTCGTCATGCGCACCAGGCGATAGGTATTGCTCCCTGCCGTTTCCGCACTGTAGGCAAACCCTTCCGACGAAGAAACGTTCGAGCCGTTTGCCAACCCCAAAAAGCGGAAGAAATCCGCCTGCGTGGAAATATCCGCAATGGAACTGTCCGTCAGATCAAACGCAAAATCCGTTGCCGTGCCCACCTGATAGGAAGAAAGTTCTTCTTCCCCGTCGATAAAGTTGAGGTAACGGACGTACGCATTGCCGCAGGCGTACGTAGCACTGGTGATGGACACCGTAACGGGAACCTGCACAATCGCGCCCTTTTCGTAGGGCATTTTCAAATCCTTTGTCGTGCCCAGGGCAGAACTCAGTTTCGTGGCACTGCCCACCCCGCCGGAAAGAGGAATCACGGCATTGGAATTTTCGTCCTTCAGGGCAAGAGACGTTTGCAGCCCTTTCGACGCACCGGTGGACGTAACCCCCACAACAATACCGCGCACAAGCAGCGTCTCCCCCACGTTCGCCGTTTTGGCCTCCGCCACGGAGGAAACCAACTGTGCAATCTTCACGCTTGTCGTAATTTCCGTTGTGCCGGTTGCGTCCGTAAAGTTTTTGTGGCAGGCCCCGCAAACGTAATACTCGATATTCCCTTCCTCCGTTCTGGAAGCCTCTTTCGCCGCAATATGCGTCAGTTGATGTCCGTTCGCTTTCAGCAGCCAGGAATCTTTCGCGATTTCGTGTTCTGCCGTCGCATCGGAATAGTATTTGTTGCAAACAGAACAGGAATAGTATTCACTGTTTCCGCCTTTGACGCAATCCACATCCACTGCGGTATGCTTTTCGAGCCTATGCCCGCTGTGCGTCAAAGTGTCCTTATAAGAAAATCCGCAGACGGTACAGGTATGCTTCACAAACCCGTCCTGCGTGCAGGTGGCATTTTGCGTTTCTTCCGTCATTTGGTGTGCCCCTTTGTCGAACAACTCGTCGCAGTGCGAACAGGCGTGCCAATGATTGGCTGCATCTGCCTTCCAACTACTGCCGATCTTGTGTCCCCCGCCGCATCCGGTCAGCATTGCCGTCAGCAGCAGCAACCAACATAATAAGTAACTGCCTAGTTTTTTCATTTTGCACTCCTTTATCAATTTCAGGCGTTTTGCCCGATGATTCGATGTTAGCGGATACTTTAATATACGATTCGTTTTCCCGACGCATACGCATTCCTCTTCACAACACGCCTGCGTTTGCGGCTTGTTTCGGTTCCGGAAGCCCCTTCGCGGACAATGCGAGGAAAGGAAGTTTGATCCGTTCTGCGCAATTCTGCATAAAAAAAGTGCGCCGCCGAAGCAAACGCACAAAAAACGCAAACTCCGATCGTCGCCAAACGAAACGGACTCGTTGCAAGAATGATCTGATACAACACACACCGCACGGAATTTGCTTTTTTATCAAATTCAAGTGTGTATTGCACAAAGAAAAGGGTAGATTTCCCCCCTGAAAAATAGAAAATTCTTGCACTGCAAAGTGAGTATTCGTTTCGTTTGGCAACAGGAAATATAGCATACCGGACAGGAAAAATCAATAGGTTTTCCGAAAATTATTCTCCCCATCCGTCGGACGTTTCTTTTCCGGCGAAGGGGAAGTGCCTTCCGTTTCTGCCTTGCGGGAAACCGCTTTTGCCGGTATTACGCAAAAACTTCTGCCCCGATTGCGGCAGAAAACATTTTTTACTCCCGATTTTATTGACAAACCGCACAAAACCCCGTATAGTAAATGTATCAATTCCCTATGGAAACCACCGGGATGATCCAAACCGGTGGCGGAAGGAACTCTGGAGAAGTCCGTTTATCGGATGCCGAAGGTGCAAGGCGCAAGCCGAATCTCTCAGGCAAAAGGACAGAGCAAGCGAACGAAATCGTTTCCCCGATTTCTTTCAGAGTTCCGTTTTTACGGAACTCTGTTTTTTTATTTCAGGAGGATATACCCATGCTTCACATCGTACAGACCATCAACAACTATCTGACGGACTACGCTTTGCTGATTCTTCTCATCGGCACCGGCTTGTTCTTCACCATCAAAACAAGATTTATCCAGGTGCGGGCGTTCGGCGAAGGCATGCGCAACGTTTTTGGCAGAATCAAACTGAACGGGGGCGCGCAAAAAGGCGGAATGTCCTCCTTTCAGGCGCTGACAACGGCGGTTGCCGCCCAGGTCGGCACAGGAAACATCGTGGGGGCGTGCGGCGCCATTCTTCTGGGCGGCCCCGGGGCGATTTTCTGGATGTGGGTCATCGCCTTTTTCGGCATGGCAACCATCTACGCCGAAGCGGTTCTGGCCCAAAAAACGCGCGTCGTGCAGGAGGACGGCAGCGTTTCCGGCGGGCCGGTGTACTACATTCAGCGCGCTTTCCGCGGCAAATTCGGCAAGTTCCTTTCTGCCTTCTTTGCCGTTTCGGCCATTCTGGCACTCGGTCTGATGGGCTCTATGGTACAATCCAACTCCATCGGCGAGGCCGTCTCCAACGTGACGGGGCTCTCTCCGTGGATCATCGGCATTCCCATTGCCATCCTTTGCGCGCTGGTCTTCCTCGGCGGGGTAAAACGTCTTGCCGCCGTCACGGAAAAACTGGTGCCCGTTATGGCAACCCTTTATATCTTCGGGGGCATCGTGATTCTTTGCTTCCGCATTACCGCCCTGCCGGAAGCATTCTGGCTCATTCTGAAATACGCGTTCCGTCCGGATGCCATCCTCGGCGGATCTCTCGGCTACGCCTTGAAAACGGCCATCAGTCAGGGGGCAAAACGCGGATTGTTCTCCAACGAAGCGGGCATGGGCTCCACCCCGCACGCGCATGCCCAGGCAAACGTATCCTCCGCGCACGAACAAGGCACCTCTGCCATGATCGGGGTGTTTATCGATACCTTCATCGTACTCACGATGACGGCTCTTATCGTCATCACTTCGCTGTACACCAAGGGCGGGGCTCTTGCCAACGGCGTGGTGGAAGGGTTTACCAAAACCAACACGCTGCAGCTTGCCATTGCCGGCATCTTCCACGGAAGCAGTGCAGGCAATCTGTTTGCGGGCATTTTCGTTGCCGTGTGCCTCACTTTCTTTGCCTTTTCCACCATCATCAGCTGGAACCTGTTCGGCAAAATCAACTATTGCTACCTGTTCGGCAAAAAATCCTCCTTTGTCTATTCCCTTCTGGCCGTCGGCTTCGTGTTCCTCGGGACGCTGCTTTCCAACGACCTCGTTTGGGAATTGACGGACTTCTTTAACTATCTGATGGTTTTCCCTAACGTGCTGGCGCTGATCGCTCTTTCCAAAATCGTCTCGCAGGAAGCAAAAGATCACACGCTCCGCCCCCTGCCCGAAGCAAAAACACCTGCGGAAACTCCGGAAGTCTGAAGCGAAACAACAAAAAATAGGGTGCCTGTTTTCCCCGCTTTTGCAGTCACTCACACACAAAAAAGGGCTGCCGACGGCAGCCCTTTTGCTTACGTTTTTTCTGATTTTTTTCGCACACCTTCCCGCAGGAAGGCCTCTCCTTCTTCCTTTATTTCTTTTCTTCCTCTTCGGCGGAATCGTCCGGAGCATCCTGCATCGTAACGGAAGCGCCGCCCTCCAGGGAGACTGTTTCCGCAACCGATTCTGCCTGCGGCAACGCCGGCTCTTCTTCCGACGGAGCAATTGCGGGTTCCTCCGTGCGGACGGACTCTATCGGCAGCGCTTTGCCTGCCTGCTCGTCCCTCCCTGCAGCGGTTTCCGCCAGCGATTCTTCCAGAATCTCTTTTTTGCGGCGCTTATCGATGCCAGGCGTATAGAACGTACTTAAAAAATTCTGAACCCCTTCCAGAATCATCACGATGCCCATCAGGACGGAACAAAATTTGACACGGTCCGTCGGCACCCATTTCACAAGATACAACCCGCCTGCAATACATACGACGGAAAGCACCAGCATCACCCACCACAGAGAATGGCGATACCGTTTGGACAAAATGGCCGTATGCAGTTTGAAAGAACCGTCTATCATCACCAGCACGCCGACAAAAAGCGTCAGCAAAGCAACGCCGTCGTTGTGCTTCAGCAACAAAAAGATGCCGCAAAACAATGCGCAGATTGCCCCGCACAGTTGAAAATAAAACCCGACGTCTCTGGATTTTCCCGCCAGAGCAAGGATCGCCAACGCCACGGCAAACACAATGGCAATAATACTGATGACCAGAACGACCGTGGGAAGAGCTTCCTCCGGAAAAGAAATGAGACACACGCCGGATGCCGTAAACATCAAGGCAAACAGCAACACACCCCAACTATAGGCTGCTAATTTTTGAAGAAACTTTTTCATTCCGCACCTCTTTTGCTTTGCCCTTGCAAAGGATACTGCAAGTATAGCACACTTTCGCTTTTCCTTCAACCGTTTCATTGCCCGTGTGTTTCCGTGCTCCCCTTTCCGCTCCCCCCTGCCCGTAGCAGGATTCTCCTCTCAGCCGCACCGGCTGAACCTCCGATTGTTTTTTATTTTGGCGTATTGTGTCCCGTTTTTCCACTGTTCTGCGTAAAAACAGCCCGCAAACGCGCCTTTCCGCCTTTCGCTGCGGGAAGAAAACTTCGCACGGGAAATAATTGTGGGGAAATATTTTGAAAACAGTTGACAATGCGTGTGCGTTTTGCTATTATTTATAGGCTGGTTCGCCGGCACGTATAGATATCGCGGGGTAGAGCAGTCTGGTCAGCTCGTCGGGCTCATAACCCGGAGGTCGAGAGGTTCAAATCCCTCCCCCGCAACCATTTCGCTTTTATGGCGGCGTAGCTTAGTTGGTTATAGCGGCCGGTTCATACCCGGCAGGTCGTTGGTTCGAATCCGACCGCCGCTACCATATGCGGCCCCTTGGTCAAGCGGTCAAGACATCGCCCTTTCACGGCGGTAACGCGAGTTCGATTCTCGCAGGGGTCACCATTTCGGGGAGTTAGCTCAGTTGGGAGAGCATCTGCCTTACAAGCAGGGGGTCACAGGTTCGAGCCCTGTACTCCCCACCAACAATGCGCTGCGAAAAGTAGCGCGTTTTGTTTACGGAGGGTTCTTCGAACAGGCGCCTCTATGGGGATATGGCTCAGTTGGTAGAGCGATGCGTTCGCAATGCATAGGTCAGGGGTTCGAATCCCATTATCTCCACCAAAAGTAAGAAATACGAACCCCAACGGTTCGTATTTTTTTGCTTTTTTCGTTTTTTTGGGGATTCGAACGGGTTGGAAGTCGGCTCGTAACGAACGGCGTTACTTTACGAACAACGAGCCGACCAAACAACCGAAGGAACG
>CAKPYT010000041.1 GCA_934203075.1 uncultured Clostridia bacterium | reverse complement strand
GCCGTGGTCAGTTGTTTGGGCAGGGCCTTGACTTCTGCCTGGTCCGAATAGTCAAAGTATTCCGTCGGGGTCACGACGCCTGCGTCCCCGCTGTTGTAATCTATTTTTTCTTCATAAAAGGGGATGTTCGCCAGAATCATCAGTTCGGAGAGTTTTGGGTAGGAGTACACATATCTGCGTTCCGAACTTTCTACCGCCCAGTAGGCGTCGTATGCAGCACGGATCTCCGCCGTGCCGGACGTTGTGTTCAATTGAGAGATGGCTTGTTCCACCGCCGCAATCTGCGCTTTTTGTTCCGCCGTGTGTTCGGGGCGGAAGTCGTACAGGCTGCGTTTGTTTTCGGCAAAACGAATCATGGAGACGAGTCCGTACAGCGTTTGTTCGCTTGCCATGGTGTTGGGTTCCCCCGCAACGGCAGAGGGGTTTTCCGCATCGTTCACGAAGGAATGCGTAAAGCCGCCGGAGGCCGTGCGATATTTCAGAATACCGTCGTAAAGGGAGTGAACGGTCCCGTCCGTGCCTTGTTTCAAAAAGCGCGTATCGGTAAAGACGTCGATGCCCAGCGAGCACAGCGCTACGATAACCTGCACGGTGCTTTCGCAGTTTGCCATGCCCCAGCTGACAAAATCCCCGTCTGCCTGTTGCATGGAAGAAAGCCATTCGATGGCCTCGTTCACGGCAGTGCGCACTTTTTTGCGCACCGTCCCTTCGGAAATTCTTTTATTCTCGTAGGTGTATTCCTTTTCGCTGTTGTAGTAGGGCGCAAACGATTGCAGCACCATTGCGGTGATGTCCGGGTCGGAAGTCTCTCCGGAAAGAGCCCAGCCGCCGTCCGCCAGCTGCATGCGCAAAATGTTCAGAATGATATCGTCGCGGGTATAGTAGGCGTCTGCCGGGGTGGCGTAGTACATACTGTCCAGGGCGATCAACCCCCAAATAAACCCGTTAATGCCTTGTTTCCCCAGGATGCCGTTGCCTTTTTCGTCCACGCGATTGTAGGTGCCGTCCGCAATCAGATCGATGTCGCCCCGGCCGTCGCCGTCCAGGTCTTCTCCCATGGCGCGCGGGTTGCCGCCGCTGGCAAGCACGGCAAGGGAAATCCTGTGCCATTCCGTCGCTTTGGCGGCGTGCAGTTTGTCCTTTGTCCGGTATCTTTTTTGTACGTTATCCTGAATCACGGCCAGGTATCCGCTTTGATTGTCCTCTATGCCAAGGCGCCCCAGGCCGATCGGGTACCAGTCTCCCGGGGTGGTTCCTGCCTGTTGCAGAAACTTATCGTTCATCAGGTATCCGTGGTCGCCTTCCGTCTGTACCGTGCTTTTTTTCCAGTCGATAATGCCCTGCGCAACGGCAGTCAGATCGGCAGCGGTCGTTTCCGCACTTGCGCAGGTAAAGCAGCAAGGCAGCAGAACGCAGCAGCACAGCAGCAGAGAAAGCAATCGAATATGAGTTTTGATCATGAAGGGGAGCCTCCGTTTCAGGAAAGATAAGTTTTGTTCAGAGTGGCGATGCAGTCGGTCAGTTCTTCCGTCGTTGCATCCCAGTGTGCAATCGTGTCCAGCGTGTCGTAGTAAACGTTTTCGCTTTTCCCGTAAAAATCGTTGTCTTTAATTTTCGTCAGCAGTTTCAGAATGGCCCCGTAGTTCGGG
The DNA here is from genome assembly GCA_934203075.1 of uncultured Clostridia bacterium. Classification (GTDB taxonomy): domain Bacteria; phylum Bacillota; class Clostridia; order Christensenellales; family CAG-314; genus CAKPYT01. Next base: position 5,652 of record CAKPYT010000041.1, on the reverse strand, counting down.
TATTCAGCGTCGTAGTTGGCATTGGCGGAGCCCATTGCATAACCGCCGCCGAGATCGCTGCCGATGGCAAGCGTAAATTGCACGCGAACGACGTCCCCGTCCTGCGGGTAGTAATCCGCAAAGCCATAGTTGGGGAAGGAGTTGTTCACGCTGTACATCCAGCCGGAGCCGGAGGTAAAGTCAAATTCGCCGAGCGTGTACTTGCCGCTGTCTTTCGGCTCCAGCGTCGTTGTAAAAATTTGTGCACCCTTGCTTTCCAACTGCGTCAGCAGGGTCGGGGCGATGACGTTGTTTTCCAACGAAACACCGGTGACGGTTGCAAGGTAGAAGCCTGCGTCTAACGTACCGGTATAGGTGTACGTCCAGCCTTGTTCTTTCAGCAGCCGATCCAGCACGTGCGCGAAGTTTTCGTTTTCGAAAATTTCCACGGACATAGGTTCCACCAGGTAGCCTTTGCTGATGGTAAACGCTTCCATCGAGAAGGATACGAACCCGATGGATCCGTCGGAACTTGCCCCGACGTAGGTCATGGACACCGTGCGGGAAACGCTTTTCCCAAAGGAGCCTGCCGTCACGCGGAACAGAAACTTTTTGCCTTTGCAGCCGGCAAACGCACCTTTGGTAAAATCGATGCGATAACTGGTTTTTTCGGTATCGCTCCACACCAGTTTGATGTCCGACGAATCAAGCGCAACAAAGTTGTCTGTGCCGTCGTCGGCGTCCCAATCCACCGCAAACGAGAACAGCGAGTCGTCCAGTTTTCCCCCCAGGGCATCTCTTGCTACCACTTCAAACGAAAAGACGTTTCCGCGGTAGGAGGCGTCGTCTTCGATCGAAAGAGTCTCAAACCGCGGCGGATCGCTCGTGTATTTCACGGTGATTTCCTTTGTTTGGCTCATTCTGCCGTGCGTCGCCACAAATTTTACGATATAAACGCCGCTTTGCGGCATTTCCAAAACATATTTCGTGCCGGAAACAGGGGAGAGGGCATTCCCGTTTACGGATACGCTCAAATCACAAACGGTCTGTCCGTATACGGCGTTTGCCAAAAAGGTCTTTTGCGGTTCCGCCACGGTGGAAGACGTCAGGTCGGTAGGGATGTTAAACCCTTCGTAAACGATTTTTTTCGTTTCGGTTCGGGTGAGATCCCCGCTGCGTGCCGTAAACGTAAAAACGTTTTCGCCTTTCTGAAGCGTTGCGGTGTAGCGGCCGCTTTCGGCTTGCAGCGTCGTTGCGTTCTGCTGCACCACAATGGCGCAGGCCGCATCGTTCAGCGTCGCACCTGCCGTAAACGTCAGCACGTCATTCACGACGGGCACTTCTTCCACGTCGGTGGTAATGGCAAAATCACAACGGTAGGTCACGTGGTAAATGCGTTCGTCTTTGGTACTCCCGCAGGTGGCCGTCACGAGAATTTCGTTTTCGCCTTTGCTGAGGTACAGGCGGTATCCGTCCTCCGTTTTGGTGGCGTAAACGCCCCCGTTGGATATTTCCACTTCGCAGCTCTGCGAGCCGTAAGCAACGGACAGGCGGAAGTTCAGTTCCGAAGAGGTGAGTGTTACGCCGTCCGTAAGGTCTGTCGCGTACGAGAATTCTGCCGCAGCAGGGGTGCAGGCGGCAAAAACGGCAAAAAGCGTGCAAAGCAGCAACAATGCACAAACAACGTGTTTTTTGCTAAACGGTTTCATAAGTAGTCTCCTGATAGTGTTCGGTGATCGATAGGCCGCGCTTTTTTCCTGCCGGAATTGCCCGCGTCATGAAAAAAAGCAATCACTTTCGGTGATTGCTTCTGATTACTGCGATACGCATGTCAAGCACATTGCGAAGGAGCCCTCCGCAACGGCTGCAAAACATAGCTCGCACGAACCTCGCCTCACCGAAAAGTTCATACTTACGGCTATCGGGCAGGTCTCCTGGCTTATGGCTTCCGATACCGTTTTTCTGCCTTCCCGGCGTTTTCGCCAGTGACGTCAACAAAAAACGATTAGCCAAATACAGTAGAGTGAGCTGAACTGCGGATTCTCACCGCATTCCCTTTTCATGCGCGGTTCGCGCAACCTCTTAGCCGTCTGTTTCATTCTGAGTTTCTGCCGAAATCTCGGCAGAAATAAGCTAAAACAAGTGTAAAAGATATTCCGCAAACTGTCAAGTAAAACACGTCGGTTCGGAAAACATTTTGTTCTTTTTTGTCCGGTCGCGCACGTTCCGTTTTTGTCTGCGCAAGTCGGTGCAAGTCTGCGCAAAACGGTCGCGGCTGTTTCTGCTTCGGTTCGTGTAAAGCGGCTTTGCGGGAGAGTTCCCGGCATGCGCATCCGCGCCGCATCGGTCGTCCTGTGCTACGCCGTCGTTGCGTTTGGTTTGCCGTTCGTTTGCTTTTTTTCGTACGGGTTCCGGCAAAAAACGGCGCCGGGAGAAATCTTCGGGGGCGGAAAAGGAAGGGGAAAACAAAAAGAAGCAAAAAGAAGGGGCAAAGCGGCAAAAAGAAAAAGAGAAATCAGAAACCGCCTTCCAGTTCATCGGGTTCGATTACGTTTTCAAAAAGAAAGTGCAGCCCCGGAAAATTCCGGGGCTGCACACTCTATACGATACCGTGAAGAGCAAAAGGAGGTCTCCTCTTCACGATGAAAACGTGTCCGGCGAGTTATGCCAGGTCGCAGTTTTTATATGCGATGGTAGCAATCACGTTGCCGGCTTCGTCTTTCAAACGAATTTCGACCGTGAAGGGTTCCATCATACCCATCGAATAGTTAGTGTCGATGCTGGAATAACTGAGGGTAAAGGTAATCACGCCCTTTTCGGAGGAAACAACCGTAGCGGTAATGGTTTTCCAGTTGTTGGTCCACAGTTCCATCTGAAATTCGATTCTGGCTGCGTCAATGGCGGTGCCGTCTGCCTCTTTCGCCGTCACGGTAACGGTGACGTCTTGCGAGAATTCAAAGCCGTCCGTCAGGCCTTCCGCCGTAAAGGTCGGGTTCTGGCGATGTTCGATGGTGTACGAAACGTCGGCAGAAAGGTTGCCGTCGGTAGCGGTTACCTGCAACGTGAAGGTTCCGCCTTCGTAAACAAACATGCTCCACAGCGTATCGAAGTCGATTGCAACGTGCACTTTGTCACCCACAACGGTTTTTGTCACGGTGCTTGCCATCAACGGGTTCAATCCGTAGCCCCAGTTCGTTTTGAGGCTGATAGCGTCCGCACCGAGTGCAACGCCTGCCGCCGTTTTTGCCGTTACGTCGAATTCCAGTGTGCTGCCGTAGTAAACACGATTGTTTTCCACGGTCGTGGTAATTGTGGGGGCGGGTACGGTTTGAGAGTGTTCGATCGTGTAGGACACGCTTTCGGATGCCGCACCGTCGGTAGCGGTTACCTGCAGCGTGAAGGTTCCGCCTTCGTAGAAGAAGTTCTCCCACAGCGCGGCAAAGTCGATTGCAACGTGTACTTTGTCGCCCACAACGGTCTTCGTTACGTAGGTATCCATCAACGGGTTCAGGCCGTAGCCCCAGTTCGTTTTGAGGCTGATGGCATCCGCGCCGAGTGCAACACCCGCAGCCGTTTTTGCCGTTACGTCGAATTCCAACGTGTCGCCGTAGTACGTTTTGTTGTTTTCCACAGTGGTCGAAATGGTCGGCTTCGTATTGTAAGTTACGGTGTAGGTATACATTGCGGAATCGTCAGAGCCTTGTGCCAGCACTTCTACCGTGTTCTTTCCTGCCGTGTAGGTCAGGAGGTACGAACCGTCCGCCTCTGCGGTCACAATCGTTCCGTTCAGTTTCACGGTGATAGCAGGGGTTTCCGTTCCATAGGTTGCGGAAGCACGAATCGTTGCGGTGGGTTCGGTCACTGCGGAGTTATCCGTAATGCCGCTGACGGTCAGTTCAATGCGCACAAAGGTCTGATAGTTCAGTTGTTTTGCGCCCGTTGCCCATCCTCTGCCGAGCGAGCAGGATCCGTGTTTGTATTTCCCTTCGGCGTCAAAGGGCAGTTCGATGGTAGCGTTGGAGCAGCCTTCGAATGCGCCGTAGCCGATGAGTTCCGGCTGGCATTGCGAAACGTCGATGGATTGCAGGTTCTCTGCATAGCTGAAAGCATACGCCCAGATTTTCTTAACGGTAGAGGGCACGGTGAAGCTTGTTGCTGCGGTGCTGGCAGAAGGATACTTAATCAGTTCCGTTTTTCCGGCAGCGTAGAACACGCCGTTTTCGCTTTCGAAATACAGGTTGCCGGCAGCGACCTCAATGCTTTCCAAAGAGGTGCAGGCACGGAAGAAGTCCATACCGCGTTCTGCGGCAATGGATTGCAGGCTCACCGGGAATTTTACGGTTTTCAAAGAACTGCAGCCGTCGAACATCTGGCGGTCGATCGTTTTTAACGAAGTGCAAGGGGTCAGGTCTACCGATTCCAATGCGGCTTGCCAGTTAAAGCACATCTGGCCGATGCTTTCCAGTGCGGAGCAGCCGGTAAAGTCTACCGTTTTCAGCAGGTTCGTTTCGTTGTAAGCCCCGTAGAAGGTAGAGTCTCCCAACGTGGTCAGTTTGCTGAGGCCGCGCAGGCTCACGAATTCCAGGTTTTTCGATCCGGAGAAGGCCGAATCGCCAATCTCTACGAGGTCGGTCATGTCGTCCAGATATACTTTGTGAATCTTGGAGTTGTAGCTGAAGGCGCCTCCGTCGATTTTGGTAACGCGTTTTCCTTCCGCTTCGCCCGGCACCACCAACGTTTCCAGTGTGCAGTCGGAAGACAATCCCGTCAGCACAGCGGTTTCACCCGTGGTATCGAATACGAAGTTTGAAGCATCCGTCACGTCCAGAGTCCATTGTGCTACAAAAGTCATCGCTGCGGAAACGGTCACGACAGCGTCCGGCTGATATTCCGTTTCGCCCGCTTTCCAACCTTTCAGACGATAAGCTTCGCGTACAGGGGCGAATTCTGCCAGATTCAATTGCGATCCGAATTCTTTTTCGATGGCAGTCGTTTGCATGGTTCCGCCGTTCGGGTCAAACGATACGTTGTACGAAAGTTTCGTCCAGTTGGCGGTCAGCGTCATGTCCTTTTCCACCAGGATCGATTCTGTTGCCGTGTAGGATTTGCTCCCGTCGTTCCAGCTGGCAAAACGGTAACCGTCTTTACTTGCGGTAAAGCGCGAAAGATCCAGCGTGGATCCTTTGGCTACGACAACGGACGTGTCGTTTCCGTCCATGTGCCCGCCGTCCAGTTGAAAGGAGACGGTGCATTTGGTTTCTTCCGGTTGGGTGGGGTTGCACGCCGCAAAAAGGCTGCAGCAGAGTGCAATCGTCAACAACACCAACGCGGTTTTGAAGAGTTGCTTTTTCATAGGTACCTCCTGAGATTTTCTCATACATAGCCCTTGCGGGCTTCAGATGAATCGGGGAAAGAGAACCGTCCGGCGAGGCGATGCCAAGGAGAAAGTAAAAGGCAATCACCGCTCGGTGATTGCCTGAAAAATGCGAAGTCGTATTGCATGGGAGGATGCACCGTTCCCGGAGGTGCTCTTCTCACGCACAAAAGAATCACGATCCCGCACGAACCTCGCCTCACCGAAAAGTTCATACTTACGGCTATCGGGCAGGTCTCCTGGCTTATGGCTTCCAATACCGTTTTTCTGCCTTCCCGGCGTTTTCGCCAGTGACGTCA
>CAKPYT010000040.1 GCA_934203075.1 uncultured Clostridia bacterium | reverse complement strand
GCAATTTTGCAAGATACGTTGCGGTTACCTCCCCTTCCACGTCCGGATTGGTGGCAACGATGACTTCCGTTACGCCGTCCTGCGAAACGCGCTGCACCAACTCCTTGATGCGGATATCGTTCGGGCCGATGCCCTCCATCGGGTTGATGGTGCCGCCCAATACGTGATACGTGCCGGCATAATCGCGGATTTTTTCCATGGCAAGCACGTCCTTCGCTTCTTTCACCACGCACACTTGTTTCCGGTCGCGCGTGCGGCAAATCGGGCACGGATCCTGCTGCGTAAAATTGCCGCAGACACTGCAATAATGCACGTTGCGACGGGTTTCCGTCAGCGTATCGGCAAATTCTTTTACTTCCGCTTCGGGCAGCTTCAAAATGCGCAACGCATAACGCTGCGCCGTTTTGCTGCCGACCCCCGGTAACTTCATAAACTCGCCGATCAGCTTGTTCAGCGGTTCGATTTGGCCTTTCATGTTACAGTGCTCCGAAGCCGCCGGCTAAGGGGCCGAGTTTTTCTTTTTCGAGGGCGTCTGCCTGCTGCATTGCGCTGCGATACGCCGCAAGGATCAGGTCTTCCAGCGTTTCCACGTCCTCCGGATCCACTGCTTCCGGCTGAATCTTAACGGAAATCATCTCTTTCTTGCCGTTCATGGTTACTTCTACCAATCCGCCGCCGCTCGTACCGGAAACTTCCGTTTCTTCCAATTCCTCCTGCGCTTTTTCCATTTGCTGCTGCATTTGCTGTGCCTGTTTCAAAAGCGCCTGCATATTGTTGCCTCCGCCGCCAAATCCGCCGCGGCCGCCAAAATTTCCCTTATAGCCTCCCATTTTTGCTTCCTCCCTTTTCCTTCTGCCCCTTGGGGCAGTTGATTGATGTAAAACCTTTCCGGCACGCTTTTGTGCCCGTGGTCAGTTTTCGATTTTTAAAGACAAATCTCCCAAGGCGCGCTGCACGTCCCGGATCTTTTCCTCCATCGTCGGTTCCGTGCCGACGATTTTCTGCAACGTGACGGTGAGCGGCTGCACCTTGGAAACGCTTTGCTGCAGTCGTTCCCGCTGCTCTTTCAGTACCGCTTCCTCCGCCGCCGTACACCCGATGACGAAACACTTGCCGCTGACATACAGATTGGAAATTCCGCTGCAGGCGGAAACCAGACTCAGCTCCTTTGTGGCGCGCAAATCTTTCAGGACTTCGCTCCAGATTCTTTGCGCCGCTGCGTAATCCCGCTGTTCTTCCGGCGCCTTTTCCGGCGCTTTCTTCCCTGCGGGGACTCCGTTTTTCAGGGCATTCTCCACCCGGATCAGGCGAGAAAGCAGCACTGCGTCCTCCCTCGTTACTCCGCCGGTAGCAACCTTTAAGGATGCTGCCTCCAGCAAAACGCGCGGCGAAAGCGCAAAGCGCAAATCTCCGTCTAGCCGGGAAAAGACCTCCACCGCCTGCAGAAGTTTTTCCTCCGACTGGTTTTGTGCCTGCAAGACCATGTCATCAAACAATTCCTGCGGAAGCCCCAGCATTTCTTTTGCCCCGGCGCAGGTTTTTACTACCAGCAAATCGCGAAAATACGAGGCAAGATCTTTTGCCAGCACGCCGACGTTTTTCCCTTCGCGCACGAAGGCGTCTGCCGAAGTCAGAATGCGCCCTACGTCCCCCTGCAGTACGGCAACCGCATACTCCGCAAGGCGGGAACGCTCCGTTCCGCCGAGCACGCCGATGACCTGCTCGTAGGTGAGTGTCTGATCGGTATACGCCAGACACCGATCCGCCAGGGAAAGCGCATCCCGAATGCTGCCCTCTGCCGCAGAAGCAATGGCCTGATAAGCTTCCTTCGTGGCGGTCCGATCGATCTGACGGAACACGTCCTGCAAAAGTGCTATGATTTTTTCTTGCGGAACCAACTTGAAATCGAACCGCATGCAGCGACTGAGAATGGTTGCCGGCAGTTTTTGCGGTTCCGTCGTGCAAAGCAAAAACACCACGTGCCTTGGAGGTTCTTCCAACGTTTTCAGCAAGGCGTTGAACGCACTGTCCGTCAACATATGAACTTCGTCGATGATATAGACTTTGTACTTTCCGACTACCGGCGGATACTGCACACTGTCCCGCAGTTCGCGGATTTCGTCCACCCCGTTGTGGCTTGCCGCATCGATTTCGGAAACGTCCGGATGCGATCCGTTCACCAGGGCTTTGCATACGTCGCACTGCAGGCACGGACTGCCGTTTTGCGGGTGTTCGCAATTGATGGCACGCGCAAAAATCTTTGCGGCGGACGTTTTGCCCGTACCGCGCGTGCCGCAAAACAAATAAGCGTGGCCGATCTGATCGCGATTGATTTGATTTTCCAGCGTTTGCGTGATGTGCTCCTGCCCGATGAGTTTATCGAACGTTTGCGGGCGAAATTTGCGATAGAGTGCCAGATATGCCATCGTTTGACCTCCTCCTTCAGTGCGGCAACCGTTCCAGTTTCGTTCTGGCACGGTGCAGCGCATTATCTACCGATTTTACGTTTTTACCGAGTTTTCGTGCTATTTCGTCGTAGCCGTACCCCTGCAGAAACAGAGAGACCGTTTTCCGCTCGAGCGGCGTCAGAACGTTATTCAGCCACTCCTGCAGCACAGACGCCTGCTCGTTTTGCAGCAGGGTGGCCAAAGGATCGCCCGTGACGGCCTCCTGCTCCTCTACCGCACTTAACGAAACGGCATCGTTCAGGGGGCGATGCTTTTGCGCCGTGGATCGCTCGATTGCGGAAAGCATCTGGCGCGTGACGCAGGTACGCGCGAACGTCCCGAATCTGGCGCCTTTTGCGGGATCGTATTCGTTTACGGCACGAAACAGGCCGAGCATCCCTTCCTGGATTAAATCTTCCTGATCTGCGCCGAGCAAAAAGTAGCCGCGCGCAATTTGTTTTACCGTAGGTTTATACGCCTGCACGACGGCTTCCATCGCGTCCGCATCGCCTTGCTTTGCCGAAAGAACCAATCCCTCGATTTTCATTTGTTATTTCATCCTTTGCCGAACCGCTTCGTACACGACGATGCCGCACGCGACGGAAGCGTTCAGACTGTTTACCTTGCCGAGCACCGGCAGGCTGACCGTTTTATCGCACAGTTTTTTCGTGAGCTGGCGCACACCGAACCCCTCGCTGCCGATGACGAAGGCAATCGGCCCCGTGAGGGAAGTGCCGTAAACGCTTTCGCCGTCCATATCCGTACAATACACCCAGACTCCTTGCGACTGCAAATACTCGATGGTCTGGTTCAGGTTCGTAACGCGGGCGACCTTCATATGTTCGCTTGCCCCCGCCGAACAGCGCACGACCGTTTCGTTCACCGGCACGGCTCTGTTTTTGGGAATGATGACGCCATCCACCCCGGCACACTCGCACACACGCAGAATGCTGCCGAGATTATGCGGATCCTCGATACCGTCCAGCAGCACGAGGAAGGGATCGTGCCCCTTTTCCCTGGCAGAAGCCAGCAAATCTTCCGTTTCGCTGTACCGGAACTCGCTGACTTTGGCAAGGAACCCCTGATGACGCTTCGTGACGCTTTCCCGATCCAATACGGCTCTGTCCACAAATTGAATTTTTACGCCGCGCTCCCGCGCCAGCGAAAGGATTTCGTGATGAATTCCCTTTTCGACCAGAAGAACGTCGATTTCTTTTTCGCTTTGCAATGCCTCTTTCACCGCATTGCGGCCTTCGATTTTCATTTTCTTGCCTCTTTTGCTTCGTTCACGAGCCCTTGTTGATATGCGCGGACTTCTTCCGCCTTTTTACAACTCATTTTTCCTTCGCCGCAACTGCCGTTCACACACTTCGGCCCTGCTTTTTCAAACAAATTGGGAGCGACGGTCAATACCAACCGCAGCATCTGCCATGCCACTTCGCGAATCTCCCACTGTGCACGGTTGCAGCACCGCAATTCAAAAAAGTGCAGCAGTTCGCGGGCGTTCATCGTCACAACCATTTTCGTTTCGCAAGCGTTGGGAAGCACGAAACGCGCGTCCTCGTTGCTTTTTTCGCCCTCTCCCAAACGGGATTGCCAATATGCATACCATTGGCCGATCTGTTTCATCTGTGCCGTATATTCCGCAACGGCCGTTTCGCCGAGAGCGACGATACTGTTCGGCACGATGTAATTAAAATCCTCCGCACAGGAGACGTATCGCTGACTTTTGACCGAAAAACTTGCGATACGATGGCGCGAGATCTGCGCAAGCAGTGCCCGGGAAACTCCTTCGATCCCGAACGTGAAACTGGCGTGCTCCACCGGAGACTGATGCCCGAACGACGCCAGACGCCGAATGAACTTTGCGGTATCTTCCTCCGTCAGTTTTTCGCCGATTTCTTCGATGGTGGAATCGGAATAGCATAATTTTGCGGCTTTTGCTACCGTCATTTCCGGATGGGTTGTATATTCCAGTAACGTTACGAGTGGTTTTACTGCCGGCATCGTTTTCTCCTTTGCGACGTGTCGCCCGTGATTGTTTATTTTGCTTTTTCCTGCAGCTGCAGCAACTGCACGATTCTTTGCCGGTTGCCCGTCAGGTACAAATAACCCAACACTGCTTCCAGCCCCGTGGCTTTACGATAATCCTCCACGCTGGCATGCTTTGCCACCGTGTGGCTTTTGCAATTGCGCCCGCGGTGATAAATCTCCAGTTCTTCTTCCGTAAAGACCGTTTGCAACGCATCCGCAAGCCCGGCCTGCGCCGCCGCCTTCACTTTTTCCGTCACACGCAGATGTAAAACGCCTGCCTTTGCGTCCGATTGATGCACACACTCTTCCCGTTCGTACAGAGTGTGCACGGCGTCGCCGATAAAAGCAAGCGTCAGCGTGTTCAGCGCTTTGGCTTTTTCGCTGTTCATAACGGAAAAATAATTCACGGAAGCTCCTTTCCCCGCACCGAAGCGCAGGACTGCACGATTAAGTTATTATACCACACTATGGGTATCTTGTCCAGATTCGAAAACAAGTTCTGCAATCGATTCTTATTTTCCCTTCGAGCCCCTTCGCACGGACTCTGCGGATTTTCGGCGCCCTCCCTCCGGGCGACTTCTTTCTCCCGGAAAATGCCTCACGCAAAACGGAGAGAACCCCTCCGGCCGACAAAGCGCAGGTAAACGCAAAAGAAACGGCACCGGACTCCGCAAAACCGTTCTCTCTTTCTTTCCCCGCCATCTCCCCGGGACCGCACTCCGCAGTCTTTCAAAAACAAAACAGTCTTTCAAAAACAGAACGGGGCTACGAACGGGCAACGGAAAATACCGAAACTTCTCCGCTCTTTTTTCCCTAAAATAAAAAAGCGGAAGCGCTTTTAACGCTTCCGCCCGGAAAACTTGGCTCCGTTTCGATTCCCGCCGCCCTTCGATTTTCGGATCGGACTTTCGGATGCCGTTTCGCCGACGGGTCCTGCCAACCGTTCAGTACAGCCCTTGCGGGGCGGACTCTGCCAGATACAGCAAGATCCCTTCCGTAATCTTTTCCGCCAGTGTTTTCTGGTATGCCGCTTCCTGCAGTTTTCGCTCCTCCTCCGCATTGCTTAAAAACCCGCATTCCACGATGACGGAGGGAACGTCGGCACATTGCAGAATAAAATAATCCCCTTTCAGGGCGGCGTACTGCCGATTGGACAGTGCGTTTAACGTTGCCTGTATGTTTTGGGCGAGTTTTTCACTCTCCGGAACCTTTTCGTTAAAAAACACCTGTGCCCCGCTGCGGGAGGGAAGGGAAAAATAGTTCATATGAATGCTGACCACCAGATCCGCACCGCTTTCGCAAATCACGGCTTTTCGCCGCAACATATCGCGCTTTTTGAACCCGCCGGAAGAACTGCCGTACAAACCGTTGCCGTCGCTGCGCGTCAGCACGACGCGAAACCCGCACCCTTCCAGTACTTCTTTGGCGGCAAGCGTCACTTGCAGATTCAAATCGCATTCCTTCACCCCGGTGGTGCGCCCCACCACCCCGCCGTCGATTCCTCCGTGCCCCGCATCCAACACGACGGTAAACGGATAAGCGGTTGCCGGCTCCGTAGAAATTGCGGCACAAAGAAACGTGATGCACAAAATGAGCAACGCCGTTACGATAAAAATACGGGACGTTCTGTCGGAGATAATCATTTCTTTCCCTCGTAAACGAATTGAAGTTGCGCTTTTCGTGCGCAAACGCCGGACTTATCCACAATCTTATCCACATGAACATACGTTTTTGTGGATAATCTGTTTCACGAAAGGCGTGTAACACTTCTTTTTATTGTACGAGAGGTCTGTTCGAAATAGAAGAAAAAAAAGCAAGCCCTTCGACTTGCTATTTTAGAAAAACAATTCAATTTTTTACCGAAAACCGCAATTTCAGCGTCGGCATGGCATTTAACGTGAGATCTGCCTTGCCCTGCCCTGCTCTTGCCAGATAGTACCCCTGCGAAGCAATCATGGCGGCGTTGTCCGTACACAGATCCGGACGGGGCAGCAACACGTGCAGCCGATGCTTTTCGCCTTCCTGCCGCAAGCGCTCGCGCAGGTAACTGTTTGCCCCGACGCCCCCCGCCACCGCCAAAGTAGAAAGTCCCTGCTTTTCGCACTCCTGCACGGCACGGGTCACGAGCCCGTCCAAAGCGGCGCGCGTAAAAGCGGCCGCGACCTGGGCGCGATCCACCGGCTCGCCGCGTTGTTCGGCGCGATGCAAATAATTGATGACGCCGGTTTTTAATCCGCTGTACGAAAAGTTGCCATCCGGCAGCAAGGCCGAATGAAACCGGATTTGCGGTTCCACGTCTTTTGCCAGCCGATCGATTTGCGGCCCGCCGGGATAGGGCAAAGACAAACACCTTGCGACTTTATCGAACGCTTCGCCGACGGCATCGTCCACCGTGGAGGCGAGTACCTCGTAAGAAGTATAGTCCGACACCTTCACCAGAGCGGTATGTCCGCCGCTGGTCAGCAAGCACAGATAAGGCGGCTGCAACTGCGGGTGCGTCAGATAGTTCGCGCAAATGTGCCCCTCGATGTGATTTACGGCAACGAGAGGAATCTGCAGTGCCTGCGCAAAGGCTTTGGCAAAGGACACGCCGACCAGCAGCGCACCGACCAGCCCTGCCCCGTAAGTAACGGCAACGGCATCCAGATCGGTTGCGGAAACGCCCGCCTCCTGCAGCGCACGTTTGCATACGACGTCAATCGCTTCCACGTGGTTGCGGCTGGCGATTTCCGGCACGACACCGCCGTAAAGCCGATGAATTTCAATCTGACTCAGAATGACGTTGCTTAAAATCTCCCGACCGTTTCGAACCACGGCGCATGCCGTTTCATCGCACGACGATTCGATTCCCAATAGAAGCACGTCTCGCTTGGTTTGCAGTTGTTGCCACTTTTCTTGCATTTCTTTTTTCTTCTTTTCATAACCCCGCCCGTCGGCGATGTCTCCGTTTTCTGCCGAACGGCGGTTGTTTTTGATTTTTTCGTTTCTCCGTGCCCGCCCGAACAAACGTGTTCCGGATTCGGAAAGGTTACAGCGCTTTGGAGAGGTAATCCTCGATAAACGGTTGAATGTTTCCGTCCATCACGTCGGCTACGTTCGGATTCTCGTACCCGGTGCGGTGATCTTTCACCAACGTGTACGGGCAAAAAACGTAACTGCGGATCTGGCTGCCCCACTCGATTTTTTTAATTTCACCCTTGATAGCCATGGCCTCTTCCATTTGCTGCCGCTCTTTCAGTTCGATCAGTTTGCTGCGCAGCATGTTCATAGCCTGTTCCCGGTTCTGAATCTGGCTGCGCTCGTTCTGACAGGCTACCACGATGCCCGTCGGCAAGTGCGTGATGCGGATGGCACTTTCCGTTTTGTTGACGTGCTGCCCGCCCGCGCCGCTGCTGCGATAGGTATCGATTTTCAAATCCTTTTCGTCGATGACCACATCGGAAGAGTTTTCGATTTCCGGCATCACTTCCAGAGAGGCAAAAGAGGTTTGCCTGCGCTTGTTTGCATCGAACGGGGAAATGCGCACCAGACGGTGCACTCCCTTTTCCGCTTTGAGATAGCCGTAGGCGTTTTCGCCGCTGACGGAAAAAGTGACGCTTTTGATGCCGGCTTCGTCCCCGGGCAGGCAGTCCAGCTCGGCGACTTTATAGCCACGACGCTCGCTGTAGCGCACGTACATACGATACAGCATGCTGACCCAGTCCTGGCTTTCCGTACCGCCGGCCCCCGCATGCAACGTCAAAATGGCGTTGTTTGCGTCATACTTGCCGCGAAGCAGCGTTGCAAGGTGCAGTTTGTTGATTTCCACCCCCAGCATTTTGCAGGCATCGTACGTTTCTTCCAACGCTTCTTCGCCAAACTCGTCCCCCATGTCTGCCAGTTCCGCGGCGCTTTGCAGTTCGACAGAAAGCTTTTCGTAAGTACGGATTTTGGTCTCGATCCGCTTTGCCTGTTGGGACACCTCCTGGGCACGGTTCACGTCCGTCCAGAAATCCTCGGCGTGCTGTTGTTTGGTTAAATCCTCTAACTGAGCCTTTAATTTCGGCAAGTCAAAGGGACTCACCTATCTTGTTTAGTTTTTGCGATAGTTCTTTCAAAGTTCTTTTCAAATCTTCGACTTGAATCACAATAGATCAACTCCTTTTTTCTGTTTTCGATTTCAACGACGCTTTTGTAGTAATTTTTTGCGTGCGTTACCGGTTCTTACCGCAACAATGTTTATACTTTTTGCCGCTGCCGCAAGGACAGGGCGAATTTCTGCTGACGGCCCCCTGCGCCGGGTTTGCGGGATTCTGCGTCGGTTTTACTGCCGTACGCTTCGGCGGGGTGCTGCTGAACTCTGCCTTTAAGCAATAGCTTACCGTATCGCGTTTGATACGATCCACCATTTTTTCAAACAAATCGTACCCTTCGTTTTTGTACGCCACAATCGGGTCGTGATTTCCGAAGGCTCTCAGCCCGATTCCGCGTTTTAACTGCTCCATCGTGTCGAGGTGGTCCATCCAGTGCTGATCCACCACTTTGAGCAGAATAAAGCGTTCCGCTTCCTTGAAATCAAACATCTCCCGCAGTTCGTCGAAGCGGGCATTCAGGGCTTCCTCTGTTTTTTGTGCGACGATTTCCGCAAAATCGGCATAAGAAAGTTCTCTGCTTTCTTCCGTGAACACATCCGTCTTTAACAGCGTACGCTTTAACAAATCGTTCACTTCTTTCGCGTCCCATTCGTCCAGCGGGGAGGACACGAAACTTAATTCGCCGAGCACGTCCGCCACAACGGAAGGGATCATCTTGCGGATATCTTCATGCACGTCCTCGCCGTTCAGCACTTTGTTGCGCTCTTCGTAAATCAACTTGCGCTGATAGTTCATCACGTCGTCGTATTGCAGGACGTATTTCCGGGAGGCGAAATTCTGCCCTTCGATGCGCTTTTGCGCATTTTCGATGGCACGCGTAATCATCTTTTGCGAAATGGGAGTGTCCTCATCGATCTTCAAAAACGAATAGGCGCGCTGCATCGCTTCGCCGCCGAAAACGCGTGCCAGATCGTCCTCCAACGAAAGGAAGAACACGCTGGAACCCGGATCCCCCTGACGCCCGGCACGGCCGCGCAGCTGATTGTCGATACGACGGCTGTCGTGGCGCTCGGTACCGATGATATGCAAACCGCCAAGTTCTACGACTTTTTGCTTTTCTTCCTCCGTATGCTGTCGATACGCTTCGTATGCGGTGCGATAAACGCGCTGCAACTCTTTGGTTTCTTCGTCCCCCTCCGCATAAGAAGTGGCTTTGGAAATCTGATCCTGATTGTACCCTTTCCGGAGCATTTCCTGTTTTGCCAAAAAGTCCGGATTTCCTCCCAAAAGGATATCCGTTCCGCGCCCGGCCATGTTGGTTGCAATGGTAACCGCACCGAGTCTGCCGGCCTGCGCAACGATTTCTGCCTCGCGTTCGTGATTTTTGGCATTCAGCACGTTGTGCTTTACCTTACGAAGCATCAGCAGTTTGCTGAGTTCTTCGGATTTTTCCACCGTGATGGTGCCGATCAGAATCGGCTGACCGGTTGCGGCACGTTCTGCCACGTCATCCGCAATATGCTTTAACTTGCCCTTTCGGGTGGAATAAATAATATCGTCGTAATCGATACGGATGTTCGGCCGATTAGTCGGGATTTGCACCACGTCCAACTGGTAAATGGCGTTGAACTCGCCCTCTTCCGTTTTTGCGGTACCCGTCATACCGCTCAGTTTGTGATACAGACGGAAGAAATTCTGAAACGTAATCGTGGCAAGCGTTTTGTTTTCTGCGCGGACGCGAACGTTCTCCTTCGCTTCAATGGCCTGGTGCAACCCGGCACTGAACCGGCGCCCCTCCATCTTACGCCCTGTGAACTCGTCCACAATCACGATTTCACCGTTCTCCACGATATAGTCGCTATCCCGCTTCATTACGGCATGGGCCTTCAGCGCCTGCTGCACGTGATGGTTCAGTGTAGTGTTTTCGATATCCGCAAAGTTATCGATGCGGAAGTACGATTCTGCCTTGGCGATTCCGCTTTCCGTAATACGCACGGCTTTTTCTTTTTCGTCCAGCTCATAATCTTCGCCTTTTTTCAGCGTTTTGACAAAGCGATTTACCGTTTGGTACAATTCCGTGCTTTCTTCGCCCCTGCCGGAAATGATCAAAGGGGTACGTGCTTCGTCGATTAAAATACTGTCTACTTCGTCCACAATCGCAAAGTTCAACGGTCTTTGCACAACTTCGGCTTTGTTCACCGCCATGTTGTCGCGCAGATAGTCGAACCCGAGTTCGTTGTTGGTGGCATACACCACGTCGCACGCGTAGGCTTCCTGCTTTTGCAGCGTGTTCATATTCGGCAATACCACACCGACGGTCAGCCCCAGAAAGCGATAGACTTTCCCCATCCACTCTGCGTCACGCTTGGCGAGGTAGTCGTTGACCGTAACGATATGTACGCCCTTTCCGGAAATGGCGTTCAGATACGCCGGTAACGTGGCGACCAACGTTTTGCCTTCGCCGGTGGACATTTCCGCAATGCGGCCCTGGTGCAGCGCAATTCCTCCCAGAAGCTGCACGTGAAAGTGCCGCATGTTCAGCACTCGTCCGGCGGCCTCCCGCATGGCCGCAAATGCGTCCGGCAAGAGATCGTCCAGAGTTTCGCCGTTTGCAAACCGTTCTTTCAGCCACGGCGTTACGGATTGCAGCTCCTCATCCGTCTTGCTGCGATACGCCTCGTCCAAAGCTTCTACTCTGGCGGCGATTTTTTCCAACTGTTTTACCTTTTTGGTGTTCTCATTTCCGAAAATAGCGGAAAAAATACCCATTTGTTTCTCCTTTATTCTTCAAATCTCAGTTTCTGAGCGACGCTTGCGATCGTCAGCAGCGGAACGCGTGCGGCTCCCGCGCGAAGCAAAACCTCCGCACATTCGTTTGCCGTTGCGCCCGTTGTCTTTACGTCGTCCAGAAGCAAAACGTTTTTGCCGGAAAAAGCCGACGCATCCGTCACGGCAAAAGCGCCTTTTAAATTTTCTCGTCTTTCGGAAGCCGTGCGCCCCACCTGCGGCGGAGTTTCCCTCCTTTTCGTCAGGTGCGTTTCGTCACATTCCTTCCGTATTATATCACAAAAAGCACGTGCCAACAAACCGGTATGATGAAATCCGCGTGATTTTTCGGCGAATTTTGTCATAGGAACCGGCACGACCACGTCAAACGAAAGATTCGTCGTAGCGTAATAATCCGCAAGAATCGTAGCGAACACTTCCGTGAGGTAGCGTTCTCCTTCGAACTTCCACCGCCGGATCAATTGCTGCGCCAGCCCTTCGTACACCAGGGCGCTGTACCCCTTGTCGAAGGCAAACGATTCCGCTGCGCACCGCCCGCACAACGTGCCGACATAGGGCAACGCGCACCCGCATTTTTCGCAAGTGAAACCGTCGTTCCAACGCAGCCGCCGCAGGCAATCGTCGCAAAGATCGTACCGCTTGCCGCAGATTTCCTTTTGACATTCCACACAGGCAAAGTGCCTCGGGTAAAGAACGCTTTTGAACCCTTGCCAGAACTTCATTCTTCCTCCTGCTCCGTTCCGAACAGAATTTGGTACTTTTCCGTCTCCTCGTGCAAGAAATCACACAACAACGTATTTCGATTAACGATGTAGTTGTTATGTACCATCATTGCAAGATTCTTTTTGCTGCCGACCAGCACGACCGTTTTCTTTGCGCGCGTCACTGCCGTGTACAACAGATTTTTGTTGAGGATGTTCGGCGGGCCGCCCACCAGAGGGATCACGGCTACGTCAAACTCGCTGCCCTGGCTTTTGTGTATGGTGATGGCATACGCCAGCAAAACGTTATTCATGTCCGTTGCGTTGTACGATGCGACACGCCCGTCCTCAAAAGTGATTTCGACCAGATGCTCCAGCCGATCGACGGCGGAAATGAACCCGATATCCCCGTTGAACACGCCACAGCCGCTTTCTGCCCAAAGGCCTTTTTCGTAACGATCCCAATTCAATTCGTAGTCGTTTACGGTTTGCATGACCTTATCGAACAGACGGAACGTGCGGTTTCCCGACGTAAACTCCGGTTTGCCGCGCGCCGGCGGATTGATTGCCGCCTGCAGCAACGTATTCAGCGCCTCCACCCCGCTTGCTCCCGCTTTCAGAGGGGCGAGGACCTGAATGTCCTTCGGCGCTGCATGCGTGAAGTCCGGCAGGCGCCGGCACACCAACTGTACCACGGCCTCTGCCGTTTCCTCCGCACTGCTGCGCGCCACAAAGAAAAAGTCCTTGCTGTTGTTCTGAATCACCGGCATTTTACATTCGTTAATCAAATGCGCATTGGAAACAATCAGACTATCCTGAGACTGACGATAGATTTGCGTCAGATACGTCACCGGTACGATGCCGCTGCGGATAATATCCGCCAACACGTTTCCCGCCCCGACCGACGGAAGCTGATCCTTATCTCCCACCAGAACCAAACGGCAGCCGGTGCGCAGTGCTTTCAACAGGCTGAACATTACGGATACGTCCACCATGCTTAACTCGTCCACGATGACGGCATCCGCATTCAGCGGGTGATACTCGTTATACGCAAAATTCACTTTGCCCCCCGCCATGTCGGAACCGAGCAAACGATGAATGGTTTTTGCTTCCTTCCCTACCGCTTCGGTCATGCGCTTGCTGGCGCGCCCCGTGGGCGAACAAAACTCCGTACGGAAACCGAGGGCATCGAACAAATAAGAAATGCCCCGGATGATTGTGGTTTTTCCTGTCCCCGGGCCGCCCGTGATGACCGTGACCCCTTGCAGCACGGCGTTGCGGATTGCGTCCCGCTGACGTTCGTGCAATTGAATACCGTTCACGCGGGAATACTCGTCTATCATCTCGTCCGGAGAAACGGAAACGGGGCGCACCTCGTTCTGCAGACGCACGATACGCGCGGCGACGCCGCGTTCGGTGTAGTAAAACCGTCCGAGAGCCACGCAAGGGCGCTGATCCCGTTCGAACAGATTGACGGAACCCTCCAGCTGCAAAGAATCCAGCACGGCGTCGAACGACTCTTCCAGTGCGGCCATTTCCAACCGAAGCAGATCGTGCGTTTTTTGTTTCAGATCGTCGTAATACACATAGGTATTTCCGGCTTTTTCGCCCGTTTCGCGCAGAGCGTAAACAATGCCGGCGCGTACGCGGAACAAACTGTTTTTGGCAATGCCCATGCGCTGTGCAATGCGATCTGCCGTCAGGAACCCGATCCCGTCCACGTCGTCAATCAGGCGGAAGGGATTTTCCGTAAGAATCCGCCGGGTATCTTCGTGATAGGCATGATAAATTTTGATGCCGAGCGAAAGAGGCAGCTGATATTCCTGCAGAAACATAATGGTGTTTTGCATTTTTTTATGCTCGGCATAGGCATTTGAAATTTTGATTGCGCGCGCGGCACTGATGCCCCGCACCTCTTCCAGCCTGGCCGGATCGTTTTCAATGACTTTTAACGCATCCTTGCCAAAAACTTTTACGATATTTTTTGCCGTGACCGCACCAACCCCTTCGATCAGCCCGCTGGCAAGATATCGTTCGATTCCTTCCGGCGTTTCGGGCGTGAGGATATGGAGGGTTTTGACGGTAAACTGCATGCCGTAACGGCTGTGCTGTGTTTGCTCGCCTTCTGCCTCAATGCTTTCCCCCTCCGAAACCAACGGCAAATTGCCCACAACGGTGATTTCGCCGAGGGTATCCGTTTGCACCTGCAAAACGGAATAACCGTTTTCGGCGTTATAAAAAATAATGTTGGAGACCACTCCGCGAATTTTCATTGTCGTGCCTCGCCGGTATCACAAAGAGAAACCCTCTGCGGATTTCTCTTGAAAAGCGCCGTATGGCGGCGCAGGTTATCCTTTTGCCAATTGTTTGCGGATTTCTTCCACACGATTCGTTTCTTCCCAGGGCAGGCCGGCTTTGCCGAAATGCCCGTAAGCCGCGGTTTGCGAATAAATCGGCCGCTGCAGTTGCAGACAATCGATAATTGCCTGCGGACGCAGGTCGAACACATTTTCCACCAACGCTGCAATCCGTTCGTCGGAATACTGCGAAGTTCCGAAAGTGTTAACGGCAATCGACACGGGCTTCGCCACGCCGATGGCATAACTGAGCTGCAGCTCCACCTTGCGGCAAACGCCGGCAGCCACTAAGTTTTTGCACACGTAACGCGCCATATAAGCGGCACTGCGATCCACCTTGGTCGGATCTTTTCCGCTGAAGGCCCCGCCGCCGTGCGGGCAATAGCCGCCGTACGTATCCACAATAATCTTGCGGCCGGTTAATCCGCTGTCCCCCTGCGGTCCGCCGATGACGAATTTCCCCGTAGGGTTCACGTAAATTTTGGTTTTTTCGTCCAGCAGCGTTTGCGGAATCACGGCACGAATCACCAATTCCGTCAAATCCTTTTCCAACTGTTCGTGCGAAACTTCCGGCGCGTGCTGAGCACTCAGAACGACGGCATCCACGCGCACGGGACGATCGTTCACATATTCCACCGTGACCTGACTTTTTCCGTCCGGACGAAGATAATCGACCAAGCCGGACTTACGCACTTCTGCCAGCCGTGCCGATAAACGATGCGCCAACATGATGGGAAGCGGCATCAATTCCGGCGTTTCGTCGCAGGCGAATCCGAACATCATCCCTTGGTCGCCCGCCCCGATTTTATCCAGAGGGTCGCTGCCGTCCGTTTTATATTCGCTGGAATCGTCCACCCCCATTGCGATGTCGCTCGACTGTTCGTCGATCGACGTCAGAACCGCACAGGTGGAAGCATCAAACCCGTATTTTGCGCGCGTATAGCCGATGTTCTGCACCGTCCTGCGCACTACGGAAGGAATATCCACATAACAACTCGTGGATATTTCTCCCACAATCATAATCACGCCCGTTGCGGCTACCGTTTCGCACGCAACGCGAGCCGTCGGATCCTTCGCCAGAATTTCATCCAGAATCGCATCCGAAATCTGGTCGCACATCTTATCCGGATGTCCCTCCGTCACGCTTTCCGAAGTAAAAAATCTTCTTTCCTCTGCCATCACCGTTTCCTCCGTATAAAAAAATCTTGTTCTGCTTTTGGAACAAGACAACACGCTGCAAATGCATTCTTTTGTTGCCCTATCTGCCAAAGTAGAATACTTTGCGGAACTTAGCACCTTTCCCCCGGGCGGTTGCTGTGTCATCCTTGGGTCCGTTCCCTCCGACACTCGTAATAGAGTAACTTCACTATAGCCTATTTTTTACGATTTGTAAAGAAAAAACGCAAAAAAACCGGCGTTCCGCCTTTCCCATATCGTTTGCACCGAAATGCGGCGCAGAATGACGCAGCCCCGGAAAGAACCCTTCTCCCCGCACGGTTCTTTTTTCGCCACCCTCAAAAATTCGTGCGCTCGTACGCGATGAAAAAACGGAAGCACTGCATAGCAGTGCTTCCGCACGTAAAATCGTTTTACCCGGAAACGGCACTAAAAAATACGCTTTCCCCAGCCCTCTTCGGACGAAATACTGTTTTCGTACACCTCTTCGATCTCGAACACGTAAACGGGCCAATGAACCCAACGGTCAAAAACCGGGATCCCGTTCATATCGTGCTGAGCATTGACAAACTTCTGGTACAAATCCATTTCTTCCTCTTTCATCCCGTAGTAGCCGTGCAACGTTACCTTTCCGCGCAATTCGTACGTCAAAACGGAGGGAGAATAATAAAGCAGCGTTGCCTCCACCGGTCCCTTGTGCACGGTATTGGTATAGGTATGTGCCACAACCTCCCCGTCCCGATGATGTTCCACGTTGTAGTGTTTTGCCATTTCGATCGAAATCAGTCTGGTGCGGTCTACCTTATCCCGGTTTTCCGGTGCGTATTTGGTTTGGTATAAAATTTCATACGCTTTGCGATGAAATTCCGTGTGATCCGCCCCCGGCGTGAAGTCATAAGTTTTGAGATGATTGTAATAAATCCGGTACATCTCTTCCAGATATTCCGGTTTCGGCACAAATCCGAACCCTTTGACGGAAGCATTGATTCCCGCCTCGCCAACCGTGACAATCGCCGGTGTGTGTGAAAGCGACATCAAAAGCATTTTGCTTTCGTCCACCTGCTGACGTTCCACGCGCAGCTTGCTCATTGCCGTGCGCGTGCCGTATGCATAACTAAAAAACTTTTCGCGTCCGTCCATATTCTTATACCTCATACCTCAATTTTTATCTTCAAACAGAATAACAAACAAAGGGATGATCTGTCAATAGGTCTTTTACAAGGAGTTTTCGCCTTTTTGTTCCCCGATGCAAAGCGTGTTTTTGCGTACCGACTGCGCCAGTTCCGAAAGTTTTTCGTTTTCGAAAGGCGTTGCAGGATCAAACAGTACGAGGTTCAACGTTTGCAGACCGTTTTCCAGACTGAACCGCATTGCCGCATACACCAGGTATTGCGTCCATTCGTCCAACGCGGAAAACGAAATTTTTTCCGCTCCCCTTTGCAGGGTCAGTTCCCCGTCGTAGGAAAGCGAAAGGGCACGATCCGTCATCTGCCGCAGATAGACATCCGCCTGTTTCAGAATCACGCGGATGCGCTGTTCCAGAACCGCCTGCGACACCTGTGATTGCTGCAGCACTTCCTGCATTTTTTGCACCTGTTCCAAACCGCCGGCCGCTTGCGCCAATTGCAGTTTCACCCGGTCGCTGTATTGCTGCTGCGCCAAAAGGGTTTGCACCTTTTCGCCGGAGACCGCCACCAGACGTTTGCCTTCTTCCAAAGATTGCGCCATCTCCGCCTTGCGTTGCCGCACCGCTTCGGCCTGTTCCGGCGAAACGGACTTTTCACGCAACTGCATTCCCAGCGTAGCCGTTTGCGTTTTCAGTACTTCCACCATGCGGTCGTAGCGCAAAACGCCCTGCCGCAGTGCCTCGATTTCTTCCGTATCGCTTTTTTGCGCAATTTTATCAAACCACTCTGCCTTGGAGCCGAGTTTGCACAATAGAGGTTTGCTTTCCTCCTTCAGCAAACGGAACTCTTCCATCTTCTGAGCGGCCTGCACGCCGAGACGTTCGCGCGTTACGCGATTTTGCAGCAACGCCGCTTCTGTTTCTTCCGCATGCAGACGCGTCTGCGTCAATTCTTCCTTCAGGTGCTGCTTTGCCTGTGCCAGACTACCCTGCGACTGCCGTTCCGCACCCTTTTCCTCCGCCGCGTGCAATACGTCTTCGTTATAGTGCAGTTTCTGCATCTTCTCCTGCATGGTATTCTGCAGTCCGAGCAATTTTGCATCCAGTTCCGAAGCGGATTGCACCAGGGCCAGATGCTTTGCATAATTGCCGCTGAGACGTTCGCCGATATCCAGTAGTTCGCTTTTCATCTGCTCGTTCGTTTCTACCACCAAATCCAGCGATGACCGATCCCGATCCAGCTGATCGTACGTTTCGTTCAGGTAATTCAGGCGGGAGTTCAACTCGTAAATTTTGGTTTTCAGTTGATCGATCGAACGACGCATTTCCCGTTCTTCCGTCTCCTGGCGAACCGCATCCTTTTGCATTTCCAGCAAAAAAGCCGTAGCGTTGTTTGCATCCAGCGCTTTGAAGTAATTCTGCATCTGTTCGCTCTCGTTGGTTTTGACCAACTCGGAAAAACGCTGCGTGATTTTATTCAATTCTTTGCGCAGTTCGCTGCTTTCGCTGTTGTTGATTTCGATATTTCGCCGGATCTCTTTCAACGCCCCCTGCAGCGTTGCCTTTTTGGCAATGACGTCCTGCAGTTTCTGCGTGCGCCGGAAAATGGAACTCTTCGTTTCCTCGATATCCGTTTCCAGGTTTTCCACGTTGGTGACGCTGAACGACGGTTGCTGTGCAATCTGCGTGCCGCAGATGGGGCAATAATCGCCCACTTTCAACTGATTCCACCGTTCTGCCACGGCGTTCGACGTGCGGAGGTTCTCCCGATTGAATTCTTTCTGAATCAAAGCGGTTTGCAGACATTCCAACGAATTGCTCACTTCCAATTCTCCGAAGACGTACTTTTCCAAAGCCGCTTCGAGATTGTGCTCCTTTTCCGCAAGAGACGCATTGATCCGCTCCAGTTTTTTCAGTTTTGCTTCGATAAATTTCGTATAATTCTCTTTGGATTTCAGCGGTGTTACCAATTTATCCAAATTCAGAATCTGTTTCAACTCTTCGCCGGCTTCCGTTACAGCCAATTGTTTTTCCGCAAGCTGACTTTCTTTAATCAGCAGGTCGCTGTTGGCTTTTTCCAGTTGCGCCTCGATTTCTTTCATCTTTGCGCCCAACCGCACGATTTCGAGCAGTTCCCCTACCGATTTTGCAGGCGCTTCCATCTCTTCCAGATGCTGTTTGATATCTCCGACCGTTTTTTCGACTTCTGCAATCCGGTCGTTTACGGACAATCTTTTTTGCGATACGTCGTCCATCTGCTGCTGCAGAGCGCACAGATCCTCGTGCAATTGTTCCGTTTCCCGACGCAGCTGCGGCAAATCTTCTTCCGCCGTGCGCCAGTCCGTCAAGCGCGTCTGTTCGTTGAGGGCTTCCATTTCCTGCAACTTTTCTGCAATTAACTGTTCGCAATCCTTCTTTTCGCCGGACAAAAACTCGTATTCCTGCTGCAACTCTTTCAGCCGGACGGACACTTCCCGAAGGCTCTGCTTCAGTTCCGCCATTCTTTTCAGTTTGGGGAATGCGGCTTCGACGTTATCGTGCTCCGCAACTTTCAGGCGGCCTGCCGCCATCGTGGCTTCGTTTGCCTGCAGCTGTTTTAGTTTTTGCGCACTTTGACGATAGAGATCAAACCACTGCGCGGCAAGCGCCGCCTCGGCTGCCTGTTCCGACAGGTCCGCATAGGCACGCTGCTTTTCTTCCAGCTCTGCCTGATGTTCGCACCATTCCTGCGTGGCAAGCCGCATTTGCTGCGCGCTGACCAGTTCCACCTCGCCGGACGTGATTTCCGAAACTTTTTTCCGCGCGTCCTCCCACTCGCTCTGCCAGACGCCGGACGTTTCTTTCGCCGAAGCGGCAAGCGACTGCAAAGTTGCCACTTCCGGGAAGAACGAAGCCTGCGGTGCTTTACGAAAGGCAAGAAACTCCTCCCAACTCAGGTAACAGCCGTTCAGAAACTCCTGCGGGCTTCCGCAGAAACCGCGCCACCATTCTTCTGCCTGCTCACCGTCCGCCAGGAGAAGATCCCCCGCAGAAATCTCGAAATCGGCAGAAGAACGGAACAAACGATAGGTTTCCTCCCCATCCGCAAACACGGCGGAGATTTCTTCCGACGGATTTACGGGTGCGCCTCCCAACAATCGCAACAGCGTTTCTTTTACCTCTGCCGAGAGCTGCACGCATTCCTGCCGTTTCGGGCACGCAAAAGAATACTCCCGAACGGCACCGGTGCCGGCGTCCTTACTTTGCAATGAAACCAGGCGCATAATTTCCTCCTACCGAAAACTTTATCGAAAAATCAGGCAAAAGCCTTTCCTCTTTGGAAAAATAATGATACACTAATACAACAGATTCGGTTGTATTTTTTTATTATAATATCGATAAGAAAATAAATCAACAAAAAAAATATTTTTAGGGGGATTGGCATGCCGTTTTGCAGTTACAGTCAATCGTTGTTTAACAGCAATTATACCGTAGTGAGCAATAAATTCATCAGCGAATACATGCTGGACAGTCCGAAAAACTGTCTGGAAGCCTATTTGTTCGGCTTGTATTTATGCTCACACAACGACTCGTCGTTGAACAACGTCGAATTGTTCTGCAAAGCGCTGCACATGACGGAGGACGACGTTCTGGATGCCTTCACCTATTGGGAAGAACTGGGCCTCGTGCAGGTGATGCAGCGCTCCCCCTTGGAAATTTATTATCTGCCCATCACGGATAATACCTACCTTCTGAAAAAACTGAACCCTTCCAAATACAAAACGTTTAACCGGGAAATCGAATCGATTCTGTGCGACCGCACGCTGACGCCGAACGAGTTTAACGAATACTATCTGTTTTTGGAAACTACCTTTTTTCAGCCGGAAGCTCTTTTAAGAGTGGCCCGCTACTGTGCGGAAACCAAAGGCCACGACATCGGCTACAAATACATTCTGGCGGTTGCGCACAACCTGAACAATGCGGGAGTAAAAACGCTGGAAGCGGTGGACGAAAAACTCTCCACTCACCCGCTGCATAACGAGCAATTGCAAAAACTGATGACGGCTCTCGGCGTTCGGAGGCAAATTGACTTTTCCGACCGGGAACTGTACGAAAAGTGGACGAACGTTTTCGGCTTCCGGCAGGAAGTTCTGCTGCAGATTGTCCGTTCCGCCAAACCGAAAACGATGCAGCGGTTGGATACCCTCCTGGGGAACTACTACCGTCTGGGCCTTTTAGACCAAAAGGAAATCGAAAATTACGAACAAAACAAAACGCAGCTTTACGAACAGGCAAAACAAATCAATAAAATCATCGGCGTATACTATCAGTCCCTGGATTACATTGTGGAGGAATACATTGCGCCGTGGCAGCAAAAAGGCTTTTCCGCCGAAGCGCTGCAGTTGATTGCAAAGTACTGTTTCCGGCATTCCGTCCGCACGCTGGCGGGAATGAACGACACGGTAGAAAAGTTTTATAAAAAGGGTCTGGTCACCGTGGAAAGTATTCAGCAATATCTGAGCGAAAGCATTGCAACCGACCGTGCGATTCGCGAGGTTCTGGATGCGCTTTCCTTATCCCGCAACGTCACCACGCAGGATCGGACGAACTACCGCCTGTGGACGCAGGACTGGGGGTTCTCGCAAGCCATGCTGCTGCAGGTGGCAAACGTTTCTTCCGCGGCACAAAACCCCATGGCGTATTTCAACGCAACGCTTTCGCAATGCAAAAGAGACGGCATTTTTACGGCGGAACGCTTTGCGGCGCAGCATGGAACCAAAAAGCCGCAAAAACCGGACGTTGTGCCGGAAAGCACGAATTACACGCAGGAAGAGTTGGATTCCCTCTTCGACAATCTGGAATCCTGATTAAGGAGACTGCGATATGGATTTTGAAAAATTGCGCATCGAAGTGCAGCAAACCATTCTGCTCAGAAAAGCGGAAGCGGAACACGTTGCCGCAAAAAATAAACGCATGGCCCTTTCGCAGCCGGCGTATGCGCAGGCGCATCGCGCCCTGCAGGAGCAGATTCTTACCGTGGCACGGCTGATGTACGAACAAAAGGATACAACCGCTGCCTTAAAAAAACAGGCGGAACTGGAACAAGCGGCAGAGGCAGAACTGCAAAAAATCGGTCTGTCCTCCGAAGCGCTGCAGCCGCAATACCACTGCACGATTTGCAACGATACGGGAAAGGTTGCCGGCAAGCCCTGCCGCTGCTTCGAAGCGCTGCTGCAGGCAAAACTAAACAACAGCGGGATTGACCGCAGTGCCACCTTTGACGCACTGGACAAAACCGAAAAGAAAGGCCTGAAAAAGGCGGGGGAAGACTTCGTACAAGGAACGTCCGCCTACCGCAATATGCTGCTTTGCGGGCCGTGCGGCACGGGAAAAACCTATTTCGCCAGCTGCATCGTAAACGCTCTGCTCGACCGAGGCGAACCCGTTTCCTACCTTTCTGCCTACGATCTGAACGACGCTTTTTTGCAGGCACACCTCTCGACGCAGGGAGTACGCGCGCAGCAGATGCAGCGATTCGATACGCCGTACCTCGTCATCGACGACCTGGGCACGGAGCCGATTTATCGAAACGTTACCTTAGAATACCTCTATCACGTCATTAACGACCGGCAACTGAAAGATCTGTGCACCGTGATCTCCACCAACCTTTCGCTGCAGGAACTGTTGACGCGCTACGGCGACAGAATCTTCAGTCGGCTGACGAACAAAAGAAATACTTTAATCTACCCCTTTCACGGGAGAGATGCACGTCACAAGAAAACGCCCGAAAAACAGGATTAGTCGTGTAAAAAGCATTGACAAACCGTTGTAATTTGCTTATAATACATAAGCGATGCCAACGTGGCTCAGTCGATAGAGCAGCTGATTCGTAATCAGCAGGTCGTGGGTTTGAGTCCCACCGTTGGCTCCATTTTGCTGATATAGCTCAGCAGGTAGAGCGCATCCTTGGTAAGGATGAGGTCCCCGGTCCGAATCCGGGTATCAGCTCCAAAAAAACGCCAGACTCTGTGTCAAAAAGAGTCCGGCGTTTTTTCTTAGTCAACGCTTTTTTACGCTGCCGGTGTTTCTTGCCTTCCTGCCCGCTCTTTCCTCCCTCCTTTTCTGCGCTGATCCGTTTTCTTCCTCTTTTCTGGCTGCCGTCCCGCCCGCTTTTTCCCTGATCATTCTTCGTTATGGCAAAAACGCACCTCGAAGTTTCGAGATGCGTTTTTTTTCTTTTACAAAAAAGGTCTTCCTTTCGGTGTACATACGCATTACTCCGTACGCAATGCCAGTACCGGATCCTTCTTAGCCGCAAGACGGGAAGGAATAAAACCGGAAATTAACGTGAGCACCACACTGATGACCACCAAAATCAAAGCGGCGGAAAGCCCCAGAGACGCAATATTCTTGACCGGGGCAAGCGCACCCACCACGGCGCTGATCGGAATGGTTAAGAGCCCTGCCACCGAAACGCCGAAAACCCCTGCCGCAAGCCCGATGAGGAAGGTTTCCGCATTGAACACCCGCGAAATATCTTTTTTGCGGGCACCGATGCTGCGCAGAATGCCGATTTCCTTGGTACGCTCGATGACGGAAACGTAAGTGATGATGCCGATCATCACGCTGGAAACGATCAGCGAAATGGACGTAAAGCCGATCAAAACATAACTGACGATATTGATCATGGAACTGATGACGGAAATCATCGTTTCGCTGTAGTCGGCATAAACGATTTGCTCCTCTTTCGGTTTCTCTGTGTTATAGGCATCCAAAACCTTTTTCAGTTGGTCTTTTCCCTCGTAATCGCGCGGATAAAACTCGATGCTGCTGGCAACGGCCTTGCCGCCGAAACTGCGATACGCTTTTTCCCGCATGGCTTCCGGCGTTTCCGTGCGGCTTTCGTATTCACTGCCGGTCAGCGGGTTTTTCGCGGGATTCGCATCCATCCAGCGAATCAGTTCGGAAGATTGATTTTTTTCGTACAAGTACGCCTGCAAAGCCTGTGTAAAACCAACCCCGCTGGAAAGCGAACCCATATCCGTACCTTTGTTCAACCGAACGATCCCGCAAATCGTCAGCTGCAGCATGTTTGCCACGTCCGGAGAGGTTCGCAATTCAAAGTGATCGCCTACCCGTTCGTACATGGTATCGTTATCTCCGCAATAATACGTTTTGCCGAGAATCTCGTCGAAGGATACTTCTGCATCCTCCGCACTGTCCGCCGCAACGAGCCCCAGGCTACGCAGCAACGCAACGGGCAGACGGTTGTATTCGTCCACCACCAGAATGATATCCTTTTCGCTTTGCGGCAACGTGCCTGCAATCACATCGTACTGTGTGGCAAGAAAGTCGTTGTTCACGGTCATTTGCCAGGTCCACCCGGCACCGAGCGAATTATTGCCGCTTAAAGCCAGTTTTGAGATATCCTCGCTGCCGTATGCCTTGCCGTACACGTTTACGCTCATTCCCGTTTTATAGATAATATCGTAACACCATTCGTCCTTTACGTTTTGCCGGACGTAATCCACGTATTCCTGCGTGATTTCGTTTTTAATCATCAGGTCGGAAAGTTCCAGTTCCTTTTTGGAAAGAATCTTGCGGAATTCCGGATACTTTTCCAGTCCGGAACCGGAGTCCATAAAATTCATCATGCTGGAGATATCGACGGAGGATTTGGTGACGGTAATCGGCGTGCTGGAAAGCGTATCCGCCTGAATTTTTGCGATGTAGTTACTTAATCCGTTGGAGAGCGCCAGCACAAGCGCAATCCCGATGATGCCGATCGACCCCGCGAACGCCGTTAAAATCGTGCGCATCTTTTTTGTGAACAGATTTTTCAGGCTGAGCGAAAGTGCCGTGAAAAAGGACATGGACAACTTTTTTTTGCGTTGTTTTCCACCCGCTGCTTCCCGCGGTTTGGGAGTGTTTTCCTCCGCATGGTATTCGTGCGTGTCGTCCACCATGACCCCGTCCTTCATGCGTATGATCCGGTCGGCGTATTCTTCCGCAAGGGCTGCGTTGTGCGTTACCATGATGACGAGTTTTTCCTTTGCCACTTTGCGGATCAATTCCAGAATCTGCACGCTGGTTTTGCTATCCAGCGCACCGGTCGGCTCGTCCGCAAGCAGAATCTGCGGGTCGTTGACCAATGCCCGTGCAATAGCGACACGCTGCATCTGCCCGCCGGAAAGCTGATTCGGTCGTTTGGACTCCTGCCCGGCCAGGCCGACCTCTTGCAGAACGGCAACGGCACGAGCCCGTCGTTCGGCGCGGCTCACGCCGGAAAGCGTCATGGCGATTTCTACGTTTTCCACAACGCTCAGGTGCGGAATCAGGTTATAACTTTGAAACACAAAACCGATGCGGCGATTGCGATAGTAATCCCAATCCGCATCCGTATAGTGCGCAGTGGAAATTCCGTCGATGACCAGATCTCCAGAAGAGTATTGATCCAACCCGCCGATGATGTTCAGCATGGTGGTTTTTCCGCAGCCGCTGGGGCCCAGAATGGCAACGAATTCATTGGGACGAAAGTCCACCGAAACGCCGCGCAGCGCCGGCACGGGCTGCTCTTTCGTTCCGTAGTTTTTAACGATATTTTTCAGAGACAGCATCTTTTACGCTCCTCCTTTTTGAACTAAGTTTATGATAATCCAATTTACCCCAGGCGTAAAGTAAAGCAATTCTTCCCCGGGGAGTTTTCACGAAACTTTCATTCGCTATACTCCCTTTTCAAACACAAACGGAAGATCTTTTGCCCCGTCGATGCGGTCACGACGTTTTCTGCCGCAAATTTTTCGGCCCCGGAAACGCGTCGGAACTCTTTTCCACCCCTCCTGAAATTTCCACAAAAAAAACACCCCGAAAAATCGGGGTGTTTTACAAACCTTTGTTGTTTTTTCGAAAAACCGGGGCGCAAAATCAGCTGCGATGCAATTCTTTTGCTTCTGCGGCTTCCATCTCTGCCTCTTGCTCTGCCGTAGGCGTGCATTGAGCATACTTGTGGCAAGCAACGAAGTGATCCGGCTCCAGCTCGATTAACATCGGGCGAAGTTTTTCGCACACTTCCCCCACTTTCTGCGGGCAGCGCTGATGGAATCTGCAGCCGGACGGAGGATCGATCGGGGAAGGAATATCGCCTTCCAGGATGATTCTTTCCTTTTCGTGGCGTTTGTCCACGTCCAAAACGGCGCTCATCAGAGCGACGGTATACGGATGCATCGGCTTGTCGAAAATCTTTTCGGTAGAGCCGCATTCGCAAATTTTACCGAGGTACATTACCGCCATATTGGTGCAAACATTCTTGACCACCGCAAGGTTATGCGAAATGAACAGATACGTCATTCCCATTTTTTGCTGCAAATCCATCAACAAGTTGAGGATTTGCGCATGGACGGATACGTCCAGAGCGGAAACGGGTTCGTCCAATACCAGGTAGGCGGGGCTCAGGCTGATGGCACGGGCAATACCGATTCTTTGGCGTTGACCGCCGGAGAAGTCGGATGCGTGACGATACAAGTCCTTTTCACTGAGGCCTACCAGCCGCAGCAGTTCCAGAACTCTGTTCCGGATGGTTTCTTCGTCGTAACCGCGCACGTACATCGGCTCGCCGATGAGGTGCAACACGTCAAAACGAGGATTCAGTGAAGAGAACGGATCCTGAAAGACCATTTGCATGTCTTTCCGCAATTCGTAAAACTCTTTTTTAGAAACGGCGTTGATATCCTCCCCTTTGAAATACACCTTGCCGGCCGAGGGGGTAAGGAACTTCAGCGTAGCGTTTGCCAGCGTGCTTTTGCCGCAGCCGGATTCGCCCACGACGCCGTACGTTTCACCGCGTTTGACTTCGAACGAAACGTCACTGACGGCTTGCACGTATTTTTGAGGGCTCCAGGGGAACTCTTTCTTCACGGGGAAGTTAATGGACAAGTGCTCCACTTTTAACAGCACTTCTTTGTTTTGTTCTGCCATTAGTTGTTCCCTCCTTTCTTTTCTGCTGTGTTATCCAGATCCTTCCAGTGCCAGCAGCGTACCTGACGACCGCTTTCCAGCGTTTCCAGTTTCGGCATGCACTTGCGGCATTTGTCCGTAGCGTAGGAACAACGCGGATGGAAGTAGCACCCGTCCGGTTTCATGGTAGGATGCGGAACGTTATCCGGAATCTGCACGAAACGCTGCCCGTGCTTGCCGCCCAGCTTCGGAATGGAACCGAGCAGACCGCGCGTGTAAGGATGCAGCGGATTATCGAACAGTTCGTCCGTCTTGGCGCATTCTACAATCTTACCGGAATACATAACGTAAATTTTATCCGCCATGTTGGCAACGACGGAAAGGTCGTGCGTAATCAGCAGCAGACCGGTGTCGTTACAACGTTGCAAACCGCTCATCAGTTCCAGCACCTGTGCCTGAATGGTTACGTCCAGAGCCGTGGTCGGTTCGTCCGCAATCATAAACGTAGGTCTGCAGGCGTATGCCATAGCGATCATCACGCGCTGACGCATCCCGCCGGACAGTTGATGGGGATAGTCCAGATATCTCTTTTCCGGAGAGGGCACATTTACCGCTTTCAATGCGGAAATGGAGTGCAGCCGCGCAATATCTTTGATGCTGCGGCATTTGATGGTTTTTGCTTCTGCCAACAGCTTTGCGGCTTCTTCCGTTTTGCCTTCTTCCTTCAACATTTTCGCGTTGCGTTTCAGCGCCGCTTTTTTCTCTTTTGCTTCTGCAAGTTCTTCTTCCAGCATCGGTTTTTGGTGACGCAAAAAGACTTCGTCGATTTGTGCGCCGCACGTCATAACCGGGTTGAGGCAGGTCATAGGATCCTGAAATACCATTGCCATATGCTTGCCGCGGATGTCTTGCAGTTCTTCTTCGGTTTTACCGAGCAGGCTCACCTGCTCTCCGTCGATATTCAAATCCAGCTTGTCGGCTTTCCAGAGGCAGGGTGGTTCGTTGCGGAGGCCCATGATCGTAAGCGACGTTACGGATTTACCGCAGCCGGATTCCCCTACCAACGCTACGCATTCGCCTTGATTCACGTCCAGATCCACCCCTTCTACGGAACGAATCATGCCGCGATCCGACACGAACATAACTTTCAGATTTTTGACGGATAATACCTTTTCTTTTTCGTTACTCATTGTGCAGCTACCTCCGTCGTTCCTTCTACGTAACCTTCGTCCCCTTCCCGATCCATCGAGGCAAAGGCAGCATCCACGTCCGCCTGTCCGAGGTTACGGAAGAGTTTCCAGATCTTATTGGCAGAACCCATACGCGGGTTAAAGATTTCTTCCAGAGCAAGACCGATCTGCATAAAACCGATGACGGTGTAGCAGATAGCGGCACCGGGAACGATGATCAACCACCAAGCGTTCCGCGGGAAGCCCGCCTGTGCTTCGGTGATCATTTTACCCCAGCTGATTTTTACCGGGTCGCCCAATCCGATGAAGGACAAACCGGCTTCTGCCACCATGAAGCCCGCACAGCTCATTGCCGTGGACATGACGAGCAGGTTGCTGATACTGGGAAGAATGTGTTTCAACATGATGTAGCCGTTTTTAGCCCCGGCGAGCTGCGCCGCTTTGACGTAGTTCGATTCCTTATTGGAAAGAACCTGCGCACGCAAAGTACGCGCCGTACCTGCCCAACCGAGAATGATGAAGACGGCAATCAACGTGGTGAAACTGTAGCCCATAGCGGCGGAAAGCAGCATCATCATAGGCAGCGACGGGATGACCAGCAACACGTCGACCAGACGCATGATGACCATATCCACCCAGCCACCCATGTAGCCGGCAAGCACACCCATGGCCGCGCCGACGAACGTTACGCCGAGTGCGGTGAAGATACCGACCTGCAAAGAAATTTGCGCGCCGTACATCACCATGCTGAGAACGTCACGCCCGAGCGCGTCGGTTCCCAGGAGGTGCTGCCAGGAAGGAGCCTGGAACGGGGTCGGCCTGTCGATGACCGCATACGGATCGTACGGGGCAATCAACGGAGCAAAAATAGCGATGAGTACGAGAATCCCCGTCATGATGAGACCGGTACGGCCTTTCGGGTTTCTCCAGATCCGGGCGACGAATTTGCCGATTCTGCAAAGCAATTTCCAGAACCAAAGCCCGAGTTTTACAAAAAATTGACCGACGGATGTCCAAAAATTATTCTTCGTTTCCATAATTATTTACCATCCTTTACACGCGGGTCAAATACAGAATACAAGAAGTCTACAATCAGGTTACAGATCAGCGTCAACGCGGACATCATCATCATGATTGCGATCATCAGGTTGTAGTCCTTGGTGGAGTTGGCATCCTGGAACAACGTTCCCATACCATCCCAGTTAAAGATTTGTTCCACAACGACGGAGCCGCCGATCAACCCCGCTACGCCGGTACCGACGGAGGTGATGATAGGCAACATAGCGTTGCGCAACGTGTGTTTGTACAATACGGTCTTATTGGAAAGACCTTTTGCTTTTGCGGTCATGATGTAGTCGTCACTGGTGACGGCAATCATACTGTTACGAGCGTTCATTGCGTACGAAACGATACCGCCGATACAGCCGGAAATCAACGGCAGGATCATGTGGCGCGCCAAAGACGCGATGTATCTGCCGTTCCATTGCCAGTTGCCCATGCCGCGATCCAGACGACCGCCGGTCGGCAACCATTTCAGGCCGTAGCCGAAAATCATAACGAGCACCATTGCAATCCAGAAGGCGGGCAATGCCGTCGTTACGGAAGACGCCGCCATCAGCACGTTATCCGGCCCCTTTCCGCGCTTGGTTGCGCAGTAAGCACCGATCAGCGTACCTATGATGACGTTAATCAACAACGAAGTTACGGTTAACGCCAACGTCCAGGGCAATTTGTCGAACACTACTTCGAATACCGGTTTTTTGTAGGTAACGGAGTTGCCGAAGTCGCCCTTAAAAACGTTGCTCCAGTATTTTACGAACTGTTCGCCGATGGTACCGGAATAACCTAAGGACTCGCGAATTTCTTCCTTCATTTCCTCGCTGGCCCCCGCAGGATAATACGGTTGCGCGGGATCTCCCGGCATCAGACGAGGCAGCATGAAGTCCAGAACCAAAATGACGAGGTAAATCGCAATCGCCATCAGGATTCTTTTTAACATGTAGGCTTTTTTCATACTTTTCTCCAATTCGCGGTAACACGGGGGCTCGCGCCCCCGCATCTCGCTGAGTTTTGTCTAAACTTTAAGCGTTAATGAGCTTCAGGTTTTTGAACGTTTCCGAGTTCATCAATTGACGCGTCGGAACTTCCGTCCAGCCCGTCCACTTCGTGCAGTTGTACGCATAGATATAATCGGACGTGTACATCGGAATCTTATAGAACGTGCCGCAGTTCAGTTTTTCGATTTCGATTGCGGCCGCCAATTGTTCATCGAACGAAATGGCCTTTCTCAGGTTCAGAATTGCCTGGTTCATCCCCTTGATGGCTTTGAACTGATTCATTTCCGCTTCCGTCATGAGGCCTGCATCCACCAAAGGACGATACCATTTTTCTACGTTTTCATCGGTATATACGTCGCCGGTGAAACTACCGTAGTTGAAGGTGCTGGTCGGCAGGGATCCATCCGGATTCAGGTACAGTTGATATTCGAACGTCGCATCGAAGTTCGAGATATCCACGTTCATACCCCACAGATAAATATCGAAGTATTCTCCGTCGGAACCGCAACCCGGTTTCAGGTTGTTGCCTTCCGTTTCGCTAGAAGCACCGAAGCTCTTCGCTTCGTAATCGAGACCGATTTTTGCAAGCTGCGCACCGATACGCGTTTTGGTGTTGGTGCTTTGCGTCGTGTCGATTTTATTCCAGATGGTCAACTTCAGGTGGTTGCCTTGCGCGTCTTCAAAATAACCGCTGGTTTCGTTATACGTATACGTTTTTGCGGTAGAATCGTTGTGACCTTTCACTTGATTATTTGCAAAGTACACTTTCAGCATTGCCAACGCCTTTTCCAGGTTTTGCGGCACTGCTTCGTAAATAGTCGTAGAGGGGTTATAGGGGTTCATTATTTTTTTGCTTGCATCCGTTTCCGCCGCCTTTTGTTGCGTCAGCGTGGTATCCATCGTGCCGCTGGGGCCGGACGGTCTGCCATAGCCGTACAAAGCGTGCTGAATCAATTCTTCCTGATTCAACGCCAGGCTGATTGCCTGCCGCACCACCGGGCTGCTGGTGATTCCGCTGTACGAATCGTCACGGCAGTTCATCAACAGCGTGTTGATGCCCGCACCCTGCACCTTATACAGTTTTACGGAATCTTTATAAGCATAGCCTTCTTCTTCGATGGCTTGTGCGGTAACGGTAGAAATCCCTTGCAGATAAGCATCGAATTCCCCGCTTTCCAGGCCTTTCAATGCTTTTTCGGCACTGTCCTCACGCAATACGTAGATATCGTCCATACCGTAGTTCGACGGCGTGTGATAGCCTTCGTAACGCACCAGGTGCGCCTCGCCGCTGGACATATAGTCCAGAACGTGTCCGCCGCAGCCGATCGGGTTATCTAAGTTATCCCCGTTGTATTCGCTCGGGTCCATTTGACTCCAGATGTGTTTCGGGATGATAAAGATACTGGTCAGCAGGCTGCGAACCGGTGCGGTGGATTTTTCGCGCAGGGTCACAATCAGTTCGGTATCGCTCACCTTCTCGAAGCAGGCAGCCGTTTCTTTTTCTTCAAAATCGTCCGGATTGTCCAGATCCAAAGCGGCCACTACGAAACCTTTCTGCACCGGGAAGGTGTAGTTGATGGTCGTCTGACCTTGCTTGTTGGTGGTTTTTCTTGCGGCCCAACGCGTCAGGAACAACCAGGTGAAGGTAAGGTCGTCCACCGTCAATTTGGTGCCGTCGCTCCACGTGATATGCTCTTTGATGGTGATTTTCATCTTTCTTGCATTCGGATCCGCAGTTCCAACGCCGTCCGTGCAGTTGAAGTCTACGGTTTCGCCGATGCACGCCTTGCTGTAGGAGTTGGTATTGTCGTCCCAATCGAAAGTGGGTTCGTAAATACGTTCCAGAATGAACGATTCACTGTTGCTCCCTCCGTAGGGATTCAGATTCTTCGGCATGCTGCTGGTTGCAATGACAAAGGCGTTGCTCATATCCGAACCGGGTTGGCAAGCAACGACCATAGGCACTACCATCGCAAGCACGAGAATCAAAGCGAATACTCTGAGTTTCTTCATGTACTTTATCCTCCTCAATTAAATCACTGCCCTTAACTGTAACTTCTGCCCCGTTCGTACCGAAAGGAGCCCCCTCGGCGCACGCAGCGAAAAGCGCCAAACGTGCAAACGTTACACTTAGAGGCAATGCTGATGATACAAAATAATTATAAGGGTTGAAAACCTCGATGTCAAGTGTTTATTACTCTACCGCTCTATCATACGAAAGTGCCTCTTTCTCCTTTTGTCTTTGCGACGAAAATCGACGAAACCCATTTGTTTTCCTTGCTTTTTTGGCTCTTTTCGTCATTTTTTGAAGATCTCGTTTTCCGGATCGAAACACAGAGCCTTCGTGTGCAAAATTCCTTCGAAAAAATTTTTTATCTGTTGAAAAAAATACAAAAACACAGTATAATATGAATATAATTTCACCGTTCCGCAAAAAGCGGAACCGAAGGAGGCTTTTATGAAACAATCCCGCATTTTCTTTGTGCTTTCCGTGTTGTTGCTTGCCGCACTTTTCTGCTTTACGGCGTGCGCACCCGCACAAGAATACCAAAACGGCATTTATGCCGGGACAGGCACCTTTACTTCGAGCACCAGCACCTGCGAAATAAAGGTACAAGTGCATCTCTCCGAAGATAAAATCACCAAAATCGTCATCTCCGGCGGACCGACCGTTTCCGGAGGGAACGTCAGCGGAAGTTCCACGAACAAGGAATGGGAAGACGGCAAAGACGCACTTCTGCAAAAACTTGCCGCTATGAGCATTGCGGATATCAAAGCGGTTGACGCTAACGCCAAAGATTTTGGCGATTCGGATCTGTGCATTTCCGGGGCATGGTCCTACAGCGCAGCGTTGGTTCTTGCCGTGCAGGACGCACTGTAAAATCAGCAACGATTCCGCTGCTTTTCCGAAACGAGCACGTCCGGGTTCCCCGACGTGCTTTTTTTCGTGCCCTTTGTTTTTAGGAAACGCAAAACGACTGCAAAAAAAGAAAAATCGCTCTTGACAAACCCTACGTTTTGTTCAATAATAAATCGATACTATATAATAAAGAGCAAAAAACCTGCTCTACGGAGGACACCATGAAAAGAACATTGATTTTAATTCTGACGCTCGCTCTGCTTTGCGTCGGTCTTGTTGCCTGCTCGCCGAAAGATCCGGAGGATCCGACCCCGGCACCCTCTTCTGCCTATAAAGACGGAACGTTTACGGGGGTAGGCACCAGCGAAAGCCAGGTGCAGGGCTCCACGGTGAGCGGAACCGTGCGCGTCACCATCGAAAACGGCAAATTGAAGAGAATCGACGTGATTGCCGACCCGGTACACGGCTCCAGCTATGCGAAGTGGGAAACTGAGCAAAGCAATTTTATCAATCTTTTGCTGCAGAAAACCCCGGCGGACATCGAAGCCATTGAAGTGACCTCCGCAAAACAGGTGACTCCGCACGTAAGCGGTGCAACGGTGAGCAGCGAAGCTTTCATCAAAGCCGTGCAGAATGCGATTTCCAAAGCAAAAACAAACTAAGAAAAATCTCTTTTCTTACGCCAGCGATACCGAAACCGACGGGGATCCCTCCGTCGGTCTTTTTTTGCTCTTTCCCCTTTCGCCCGCCTCTCAAAAACACCAATGCGTACCTTGACAAAGCAACGCGAACTCTCTATAATAAAGTCAACCCGCTCGGTTACGAGTAATTCTTGATTACGGAGGAACAAAACAATGAAAAAAACGATTTTACTGGCTCTCGCGCTAGTTCTGGTTTGTGCTTGCTTTGTTGCATGCACTCCGCAGCAGCAGCCGGAAAACCCTACCGCAAAATACGTACTGAAAGACGGAACCTACGTCGGTTACGGTCAGCAAGCCGCTTTTCACGGCGGAGACGGACCGGATGCAAACGTGATCATTACGGTAGCAAACAATAAAATCACGGCGATCGATTTTGAAACCGTACCCACGACGGACGGATTTGTGAAAGTCGGCGGGACGGAAGGCAAATGGAACAAAAGCGGCAAGACCGGCGAACAACAGCACACGGCGGACTACGAATTGCAGCCGGAAGCACAAGACTTTTTGAACCGCATCATGGCCCTTTCTCTGGACGAAATTATGGAACTGAAGGTCAATGACCCGCAGAATCCTTCCGACCATTGGGACGGCGGCTCCATCGACGGACTCAGCCCGATGTCCGGAGCGACGGCAACCAGCTGCCTGGTCGTACGGGGCATACAGGCTGCGATCCGCAAAGGGGTGGCCCAATCCTGAAAAGAGGAATTGCCAGACGAGACCCAATACAAAAAAACAAAAGAGAGAAGGCTTTTGCAAAAGCCTTCTCTCTTTTCTTTACTTTTTCCCGTTTTCCTTTTATCCCTGTTTTTCCTTCCCTTCTTTCGCCTTCGCGTTTTCCTGCCGTTTCTCGTGTTCCGGGGTGCCCTCCGCTATTTCCTCCACGGGGACGACAAAACGATGACAATACCGTTTGACTCCGATTTCTTTCCCCGTATACGGGGCAACGATGCCAAGTACGCGCGGCGAACCGACGGGACGCAGGCCGCGTTTTTTCACCTCTGCCCCAAGCGTCAGCCATGCCTGATCTACCCCGTCGTAATCGCCGTAATACAGAACCGACAATACTTTGCAGGCGGGCAGCGTGACACTTTCTGCCGTCTTCTTTTTTACGGGCACACACACGTAAAAAGGAAAATCCCCCCGGCCGATATCCCCGTGCAGATAATCGCTCCGCTCGGAAATGGCAAAAATGGGCTCCTCCGATAAGAGAAAACCTTTACGAACGCACTCGCCGTAGAAATCGAACATGGCGTTGTATTTATCCTGCACCGTGCGGCCGATCGCACGGTGCATACAGCAAACCGTTTCCGGCAGAGTCATAATACTGACGGACAGACTCCCGGCAGATCCGGCGCGCAACCGCAATTCCTCCACCCCGCGCTGCAACTCGAACAGTTTCCTTTCCAGCGTGGCAAGCGCTTCCGTCACCTGCCCGCCGCTTTCGTAATACTGTAGAATCTCCTCTTTGTTCAGCCCCATGGTACGGAATTTTTGCACCTGCAAAACGTGTGCGACATTGAAATTATCGTAATATCTGCGACCGCTGTCCTCCGCAACGTAAGCGGGCGTTAAAAGCCCGCACTTTTCCATTCTCATCAGCGTGCTTCTGGAAACGCCGCACGCCCGAGCCGCTTCGGTGATCTGAAACAATCTTTTTTTCTTATCTTCCATTTTTTCTCCCAAACCGTTGCTTCGTTCATAGGTGAACGAAGTATAATGAATATAGTATAATACTGCCTTACTTCTGTCAAGACCGGGGCGCGAGCGCCTTTGGCAGCGGGACCTTGTTTCCGGCAGAAAATATTCTGATAAGGAGATTAAAAGTGTTGAAAAAGTTTATTGTAGCCATGACTATCCTTTGCGCGTTTTTTGCAAGCGTTGTGGCAGACGTCTTGTACTCGCCCGTCGTTGCAGAAGCTTCGACCGATTCCGCATGGGCAGGCGAACAAGCGAGTATCGTAATGGCCGGGGCAAACGTTGCCGCATGGGCGTTGGACGGGTCGGAAAAGAGCCTTCTTTCCTACGGTACGGAAAGCAATGCGGAAACCACCACCGGTTCAACGCAATTGAAAATCACCAACGGAGTCAACTTTGTGATACGCAGCAGTTTAACCAAATCTCTGGAACTTCGCTATCTGCCGATTCTTACGTACGTGCAACTGCCCGCGTACACTACCGCCACGGTAAAATACAATTTCTCCGTTCGCGGAATCAAAACGCTTTCCGATGCGGATACGACAACGAAAATGACCTTTCAGTTATTTGAACAGAGCAGCGGATCCCAATTGGACAACACCGCCTGCTTTCATCTGCCGGTCAGCAGC
This sequence comes from uncultured Clostridia bacterium, assembly GCA_934203075.1. GTDB lineage: Bacteria > Bacillota > Clostridia > Christensenellales > CAG-314 > CAKPYT01. The sequence goes on along the minus strand of CAKPYT010000040.1, from coordinate 138,248 downwards.
GACCCGACGCCGGGCTACGTTTGCGATGCGGAAGGAAACCAGATTCATAACAACGTGATTTCGGGATTCATTGAAAACAGCGACGATCCGCTTACGGCGACCTATGAAGTTACCTACGAAAACAATACCTCCAGCACCGCCGCCATCCAGAAATACTTCGGGTTCTGGGCCGCAAAACAGTACAACGAAAAGTATTCCGGTCAGATGTACGCTTCCTGCGATTTTACCGTGGGAGAAATCAAATCCACCGCACGCGTGAAAGTGACCAAAGGCGGCAGAATCTGGTCCGGCAGGACCGTAACCCTGCAGAACGACGATGACGCAAACGAAACGTATACGTTAGCGGAATCGGAAAGCGAAAGCGGTGTTTACTTGCTTTCCTCCCCCTCTCTTGTGATGGACGGAAGAAAGTACCGCGTTTTCGTTGACGGAACGGAAACGGCAGTCAAGTTGGGGTACGATGCGGCCAACAGCAGTTTAAAACACGCAACCAATGCAAGTATCAATATCAGATACTATACGCTGACCTACGAAGACGACAGCGGTAATATTCTAAAAAGCACCTCCTATCTTTCCGGCAGCAGTGTGACGATTTCCTCCCCTGCCGAACTCACGAAAACGGGGTACACGCTGAAAGGCTGGGCAAGAAAGGGCGACACGACGGGAGAAATTCTGACCGAAATCGTGATGAACGACTACGAAACGCTTGTTCCCGTGTGGGAAGCGGCTACATACACCGTTACGCTGAACGGCTTTGGCGGAAGCGGTACGAACGTGACGCAATATACTTACGGCGTCGGCGCGACACTTCCGGACGACTGGACCAGACTCTGCTCCCGTTTCGACGGCTGGTATACAGCGGAAACGGAAGGCGAAAAAGTAACCGGCATCTCCGCCACCGACACGGGCGACAAAACCTTTTACGCCAGATGGGCGGTGACGCACACCGAAATCGTGGATGAAGCGGTTGCCGCAACCTGCACGAAAACGGGCCTGACCGAAGGCAAACACTGTTCCGTCTGCCATGCGGTTCTGACCGAGCAAATCACCCTACCCATGACCGACCACGTTTACGACGACGATTACGATGCGGACTGCAACGTTTGCGGACACGTCCGCACCGACGTGAAAGTGGTTCCTGCAATTCTGGAAGGGCAAAACGGCAAGTATTCTGCCGATAGCGACGAAGGATTGTCGTTCACGACAAACGTTACTGCTTCCAAATTCCGCGGGATCTCGGTGGACGGCATCTCTCTGGACGAAACAAAATACGAAAGGCAAAACGACGGCAAGAAAATAATTTTGAAATCCGCCTTTTTGAAAACTCTTTCGGCAGGCAAACACACCCTTTGCGTTCTTTCGGAAGACGGAACCGCCGAAACTTATTTTACGATCGAGTCGCAGGCGGCCCCCGGGACGGAACAAAACAATCCCCTGCTGTGGTTGTTGATTCTGCCCGCCGTTGCGATCGTTTTAGCGGCATACTTTCTTCTTTCCGGAAAAAAGAAATCCGGACAGAAATAACCGGACCTTTGGATCCGCAACCTTTGGATCACAGGTTTCTTCGGGCAAAGAAGTCTTTCGCCCCGCTGAAAAACAATTAAAAAGCAGTACCTTGCGTACTGCTTTTTTGCTTTTCAAAAAAAATCGGTTTTTTTGCCCTCCACCGGAACGCGGAGGTGATTTTCCCCTTGCTTATTGCCTTTGCGGAGGGGTTCTCCCGAAGGATCTTCTCAAGCACCCCGCAAAAAACACTATGCCGCAGCGCCGACGCCCCGTTTGTTACGCCGTTGTCGTCGTTCCTTTGCGCTGCTCTTCCGCACGTGCGGCAAGCACCTGCAACAGGCCGTTCATAGCAACGTTCAGTTTGCGCTGCTGCTCCACCGTACGTTGTTTGTGCAAGCCGTTCAGAATGGCCGCGACCTTGTTTGCGGCATTCGGTTCTTCCGCTTTCAAAGCCTCGATTTCCTGCACGGCGGCATCCACTTCCGCATCCAGGCAGACGTCCGGCGTTTCGTTTTGTTTCGAAGGCCCGAACACATAATCTACCGAGCGGCAGTATACTTCATACGTTCTTTTCACATAGGAGTTGCGCACTTTCCCGATGACCGACAACAGGCACTGCGCCGCAAGCGTTGCCATAGCCAATCCGAACAAAGGCAAGGCCGTTTCGTAACTTCCGCCTTCCGCCAAGCGACAAGTCACCAGTCCGCCGCAAAGCAACGTCAACACCCCGCCGACCGCAAGCACCGCGTTTTTACTGCCGCGGGGCGTAAGGCCGAGAAATTCCGACGGGTATCTGTTTACGGAGTTCCGATAGTTCCGCCAACCTTGCTGCATTTCTTTCGGAAACCGTACGCGCGCCGCATCTGCCGTGCGCTTGCGCCGCATGCATTTTTGAACGTACTGATTCGTTTTTCGCATGGCACGCACGGCTTTGCCGTTTGCGCCGAACACCACCGCCAGAACCACACAGCCGACTAAAACCAAAAAACTAACGACGTAAATCGTTTCCAGATCAGCCGACCAGCTTTTCCACAGATCTGCCATTTTTTGTATCCACATAGTTTTCCACCTCTTTCCTGCGTTTTTCCTTCGTATTGTTTCCCTTTCTCTTGTTTTCAAACAAGGAAAGGCGCGTTTTTTCACACGAAATTCTTTGCCGGATGCGCTTTTGTCGCGGAGACGCTTCCCTTTGCCGCAAGGAGACCCGAAACAAAGAGAGAGCCCCTTCTCTCTTTCCGTCGGGTTTCCGCAAAAAACAAACCGACGATTTTGCGTTTCCGATTGATTTTTCTTTTCCTCGTGTGATATACTTTTCCCGGACACCGCCGTTATGATTCTGGCACAAAAGGCGCATCGAAAAAATGCGGGTCGTGTCGAACGAAAGCGAAAAAGCAGGAACCAACGTTTTCCGCCCCGCACTTTCTTACGGAAAAACGAACACGCCCGAAGCAAGCGGATTTCCCTCGACGGGGAACCGCATCCGCAAGATGCTTCGCCGAGGGGGCCTCAAGAACCGACGAAAAACAAATCACGCACAGATGCCATAGCGTGCAGGTAAAACGGTTTGTTTTGTAAGCCGCACGCGGGAGGTTTTATGAAATATTTAGTAGCATCCGACCTGCACGGGTCCTTTTACTACGCAAAAGAGTTCCAAAGAATCGTAAAGCAAGAAAAGCCGGATCTCACGATTCTGCTCGGCGACCTGTACTATCACGGGCCGCGCAACCCTCTGCCGAAAGATTACCGGCCACGGGAGGTCTGCGACCTGCTGAACGGAATGAAAAACGAACTTTTGGTTGTGAAAGGCAATTGCGATGCCGAAGTCGACGAAATGATTTCGGAGTTTCCGTTTGCGCCCTTTCTCTATTTTTCTCATCAAGGCAAGCAAATCTTTGCCTCCCACGGGCAAAAGTATAACCCGACACACCTGCCGGAAGCGACTTTCGACATTCTGCTGTACGGACATACGCATATCGGAGAAGTCTTCCGCCAAAACGGGAAACTTTTCGCCAACCCGGGATCCCTTTCCCTCCCCAAAAACGGCACGCCCCACAGTTATCTGATTCTGGACGACGCGCTTGTTCTGAAAGACCTGGCAGGCAATCTCCTTGCCGAGGAACCCATTTAACAAATTCTCCCTTCCCCGAACTCTTTCCGGATCGAAAAGAGTTCGGGTTTTTTATCGATTTTTTCGCCCGGTTCCGGACAGAAAAAAGTTTCGGGCCCTTTCTGCCTTCGGCGGAAGAACGGACATTCCCCGACAAAAGACAAAATATATCCCTTTGCAACTATTTAAAAACCGCTATTCGGCGGTTTTTTAAAACAGTTACAAATTTTTACCGTATGCATGCTTTAATGCCGTTGAGCCAGATAAGACAAAGATTTTAAGCGTGTTGCCACTATCGTGGCCGTTATTCACGGGAAAATCAGCCTTTCGAAATCTCCGAAAACAGGATCGTTTCTCCCTTTCGTATTTTGTATCGGCAGTATTTTGTTCCGTCACGTACGAAGTTTTCCACAGATACGAAAGCGCGTTGTAAGTGTATCCTTTGCCGCCGTACCGTTGTGGGAATAGCCGTTTTTCACGCGGAAAATAAAAGTTCCGCCGGGAAACTTCGCGTGCGGGCGAACCGCCGGCGTTACGTCCGGAATTTCCGGAACGGACGGCATTTCGCTTTGTTACCTCGTTAAAACGGATAAAATGACAAATATCCTATCGTTATAAGAATTTTTTTTATAACTTATCTCCCGTTATCTTCCGAAAAGCCAACCCATAATCTGCTCGTCGCGCGAAATTCTGCCGATCCCGCCGTGCTGATTGCCGCCGTTAAAATAGGAACGCGACTTTACATCGAGTACGGCAAGACGGCTGATATCTTCGTTTGGCAAGCCTTTTTCGCGATACAACGAAACGAGGCGATTATAAGTGGCGGTGATCCGCGAAGAGCCGTAGTATTCGTCCGATTCGCCGATTACGAAATAAACGGGCGTTTCGGCGTTTACGAGCGGTTCGAGTTCGCCGTCCCACACGGAAGCGACGTGAAGCGCCGCCGTGAAAAGTTCTGGCTTTATCGTAAGAACGAGCGAAAGCGTTTCTCCGCCGCCCGAATAACCGTTAATAAAAACCTTATCGCGATCTGTCATCGGGTAATGATCGAGCATAAATTCGGTAAGAGCGACCGCTTGGCGAGCGGAAGTTCGTCCCCAGTCGTTCAACTGCGGCGCGATAATAATCATTTTATCGTTGTATTTCTGCGCCTCGAACACGAAATCTTCTGAACGAATATTCGAGCCGACGCCCTGAAAATACAAACCTTCGTATCCGGGAAGCGAGATATAAAGCGCATACTTTTCGCTTGCGCTATAGTCCTCCGGAAAATAAGAATGATAATGAATATCTCCGTTTTCGCCGGAATGATAGACGTTATCGAGCGTAAATCCGCGATAAACGGAAGTACCGAAAGTTATCGGCAAATCCGCGTTTTCACCATTGCCGCCACCTGTTCCGCCGTTTTCGTTTGAACAAGCCGACAATGAAATAACAAAAATAAAACTAAGTACAGCCGCAACAAACGGCTTTATGAATTTTAAGATTTTTAATTTCATTTTCGGCTCTCCTTTTAATACTTTGTCGTTCGACTAATAAAAACGATTAAACGTTCAACCCTGCCGTATACGCCGCAGTCAAAGCAGGCGTTCCCATTATTTCGTCTTTCTGATAAACGCCCGTACCGTAGATTACTCCTTTTTCAACCGCTCCGCTTACGCAATCCGCATAACCTCTGAAACATGCGAGCGTGGTTTCCGCTGCTTCTTTTTCGCCGTCGGCGCAGGTAACGATATAATAAAACTCCTTATTTTTCACTTCCGTCCACCTTGCGACGGTTCTGTCGATCACAGTTTTCAATTGCGCGTCTATCGAATAGAAATACACGGGCGAGGCGAGAACGATTACGTCGGCGTCTATGATTTTCTGTAAAACTTCCGCCATATCGTCTTCAATCGCGCATTTTCCACCGTGATCGCGGCAATAATAGCAAGCGTGACAATAGCCGATTTTTTTATCGGCGATACGGATTTTTTCAACTTCGTTACCGCTTTTCATTGCGCCGCGCGCAAACTCATCGCATAATATGTCCGAATTGCCGTTTTTTCTCGGGCTGCCCGACAAAATCAATACTTTTTTATTCATAATGTTGCCTTACTCCCTGATAAAATTCATAAATACCGGCTGTTCGCGTTCGGGAAGTTTAACGCCGAGTTTGTCCGCCGCTTCTCTGCAGCGTAAAAAGTACGCCATATTTTCGCCGAGAACGCGCATCGTGTACATACCTTCGGTATCTTTTTCCACCTGCTCCGCGCTCGCGCCGTAAACGAGATTCCAATATCTCGAAGAAATAATCGGCATTTCATGCAAACCGAAATATTTGTTGAGTTGGTCGTATGTGGAAGTCATCCCCGCGCGGCGAGCCACAACGACAGCCGCCGCAGGCTTTAAGTTAAAGGCCTTGTTCTGATTGCCGCAGAATTCACTGTAAAAAAGCCTGTCCATAAACGCCGTCATTGCGCCGCTTGTCGCCGCGTAATGAACGGGCGTACCGAAGATAAATCCGTCGGCTTCGAGAGCCTTTTCACGGCACTCGTTCACGCTGTCGTCAAACACGCATTTGCCTGTTTTTACACACGTTTTGCAAGCGATACAACCGGATAACGCGCGGTTTCCTATCCAGAAAATTTCCGTTTCGATACCGTTTTTGTTAAGCGTTGCCGCCACTTCTTCGAGCGCCCTGTTTGTCGAGCCGTTTTTGTGCGGGCTTCCATTCACAAGCAATACTTTCATAATCTCACCTCGTAATAATTATTTTTTCAAAGCCGCACCGTCGTGAAACGCCGTGCCGACTTTTTCGCCCATTCTGAAATAGCAACGGCTTGCCGGATCGTAAGAAATGGGATTTAGTTTGTTCAAGTCCACGTCGCCGTCCGTCAAAATGCCTTCTTCGGCGATGATGTTTACGATTTCGCCGTAAACCGCACCCGATTTTTCGTCGATATAATCAAGTTTACATTCAAGCGTAAGCGGCAAATCTTCCATGACGGGCGCGTCAACATTTTTGCTTTTTGAAAGGGTAAAACCGCTTTTTTCCATTTTTTCTTTGTCAGTGTTTGCGGAAACAATACCTACATAATCGCACGGCACGAGGTGTTTTTCATCGGCAATCGCCACGGTGAAAGCCTTACGCGCTTTGATGTTGGCAACGGTTTTATGCCCCGCGCTTAAATATAACGCGATATGGCGGAAGTCGCAAAGCGTACCGTAAGCGGCGTTCATTGCGTCGGGCGTACCGTCTTCGCAGTAACTGCCGATAATAAGCACCGGCATCGGGAATAAATAAGGTTTCACCCCTAAATCTTTTTTCATAAATAAAATCTCCTTGTTGTTTTTTAAGCGGCTAAATTCAAGCCGTTTACCCAGGTTTCTACCGTAGACTTGCTTGCGCCCGAAGAAAATCTGTTTCCTGCGAGCCAGTTGCCCGTGCTTGCCATTTTTTCAAGAAGCTCTCCGCTTTGCCCTATGCCGCTACTTGAGGAAGTTGCGAACGGAATCACCGTTTTACCCGAAAAATCGTTGTTTTTAACGAAGTTATTCACGGGCCATGCGGCGATTCCCCACCAGATGGGGTAGCCGATAAATACGACGTCGTATTCCGCAAAGCCCGCGGGAGTCTCTTTCCCGAGAGGAATATCCTGAAGATTTTCATTCTCGTGTTCGCGGACGACTCTGCTGTTTGAGTTCGTCCAGTTAAGGTCTGCGCTTGTGTAAGGATCTTCGGGAACGAGTTCGAAAAGCGTTCCGTTTGTCGCTTCCGCAATGTATTCCGCAACCCTTTTCGTGTTGCCGCTTGCGGAGAAATATGCAACAAGCACGTTGCTGTCGTTCGGCGCGGGAGAGGGTGCGGGCGTATCGGGCTGACCGTCGCTCAAATTTAGAGAAGCAATCCACGATTTTACGCCGCTTTCGTCGTTACGCGAAAAACGTTTCCCTTCAACTACGTTCGCGCCGCTTGCGTTGGAACGGATATCGGCGGTGCTTCCCGTAATGGAACTGCTTGCTGCGGTGCAGAAAGTATAAACGTTTTTTCCGCTGAAATCGTAAAAATTAAGGAAGGATAAAACGGGCATCGGTGCCGTTCCCCACCAGATGGGGAATCCTACGAAAAAGGTATCGTAACCCGCAATAACTTCTTTCGGAAGATAGGTTTTCAGTTCCGGGCGGGCGTTGGCGTCCTTTTCGTCTTTCGCTACTTCCGTAGTGGGCGTATAAGCGTCGGGATAAGGTTCTTTGCGTTCGATTTCAAAAATATCCGCGCCCGTTTCCGACTGAATGAGTTTCGCTACCGATTCCGTCGTGTTTGTTTTAGAGAAGTACACAACAAGCGTTTTGCTTGTCCTGGTAAACGTATTGTCGATATTTACGTCGCTTTCTTCGGGCGGAGTAACGCTTGAAGACGGCGAATTGTTTCCGCCTTTATTTCCGCAGGCGGTAAGAGAAATGATCATAATGAGTCCAAGCAGTATCGCTAAAAATCTTTTCATGGTTTTATCCTCCTGTTGTTTCTTTTTTATTGCAAATTACCAGTTCTTTTTTTCCTTTCTGTGGTCGTTGTTATGCTTGCGCTGTTCTACCATCTGCGCAAACCACTCGACCATTTTGGGGTCGTAGTGCGAGAAGAAAGAACTTTGTTTTTTATCGAGAGTGGCGATTTTTGCCATATCTTCTTCGGATAATTCAAAATCGAAAATGTCGAAATTCTGTTCCATTCTTTCAATATGCGTGGACTTCGGAATGGCTACCACGTTTCTTTGCATATCCCAACGCAAAATTACCTGAGCCGCGGTCTTGCCGTACTTTTTGCCGATTTCCACAAGCAAAGGTTCTTCAAACATTCCGCCTCTGCCTTCGCCGAACGGCGCCCATGCTTCGTGCTGAACTCCGTATTTTTTCATCCATTCGTGCGCTTCGATCTGCTGATTATGCGGGTGCGTTTCCACCTGATTTACCATAGGCTTGATACGCGCGAAACTGCAGATATCGACGAGTCTGTCTGGATAAAAATTGCTCACGCCGATTGCTTTGATGACGCCTTCCGCGTACAAATCTTCAAGAGCACGCCATGCTCCGTAATAGTCCGAAAACGGCTGATGCAACAAAACGAGGTCGATATAGTTGGTTTTGAGTTTACGCATAGATTCAAGTACCGATTTTCTCGTTTCGTCGTATCCGTAATGTTCCACCCAGACCTTTGTGGTAAGGAAAATCTGTTCGCGGGGAACGCCCGATTTTGCGATCGCATTTCCCACCTCTTCCTCGTTGAAGTAACTCTGCGCCGTGTCGATGTGACGATAGCCTACTTTCAAAGCGTCGAGAACGCAACGTTCGCATTCTTCCTTGTCCACCTGATAAACCCCGTATCCGAGCTTAGGCATTTTTACACCGTTCGATAAAGTTACGTATTGCATAATGTTTTTGAAAACCTCCGTCTCTTGTTTTGTGACTACATAATACATCGACGGAAAGAATAAGGGAATCGCAAAAAAGTTTGCCGTTTCAACCAAAAGTTAAAACAAAAACGCAACCGTAAAAAAGTTGCGCTTTCCTCTGAATTTTTATTGTTCTTGTTATTTGTTTACGATAGATTCTACCGCTTTTATAAATTGTCTGACGTGTTTTGAGGGTTCTAACGAATACATAATGCCGTAAGGCACGGTAACATTCGTTTTAGACGGTACGATTTTTAGAAGAGGGTGAACGTTTTCCCAACCGCTTATCGCGATAATGGGAATATTTTGTTTTACCGCTTCGTTGAACGCCGCAAGGTTAAAAAAGTTAAACTCCGAAACTTCAACACCCGCGTTCTCGCAAGCAACGTGCAATTCGTCGATGTACTTGTTCCAGCCTTTTTTTATAAACATCGCGCCCGTTTGTTTCAAGTCTTCGGGCGAAATACTGCGTTTCGAGGCGAGCGGACTTGTTAAAGGAACGGCGAACGATACCTTTTTATCTTCGAGATGAACGGTCTGAAACCCTCGTTCTTCCTTAAGCCCATCGTCGTAAATACCCGCAACCACGTCGATTTGCATACCTAAATTCGATAAAATCTCCCGCGCGTTTTCGGGCGTGTTTTCAAACGGGATGAGTTCCACTTTCAAATTCGGCGCGATATCCTGAATTTTCGCCCAGATATCGAGAATGAATTTCGCGGGCGTCATAAGCGATGTGCCTATGCGGATAGACCGCTGATTTTCCTTTCGATCGATCTCCCGTGCTTTCTCTTCCGCGCGCGTGGCGTAATCTACGAGATATTTCGCATCGCTAAGCACGCTTTGCCCCGCGTCGGTGAGTTGTAGTCCGTGGTTCGTTCTCTTAAAAAGAGTAACGCCGAGCCGCTCTTCCAAAGAATCGACCTGTTTCATTACCGCAGTGGGAGAAATAAACATCGCTTCCGCGGTTTTTGAAAAACTGCCGTTTTTTGCCACGGTTATAAACGTTAAAAGTTGTGGGCTTATCATATCCGCTTCTCCTTGCATTAACTTTTCTTTAATATATTATAGCATCAAAACGCAACAAAATAAAATTTTGTCGGCAACTGTCGTTGCTTGCGTCTTTCCCTATGCAAATCCGCCGTTTCTGTTGAAATACTGCGCTCAAAAAAAACCTTGCAAGTAAGTTTTTCGCTTATATTTTAGCATATTTTCAAACAATTACAAGCGGTAACGACAATCGCGTTTTAAAATGGCATACCATTGTGAAAATGCTTTATTTACGACGATTGAAAAGGAGGTCGCAACTATTTTTGCAACCTCCTTTTTACGAACTCGCTGTTTATTCTGTTTTGACTTCATACTCTTGAAAATTTCCAAGTGTATCCAACGTTATTTCTGCAAAACTATTTGGAATTTTGAGATTCTTGCCCCTTTTCGTTACGTTGCTCGACGAACGTAATTCCCGGCGGGACTTCCGAAACCGTTCCGCGGAGCACGTCCACAAGGTACGCGCGGCAGGGCAGGTTCAGTATTTTCTGCACGGCAAGCCGATAGGAGTTCAACTGCGGAGCATAACGCTGCACAAGCCCGTCCGGATGAGAAGTGACTTTATAATCCACCACGACGGCGCTTTCCTCCCCGACGGAGAGCAGGTCGATGACGCCTTGCAGAATCACCTGTTCCTGCGTGTCTTCCCCGAATAGTTCTTTTCTGCCGACGGTAATCATGAACGGCTGCTCACGGTAGCACTTTCCCCGCGTCAGATTTTGCAGCAGCGGATGAAGAACGATCCTTTGCAGGGCGGCCGTATCGATGCGGTCCGCCACGTCCTTTGCGATGATTCCGTCTTCCGTCAGTTCCCTCACGACAGACGCAACGCAATCCTGCCCGAAGGGAAGCCGTTCCAGCACGGCGTGATAAGCCGTGCCGAGGGCACGATCCACAAACACGGGGGACGGCGCCAATGCAACGGCCGATACGTCCGTTACGCCCTCTTCGTCCTCCCGGGCGGGCAGCCCGCTGGAGACAACCTTTTTGGGGTGGAGCGTTTCTGCCGCAAAGGGATAGGAATCCGCAAAGGAGTGCCGCAAGGCTTCGATCTCCGCCGCATCCACGCGCGTAAAGCGAACCTCGTTTCGCCCGGAGGGGTCCTCCTGCGGAACATCCGTTTCGACATACGGAACCGAAGACTGTTTGCAAAGCCAATGTACGTAGCAGGTTGCCTTCTCCGGATGATCCCACTTTTCCGGACGCAGCTGCGTTTTTTTGGGGCTGCCCACGATGATCAGTTTTTGCCGTGCACGCGTCAGCGCCACGTACAACATGCGCAGTTCGTCCTCCTTGACGTGCCGCGTGTTTTCCGTTTTCAGCGCGGCGTCGGCGAAGTGATGAAATTTGCGCATCTGCGTTTCGTCCCGATATGCAATCGCAAGGCCGAGCGCTTTCTCCGTCAGAACCGTATCCGAACGCAAAGAAAACTCCTTTGCCACGTTACACAAAAACACTACGGGAAACTCCAGCCCCTTGCTTGCGTGAACGCTCATCATGCGAACCGCCTTTAAGCCTCCCTCCGCCGGAGGAGCGGCGTTGATTTGATTCGTTTGCGACAAATAGTGCAGAAACTTACCGACCGTTGCGGCATACGGCTGCCCTTTGATGCCGGCCAAAAACAAATCGACACAGTTTTTTCGATAGCATCCGTTCGCCATCCCCAGCAGATAGTAGAAATACTCCGTTTGGCGGATCAGCCGGAACAGCAATTCGTCCACCGGCAAACTGTACGATAAGAAACGGTATTCCTCCGTCAAACGCAAAAACGCCTGTACCTTGCGAGAAAGATCGCTTTCCGTCTGCAGAACCTTTTGCACCCCTTCCGCCAACGTTTCCGCACCGATTTTCAGCGTGACGACCTCTTGTTCGGTCAGATGCCCGAACGCTTTCAGCGCACCGTAAAAAGCGATGCCGTCGTTCGGATTATCCAGCACACGTAAAAAGTGAATCAGGTTGCGCACCTCTGCCCCGTCCAGCAAGTTTTGCTCCCGCTGCATCACGACGGGGACAAAGCGGCTGAGTTCTGCATAAAACTCTTCTGCATAGCCGGCCATCGTGCGGCTGAGAATTGCGATATCTTCGTAGTTGACGGAGCGACGCACCCCTTCTGCCGTCCGGACCCCTTCCGTCACCAACTTCCGGATGCGTGCGGCGACGATGCGCGCCTCCTGCCGGGCAATCGAAATGCGGGAAGAGGCTTTCTGCGTGACGTCGTAAATCCCTTCCGCTTCCGGCACTTCTTCCTTTTCCGCAAAATGATAGAGAATTTCTACGTTTTCGCTTTGATCCGGCGTGACGTCGAAACGCGAAATCCCGTCTTCGGCGTAATTCGCCCCGCCGAAAGATTCTTTCATGACGGCATCGAACGTTTCGTTTGCAAAATCCAGTATTTTTGCCGTACTGCGGAAATTACGGTTTAATCCCAGGGCAAGTACGTTTTCGCTGTTTCCGGCAGCGGCAAGCCGCTTTTGCAGCAACTCCGCATCGCAAAGGCGAAACCCGTAGATGCTTTGCTTGACGTCCCCCACGACGAACAGATTCGTTTCCTCCGACAAAAGGGAGACGATTGCGTCCTGCAGGCGGTTTACGTCCTGATATTCGTCCACAAACACCATGCGATACCGATGACGGATTTCCTCCCGCACCGCCTCGTTCTGCAGCAACCGCAGCGTCAGTTTTTCTAAATCGCCGAAATCGCACACGCCCTCTTCGCTTTTTGCGGCCGCATAATTTCTTTCAAACGCATTTTGCAGCCGGCCGAGTGCCTCCAGATCCACAAAACTGCTGCGGGTATGCCCGGCGACCTCGTCGAACGGAGCCCCTTCAAACGCCTTTTTGACATCACTGAACCAATCTTTTGCTTCTTCCGCAAACAGCGCGAGTTCCGCCTCGAATTCTTCTGCCTGCTGCGGTTCCATCCCCGCATTCGAGCACTCTTTTGCCACAACGCCCGAAGAAATTTTCTTTTCCCAAGACGTTTCCAGCACTGTCGTGTATGCTTCCCGATAGGTACTCTTTTTGAGAATCTGACGGAGCAATTCCTCCGTATTCCTCAGATACTGCCCGCTTTTTTGCAAAGCGTGCGTCCTTCCGACGGACTGTAACTTCTCGTTTCTCGTCAAAAGTTGACGAAGACTTCGTTTCATTTCATCGTGCAGCACACGAAGGAATGCGTTGGATTCGTCAAAGGAGACGTAATTCTTTTCCGTTTCTCTCAACGTTTGCAAGATATCGTTCGGCTGACTGGCCACGAACTCGTGCAATTTCAGCACCGATTCCCGCAACCCGTCATCCGAGCGGGAATCGAAAATGCGCGTCAATCGCAAGAAGTCTTCCGCACCTTCTTCGTAAAACTCTTCCAGCGTTCGGTCCAGGGCATCCGATCGCAGCAACTGCGCTTCGCTTTCTTCCGCAATGCGGAAAACGGGATCCACCCCCACCACGTAAAAATAATTTCGGATGAGATCCGCACAGAAGGAGTGAATCGTACTGACGGCGGCATGATCCGCCTCTTCCAACTGCTGCGCAATCGACTCGTTTTCCCCGTGCTGCTTCATTTCTTCGATCAGGCGCTGCTTCATTTCCTGCGCGGCAGCAGAAGTGAACGTAACGACCAGAATCTGATCCAACCGGACGCGCCCTGCCAGCAACAAATGCAAAATACGGTTGACCATCACCGTGGTTTTTCCCGTTCCGGCCGAGGCGGAAACCACCAGCCCGTGGTTTACGTCTTCTATGATTCTGCGCTGTTGTTCCGTAGGGGCATGTTTATTCGTTTTCATGGGTTTTCCTCCGGAACGTTTCTTTGTTTACCGTCGGCAACGTGCGATACACTTCTTCCGTCGAATCCCCGAAGGGGCAAACGGAGGCATAGTCGCAATAAGTGCACGGCACTTTATTTTTCTCGTCTTTCACGGGCGAAGGGCGGATGTACCCCTGCCGCATTTGTTCCAATCCGGAACGAATCAAATCGAAAGCGTAGTCCTCGCAGTTCTGCATTTGTTCTTTGGTGAGGGCTCCCTTTCCTTCCGGTTCGCCCTCTTTTGCCTTTACGTCCAGCAGAACGCTGCTTCCGTTTTGCAGGAAAGTATCGTCGATGCTTTCCACCACGGAGCGATCCGCAACGGTTCTGCCGACGAACTGCCGCTTGCCTTTGGACGTATCGAACGTATCGCGCACTTGCAGATAATAGACGCCGTTGACGGGCTTTTGCAGATAGCGCTCCACGGCTTTTTTGTACACAAAAAATTGTAATTTCAGCCCGACGTACAACAATTTTTCGTCGTAACCGACGCTTCCTGTTTTATAATCCAGCACGAAACAGCCGTTTTCGTCCCCGTCGATGCGATCCACCTTGCCGGAAAGTTTCACCACGATGCTTCCGCTTTGTACCTGCAAATCGTGAAAAGCATACTCCTGACAAATCGGTTCGTAATGCGAATGTTCCAACTGATTCTGAATCCACCCGCACATGCGATTCATTTCCGCCTTTAACCGATTCAGCAGCGCTTCGCCCTGTTTGGTCTGAAACAGCCCCTCGATGCGGGCATCCTGCTTTTGCTTTTCGAACGAATCCGCAACGCACCGTTCGATTTCCCGCGTCGTTCTGCCCTTGCGATAGGTGCGGACGAAATCCTCCAATACGGCGTGCAGAATCGTCCCCGTTTCATTCACGCCGCGTTCTTTCAGCCGCGGCGTAAGCTTCAGCCCGTAGTTGCAATAGAACGAATACGGGCAGTGAAAAAACTTTTCCAGCCGGGAGACGGAAGAGGTTCCGTTTTGAAAAAACAGTTTTTCCCCGTCCTTCACCCACGAAACGACTTGGGCTTCGTCGTACTGTTCCAACGGAATTTGCGTGGCATAATAGTAGCCGGATACCTTTTGTAAACCGTCCTGCCCGTGGTCCAGATACCGTCGGCGTGCTTGCAGCACGGCCAACTTCGCGCTTGCTTCCGTCGGGGCATAGTGCTTCAGCGGGGAAGAATCCGCATTCCACAACGGCAGCGGAGCCCCCTCCTGAAGGAACATCTCCGTCAGTTGCACCAAAACGCCGGACGGCTTCAACTCTTTGCCGAGCCCGTCCTTTTTACTGTACGAAAGATACAACGCCGTCTGCGGTTCGCAAAGCAATTGATAAACGCAAAACTTCGCTTCCCGATTCTGCTGGCGGATTTGCGGCTGCACGTTGATGCCGCATTCCTTCAACTGCTGCAGGTTTGCGTCGTTCAGCAATTTATAATCGCCGCGGAACACGGGAAATTCCCGATCTGCCGCGCCGAGCACGCACAGCACGTCGACCTCGTGCGATTTGTTTTTTGTGGCATCGGTAATGACGACTTCGTCGTTATGCTGCGGCACCACGGAAATTTTAACGTTCTTCAGGCAATTGGTGAAAACGTCCGCAAAAACGCGGAAAGGCATGCTTTGCCCGCCCAGCACGGACGCGATCTGCCGCAGTACGTCCGTCAGTTTTTCAAACACCTGCAACGTAACTTTGGCATGGTCGTCCAGCCCGAAGAGGGACTGCTGTTCCGCAAACGATTCCAACGCCGTTTGCAGTTCGTTCCGGCGCAAAAATTCCGAAATTTCGGCTGCATAAGTCTTTGCCTCCGCAACCCGCAGGGCGGAAAACGGAGCAAGCACCTCCGTCAACTGCTTGCGCACCCGCTCGGCAGCGGGGAACCATTCGTCCTCCGGAGCAAGCGTAAACGGGGCGGAAAAGCGCAGCACGTTGTACTTATTGCAATAATCTTCGAAGGCGAACACGTCCTCGCCCCCGTGAAAGAAATAATTCTTGGTCAGTTGCACGACGTCCGTCGGCTGATAATTGTTCTTTACGACGTGCAGCGCATCCAACAGATACTGCACGAAACAATGCCCGAACAAGGTTTTTGTGTCATCCAGAAAATACGGAATGCCGTAATCCGCAAAAATCTGCTGCAGCGGCATACGATACCGCTCCGCATTGGGGCAGACTACCTGAATCTCTTTATAACGCTTGCCGTTCTTCACCTGTCGGGAGATCCACCGGGCGAGCGCTTCCGTCTCGTCCGCAATCGTTTCCCCCTCGTACAGCGTAATGTGACCGTCGGCCTCGATCGGGCGATTGCACACCACGGGTGCAAACAGATACTTTTCGATCTGCGCCGTAAAGCCGTTGACGCTTTCGTTGTGGAACGAGATTCGTTTAGGCAATTGATAGCGATCCGTCAGGCGCAGCCCTGCCGAAAAAACTTCGTTTCCGTACAGCGCCTTCTTTTCTTCCGAATACGGGCACACCAGCGTTACCTCTTTTGCCGTAACGGCGACCCGATCCAGAACGTATTCGAACTGAGCCGAAACGTTTTCGAAATCCACAAAATAGAAACGGCTGCGTTGTACCAGTTCGCTTTGCGGAATCGCTTCCGCAAGGGCCTCCAGAGACGAAACGACGTCGTAAGAACCCTTCAAAGCCTCTTCGTAAGCGGCATAGAGCAGGCGCACGTCGTGCAGTTTTCCCCGAAGCCCCTCCGGAAGATTCTCTGCGGAGAGTTTTTCCGGCGAGATGCGGCAATACTTTAACTGCGTAATCAACTCATACATGCCCTGCACAAACCCGCTGCCTTCGTTGCTTTTCCGATAACACTCGAACTTCGGCGCCAGTTCCGCGGTCAGGCGCGTCAGCAGGATCATCCCCGTCGTTTTGGAGAGGTAATCGAATTCCGGCAAAAGCAGATTCGCAAAATCCTTCATGGTTTTGACTTCTGCCGAGAATCCCGCTTTGGCACCGACGTTCTTCATCAGCCCGATCTGATTGGACATGCTTGCACTATCCGGCACGATAAGATACACCTTCTCCTCCAACGAGAAGGTGTTCTGCCGCAATTCTGCGAACATGGCGCGGCTTGCCGCCCGATAGGTATTGCCGGCGATGATACGAAAATTCATTTCGGTTGCCTCCTTTGACGCCTTCGTTTATTATATCTGCTTCGCCTGAAAATAGCAAGATTTCCCGTAAAAGTGGCGGCAAGAAAAATATCTTTCTCTTTTTATTTGAAACCTTTGCGTTTTTGTGCTATGATTAGTTGAAAACACGATCCATTCGTTCAGGAGACTGCTATGAAAAAGAAAACTCTTTTGTTTGTGTGCTGCCTGCTCTGCTCCGTACTTGTCTTTACGGGCTGCAACCAGGCCCCCACTCCCAGCCGTACCAACCGCTGGAAGGACAGTGAAACACTGACCTACGACGTTTCGCTTGCAACCTATACGGAAAACGACGAAACCAAACCCTACACCTACGGGAACGTTGCCGGCGCCACCTTTGCGCCCTCTGTTGCCAACGGAACCTACACCGTACAGCTGACCAAGGCCGACGGAGAATACCGCTTGGAAAGCACGTTTACCGTAAACGAAACGTATCAAAACAAAGCCGACATCCTCGGGTTGGAAGACGCGCGGGATCTGATCGTCTCCGAAACCGAAACGGAAGTAACCATCACGACCTCTACGCACAGCGTCGTGACTTTTCGGGACTACCCGAAAGGAACGCCGAGCTCTTCCGTAAAAACGGTGAACGGCGTATACCTCTACCGCAACCGCGATAATAAAATTCAATTAGTACGCAATCATTTTCAGGCCATCGCCGCTTACGACGAAAAACAATGCACGCTTACGCTGAACGAATACAATGCGGCAAGCAACGCATACGACCGCGCCCTGCGGGAAACACGCACCGTAAACACGGAAAACGCCAACCTGCTGGACAACGAACAAGTTTTCTATACCGTGCGTTCCGTCAATATGATCACGATGGATCAGGCGCAATCGTACACCTTCCGTCAGATCGACGCAGTGAAGGGCGAAGCCGTGGAAGTTCGCCTGAACAAGGCCGTGACCGGCACTACGAAAATCACGTGGAACGATGCGGAAACGGAAGTTTATGCGGCAACGATGTATCTGAATAAATCCGGCGAAACGGGAAGCCCCGTCGTGATGTACCTGGACGCGAAAGACAGTTTCGAACACGGTAGCGAAGGCACGATTTACACGCAACGGATTTTAAAAATGCAGCAAGGGCACCTGCTGTTCCTTTTGCGTAACGCCTGAGAAAACCGTACCGTAGCGCCCGAACAGCAAAAGTCTTTTGACCGACAAAGAAACAAAAAAAAGCCGCACCTTGCGGCTTTTTTATTTCTTGTTTTCTTCTTATCCTTTGGCCCTTTCGAAAAATTCGCCTGCCTGCAGCACCCGCAACAACTCCGATTTTTGCAGCAGCGATTGCAGCAGCGTCATTTCTTTTACGATTTTTTCCAACTCGTCCCGACACCCGCCGACCATGGCCGAAAGCGGAAACGTTTGCTTCACGATGCGGTTCGTATACGGCTGATAGAACGGAATACCCCTTTCGAACAATTTCATCATGACGTCATAAACGAGATCTTCGTTTTGACGCAGCAACTCACGGTACGTCGCCACCCTTCTCAACGCCTGACGGCACTCCCCCTCCGAAAGGTCGAAAGCGCATTTGCGCAGCGTTTCGCCTTTGGCCAGGTGCGTCAGGACGTAGGCAACGAGAGAACGGTTTTGCCATTCGTCGAAACTCCCCTTTTCCTCTGCTTCCGCTGCGTCCGGCATTTCTTTGCGGTACTGCTTCTGCACCGACGCCAGCGGCTCGCCGATATGTTTTGCATATCCGGAAAGGGCAAAACGCACGGAATGCCCTCTTTTGGTTTTTTGTCGCACAAACTCCATCATCTCTTCCATAACGCTCTCGACGCTCCCTCTTTTCTTTGGCATCAGTATACCCGAAAAGGCAAAACTTAAACGGCTGCAAAGCGATTTTTTTCTGCTTCGCTTTTCTCCCGACCGCATAAAGCATGCATAAACGAGAAAGTGCAAAGTTTCCTCTTTTTTCGACAAAAAACGGACTGTTTTCGCAGTTTTTACCTGCATATGCTATCCATTAGGGGAAGTTATCCACAGGTTTTGTCCACTTATCCACAAATTCGTTTTGTTTTTATTCATTCGTTTGATAAATATTTATGCTGCCGATTCCTCCGGAACCGAGCCTTCCGTTCGTTTTTGCACCCCGTGCAAACGCACGCCTTTTTCTCCCCGATAGCGCACCGTACGAATGCAGACTTCTTTCTCGATTCGTCCGTTTTTGAGATACTGCAAGTAAGCTTTTCCGAGGACAGAGTCCCTGGGCGGACGCAACACGTACGTTTCGTCCTCAAAGGTTACAAAAGTTCCGTCCGTATCCGGCCGCTCTTCGTATCCCTGCGCTTCTCTGGAAACCACTTTGCTCACGCGTTTGATTTCGTAGGGGCTTTCCTCCCCGTAAAGATAAACGCTTGCCGTAGCCCCGTTGCATTTCGCAACGAGGTACAGAGGGCTTCCCGTCTGATTGGTAAACGCCAGATCCGTCGTTTCGGAAACCATGGCATCGAACGCCGGCAAAACGTAACTGCTCTGCAGACTATGCGGAGCAACCGTATTTACGGAGACGTTTGCCAGCAGGCAGGCGTTATACAGCGTGGTTGACACCTGACAAACTCCGCCGCCGATTCCGTCCGTATAAACCCCGTTCAGAATGACTTTTGCATTCCGGAAGCCGTTGGCCTGTGTGCGTGCCCCCACAACGGAATTGAAACTGACACGTTCTCCCGGCAGAACAACCAGACCTTTCAGTTTTTGCATTGCCAATTGCACATTGTGCTTTCTCGCCGCCCCGCTGGAAGAATAATCGGTAGAAAATTTCCCCCGAAGGGAAGTTTTTCTGCGCAGTTCCACTTCCGTTACGGCAGGCGAAACCGAAAGCACTTCCGGACGAATTTTTGTTTCGCCGTTTTTCAATGCAGACAGAACGGCACGATAGAGCGCAGGCTCGTTCAGCTTTTTACCGCTTTGCTCGTGCGTATAGGCAAACGGCACGCTTTCGTCCGGCAGGAATCGCAGCGTTGCGTTTTGCACCGGACGCTCCAACGCTCGCCGGATTTCGGCAATCGTTTCGGACAGGCGCGGCAAAACGTAATCGAACGCAAGCGGCTCCTCCACCCCGGCCGCGATCAGTTCCTCGATGCGGGCGGCACGTGCGGCATTGCTTGCAAAAAAGCCCCTCTCCCGCGCTTGCTGCAACTCTTCCGGGCTGTCGATACGCCCTTCCACGGTCATGCGATAGTTCGCCACGCCGAAATCCAACTGCGGCAACGCTTCTGCAGACGCTTGTTTTGCCGAGAAAGAAAAGAGGCTTGCCCCCAGCAGGAGGACAAGCATCCACATAAAAGAAAGTCGTTTCATTTCCTCACCTACCGTATCTTCAAGGCGAGCATCGTTTCTTCCTCCGGCGTGAAGTATTCTCCCAACGGAGCATTGCGGTATTGGCCGTGGTAATCGCTTCCACCCGTTTCCGCAAGGCTATACTTCCGCGCCAGTTCGCTATAGTATGCCGCCTCCCTTTCAGTATGCGAAAAGTAGCGGCTCTCTATTCCCTTCAGACCGAAGGAAATCAGACTTTGCAGATACGGCTCAAAATCCTGCGGATCCATATTCAGGTTTTTCGGGTGTGCAAGTACGGGCATGCCGCCGTTTCTCAGCACCGCCTCGATTGCCTGTTTTACCGAAAACCGATCCGCCGTGACGTAGGCACATCCCGTAGAACCGATATAACGCGAAAACGCATCCGCATTGTTTTGCGCATACTTCTTTTCTACCAGAAGCCTGGCGATATGAGAACGCCCCACCCGGGACCAGGAGGCATGCGGGTACAGTTTTCGCAAATCTTCCCATCCCACGTTGACGCCTTGCTGCTGCAAAGCACGAAAAACCAATTTGTTGCGACGCGCACGGAACTCCGCCGCCAGATTCGTCTCCACCGTTAAAGAGGCGCTCGTCCAATCCCGGCAAAACCCGAGGATGTGAACTTCTCTGCCGTCAAAAGAGGACAATTCCACCCCGGGCAAGAACACGAGGTGTTGCTTTTCTGCCGCTTCGCGTGCGGCATCGATGCCGGAAACGGTATCGTGGTCGGTCAATGCGACGTGCGTCAGGCCGCCGCGCTTTGCGAACTGCATCAGGCGAGCGGGGCTGTGCTCTCCGTCCGATCGGTTACTGTGAATGTGAAAATCTGCACGAATCATATAAACAGTATACCTTATTTTCGACGACTGCGCAAGGGCGACTCCGGAAAAAGCGCCGCCCTGCGGCAAAAGATCCGCAGTTTCTCCCGCGGAGCCCCTTCGGAATGGTTTCCCGAAAGAAAATGTGCCGTTCTGTGGCTTTTTGCTTCAAAATGTGCTACACTATCGGTATCAAACAAAATCTCACTCGCGGGAGGAATTTATGCCACAATATTCCAAAGAAATAGAACAAATGTGCCCCGTGAAGCAGGGCTGCTGCCACGGACCGTCCCCCATTCCGGAAGAAGGGAAATGGGTTTCTTCCAAACAACTGGCGGACATCAGTGGGTTGACGCACGGCGTAGGCGCCTGCGCGCCGCAGCAAGGGGCCTGCAAACTGACGCTGAACGTGAAAAACGGAATCATCGAAGAAGCTCTGGTAGAAACCGTCGGCTGCTCCGGCATGACGCATTCTGCCGCCATGGCTGCCGAAATTCTGCCCGGAAAAACACTTCTGGAGGCGTTGAATACCGACTTGGTTTGCGACGCCATTAACGTTGCGATGCGGGAACTGTTTTTACAAATCGTTTACGGCCGCACCCAATCTGCCTTTTCCGAAGGGGGGTTGGTGATCGGTGCCGGGCTGGAAGACCTCGGAAAAGGTCTGCGCAGCCAGATCGGCACGATGTACTCCACCAAAGCCAAAGGCGTACGCTACCTGGAAATGGCCGAAGGCTACGTAACGAAAATCGCTTTGGATGAGAACGCCGAAGTCATCGGTTACGAATTTGTACATCTCGGGAAAATGATGGACTTTATCAAAAAGGGACTGACGCCGAACGAAGCATTTGAAAAAGCAAAATCGCACTACGGCAGATTCGACGAAGCGACAAAATATCTTGACCCGCGTGCGGAATAGGAGGGAGGCTATGACACAGTTTGAAGGTTACGAAAGAAGAATCGACAAAATCAACGTTGCACTGAAGGAATATGGTTTTGCCTCCCTGGAAGACGCAAAAGCACTGTGCGACGCCAACGGAATCGACGTGAACGGAATTGTGAAGTCCATTCAGCCGATTGCCTTTGAAAATGCCGTTTGGGCCTACACGTTAGGGGCAGCCATTGCCCTCAAAAAGGGAGCGAAACGCGCTGCGGATGCGGCAGAAGCCATCGGCATCGGCCTGCAGGCTTTTTGTATTCCCGGGTCTGTGGCAGATCGTCGTCAGGTCGGCCTTGGGCACGGAAACCTTGCCGCCCGATTGTTGAAAGAAGAAACGAAATGCTTCGCTTTTTTGGCCGGACACGAAAGTTTTGCCGCAGCGGAAGGCGCCATCGGCATTGCGAGAAGTGCCAACAAAGTGCGTAAAACCCCGCTGCAGGTCATCCTGAACGGTCTCGGCAAAGATGCGGCATACATCATCAGCCGGATCAACGGGTTCACCTACGTGCAAACTGCTTACAACCCCTTTACGGATGAGTTGACCGTGGTAAAAACCTTGCCTTTCAGCAAAGGGGAACGGGCAAGCGTGCGTTGCTACGGGGCGTTTGACGTAAACGAAGGCGTAGCCATTATGAGGCACGAAAAGGTGGACGTTTCCATCACCGGCAATTCTACCAACCCGACCCGGTTTCAGCATCCGGTGGCGGGCACTTACAAAAAATGGGCGATCGAACACGGCCAGCCCTACTTCTCGGTTGCCAGCGGCGGCGGCACCGGCAGAACGCTCCACCCGGATAACGTTGCGGCGGGGCCTGCCAGTTACGGCATGACCGATACCATGGGCAGAATGCACAGCGACGCTCAATTTGCCGGAAGCAGTTCCGTGCCCGCTCACGTGGAAATGATGGGACTGATCGGCATGGGCAACAACCCGATGGTGGGCGCAACGGTGAACCTTGCCGTTGCCGTGGAAACGGCGCAAACAAAATAGAGCCCTTCCGCAAGTCGGATCCTTGCCGTTCGTTTGCCGACGCCCCTTTCGTTACAAAAAACAAAAGGGAAACGCTCCTGCACACGAACAGGCTTTGACCTTGTCCTTACAAAAGTTACAAAAGAGGACGGAAATTTTTCCGTCCTCTTTTTCTTTTTTTCGGGTATTCTCTTTTTTCCTTTTTTTGGCAGCGATCGTTTTCTGCCGTCGCACAAAGCACTTTCTTTTCCTCTTCGACGCCCGAACTGTCCTCGAAATCGAAGAAACGAAATTTCCTTCGTCACTTCCCCTCTTTCGAAGGGAAAGGAATCTTTTGGTGGATTACCGTGCCTTTTCGCTTTTTGCCGCAACGTTTCTTGCGGGGAACGTGATCCGCACCGTGGTACCGACCCCGTATTTGGAGTGCAGTTCCGGCTCGGTTCCGTAGAGGTTGCAGATGTGTTTTACAATGGCGAGGCCGAGCCCCGTGCCGCCCGTTTCGCGCGAGCGGGATTTGTTGACGCGGTAAAACCGTTCAAACAGCCGGCTTTGATGTTCTTCCTCGATTCCGATGCCGTTATCCTCCACCGAAAGCGTAGTGCCTGCATCGTTTTGCGAAATCAGCACTTTGACGTATCCGTTTTCGTTATTGTAGCGAATGGCGTTTTCTACCAGATTTTTAACCAACTCCGTTGCATGTTCCCGCTCCATCCATACCGTGCCGTCCCCCTCGATGCGAACGGATACGTGCTTGTTTTCGGCCGCCAGGGCAAGTCGATCCTTTACGTCCTGTGCGATTTCCGAAAGAGATAATTCTTCCGGATGTACGGCTTGCGGTTCCTCCAGGCGGGAAAGATCCAACATATCGTTCAGCAAAGCCAGAATACGCGATACTTCTTTTTCTATTTTCGAAGAAAGTTCCTTTGTTTTTTCCTCCGACGTTTCCAACGTGATTAAATCGTTAAACCCTTTGATTGCCGTCAGCGGTGTTTTCAATTCGTGCGAAGCGTTTGCGAAGAATTCGCTGCGCATTTGTTCTGCGTTTTTCACTGCCGTGATTTCCGACAACACTGCAACGACGAACCCCTTCTCCAGGGATCGCACGGAAACGAGATAGGTTTTGCCGCCCTGCTTCCACTCGCAGGCCGCCTTGCCCTCCCGCGTGCCGCGGTCGATTGCACCGAGGAACGTTTCGTCCGACGTCAGAATCGAAACGGATTTTCCCTCGCCCTGCTTCAGGTCAAAAATCTCCGAAGCGGCGCGGTTCAGAACGCTTACGACGCCGTGCTCGTCTAAAACGACGATGCCGTCCGAAACGTTGCCCAAAATATAGTTCAATTCTTCTTTATCCGCTTCGGTCTTTTTGAGGCTTGCTTGCAATTTTTCACCGATATCGTTGATTTCGCGCAAAATTCCGTCGATCTCTTCATCTCCGGAAGACGGCACGATTTTACGGAACGTTCCGTTTTTGACGGATTCCAGACTGCGTTTCACGTCCTTTACGGGCTTCACCAGACTGTTTGCTGCGACAATGCTTGCCACAAACGAAACGACCATCACCAAAAGCAGCACATAGATCGCCGTGGGGATGCTCTTTTGCACGTACCCTTCGATGCTTTCCACGGGAATGGCCACCCGCACAAACACGTAGCTTGTGCCGGACGGGACCTTTACGGCATAATACATCATTTCTTTTTGCAGCGTATCGCTATAGCGCGTGACGACTTCTGGGTGTCCGTCCAGAGCGAACTCCAACTCCTCCCGGTCGGTGTGAACGGTCCCGACGATTCCCTGGTCCTCGCTGTCCGCAACGACGTGAAAACTATCGTCCACCACGGTAATACGTATATTTTTCGGCACGTTTTCGGTAATATGTTCGTTAAAATTGGCGGCATAAATTTCCGCCAGGTTCTTGATTTCTTTTTCCGCTTCTTCCAGGTGGGATTCCCGATTGATGGAAATTCCGAACAGGAACAGTACCACCACGGCAAGCGTCAGAATGATGCAGTTAAACAAAACCAGTTTCTTTTTCATTTTAACAGATATCCTACCCCTCTCACGGTAACCAATTCCGCACGGCTGTTTGCCAAAACTTTTCGCAAATCCCCGATGTGAATATCCAAAGTGCGGGTTTCGCCGTAGTTTTCACCCCAGACCGTATCCAGAAGATCGTTGCGCTTCATCACTTTCCCGGCGTTCTGCACCAACAGTTTCAGCAGTTCGTATTGTTTCAGCGTGAGCGTTTGCTCCTTTCCCGCAACGACGACACGATGTTTTTCGTCGTCGACGGAAATGTCCAGATACCCGACCTTTGCGGGAGCGGCAACGCTTGTGCGCAGTTTGGCACGAACGCGTGCGATCAATTCCAGCACGCCGAACGGCTTGGAAAGATAGTCGTCCGCACCGAGATCCAACCCTTTGACTTTATCGATCTCCGTCGTTTTGGCCGAAACCATAATCACGGGGATTTTTGCCGTGCGTACGTCCCCTTTCAGATGTTCCAGAATGGCATAGCCGTCCTCTCCGTCCAGCATGATATCCAGCAGGAACAAATCCGGCAGCGATTGATCGACCGCCTCGTACAAAGCCGCGGCTCCGTCAAAGCACTTTACTGCAAACCCCGCCCCGGAAAGCGAGTATTCGTACACTTCCCGAATGGACGGCTCGTCGTCCACGGCATAAATCAATTTCTTTTCCATCTTTCCCCCTTCAGGTGCGGTCCCCCGTTGCGGCATAGGTTGCCCATTCGCCGACGTTCACGGCATGATCGCCGATGCGTTCCAGGTACTTTGCAATCATCAGCAGCAGCACTGCCTGTTCCGCATTTTGCGGATTCTGGCGGATCAGCCGCACCAATTCCTGCCGCACCGTAAGAAACAAGGCATCGACGCGGTCGTCCCGCGTGTTCAGCCCTCGTGCAACGGCAACGTCGCGATTGATGTAACTCTGAACGCCGTCTTTCAGCATCCCGATGACAATTTTTGCCATCTGTTCGATGTGCTGCGGTTCTTTCAGAAACGCTTCGTCGCCGAATTGCAGCGTCAGTTCCGCAATGTCCGCCGCCTGATCGCCGATGCGTTCCAGATCCGTGATCATCTTCAATGCGGAAGACACTTCGCGAAAGTCCCCGGCGACGGGGTGTTCCAACAGTAAAATCCGCAGGCAGTCCTGCTCGATTTCCCTTTCCTGCGCATCGATCTGATAATCTTCTGCCATCACGCTATGCGCCAGGGCTTTATCTCGCGTTTTCAGGGCCGTGACCGACTGCTCGATGGCAAGTTCCGCATTGCGTCCCATACGGATCAGCTTTTCAAACATTGCGTTTAGTTCTTGTTCGTATTTACTTCTTGCACTCATATATTTTAACCTTTTTTTTCTTGTTTTTCAAGTGTTCCTTAACCAAAACGCCCGGTAATATAATTTTCGGTGCGGGCGTCCTTCGGCTGCGAGAACACCTGCTCCGTCTCGCCGACTTCCACCAGTTCGCCCAGCAGGAAAAATGCCGTTTCGTCCGCAATGCGGGTGGCTTGCTGCATGTTATGCGTCACAATCACTACCGTCAGTTCCTGCTTCAGGGTTTCGATGAGCTCCTCAATCTTCGCCGTGGAAATCGGGTCCAGAGCACTGGTCGGTTCGTCCATCAGCAACACCTGCGGCTGTGCCGCCAGGGCGCGTGCGATGCAAAGCCTTTGCTGTTGCCCTCCGCTCATCCCGAGGGCACTTTTTTTGAGGTGATCTTTCGTTTCCTCCCAAACGCCGGCATCCCGCAGGGCTTTCTCCACGATTTCGTCCAACTGCGTTTTATTCTTGATCCCGAACGTCCGCGGGGCATACGCAATGTTATCGTAAATACTCATGGGGAAAGGGTTTGGTTTTTGAAACACCATACCGACCTCCTTCCGCAAGCGGTTTACGTCCACACCTTTGGCGTAAATATCCTGCCCGTCCAGTAGAAACTCTCCCGTGACACGACACCCTTCGATCAAATCGTTCATGCGGTTCAGTGTCCTTAAAAAAGTGGATTTCCCACACCCGGAAGGGCCGATGAATGCCATGACTTTTTGTGCGGGAATCTTCAGGGTTACGTCTTTTAACGCGTGAAAATCTCCGTAGTATAGATTACAGTCCTTTACACTGATTTTTGTTTGATCTTTCATTTCTTCTCCCGTTTTCACTGTTTGCTCCGGCGCTCCTCCCTTCTAGTTTTCACCCGTTTTCCGTTTGATGCATTTACCGATGATGCCTGCGCCCAGGTTAATCAGCAAAACGAACACCATCAGCACCACGCCCGTTGCCGCGGCTTCATCCGGATAGCCGTGCCCCGCAAAATAGTAGATATCCAATGCGAGGCTGGTCCCCGGGGACAAAACGCCGGCAGGCATTTTGTTCGTGACCATGCCGATCGTCAGAATGAGTACCGCACTTTCGGAAAGCACCCTGCCTGCCGCAAGGATGATTGCCGTTACGATCCCGCCCGCACAAGAGGGCAGCACCACACGGAAAATCGTGCGGACCTTTCCCGCGCCGAGCGCGAGGGAGGCTTCCCTCAGCCCTTGCGGAACGGCAAGCAAACATTCTTCGGTAGAGCGCACGATGACCGGCAACACCATGATGGCAAGCGTGATTCCGCCGCCAAGCAGCGAATAGCCGAACTTCAGTGCCACCACAAAAACCAGATACCCGAACAACCCGTACACGATACTGGGAATGCCCGCCAGGGTTTCCGTTGCTATGCGTACACCCTGTATCCATTTGCTGCGGCAGTCGGCATACTCCGTTAAAAACAACGCGCTGCCGATGCCGAGCGGCACGGCGATGCCGAGCGCAATCACGATCAGCCACAAAGTACCGACCAGAGCCGGAAGGATGGTGGGCCCGTCTTCTCCGTTGCCAAACAACAGCGAAAACGAAAGTTTCCCTACGCCGCCGATCAGCACGTACAGCAGTATCCCCGCCAGGGAAATCAACGCCAGCGCCGTGGTTCCAAAGCAAAGACCTTTTGCCGCCTTGCCGCTTTTTTGCGAAAGAACGTGCCGTTTCATTGCTTTTCCTCCCTTTCTCCCTTACGCTTCAGTGCCGAAAAACTGACGTTCAACAGCAGCGTGAATACCAACAGAATCACGCCTGTCGCAATCAGGGCGTTCAGCGGATCTCCCCGCATTTCCATAGCGCCCATTGCGATGTTTGCCGTGAGCGTACGTACGCTCTGAAACAAGCCGTGCGGCATTTCGGCGCTTCCGCCGATGACCATAATAACTGCCATCGTTTCCCCGACGACTCTGCCGATCGCAAGCACGACACCCGCCAGAATTCCGCTTTTCGCAGCCGGCAGCATTACGGAAAACGTTGCCTGCTCTTTGGTTGCCCCGAGTGCCAGCGCCCCGGAATAGTATTCCTGCGGGACGCTTTCCAGGCTGTCGCACGAAATGCTGACGACTGTTGGCAGAATCATGACGGAAAGCACCAGCGAAGCGGCAAGAATGCCGTACCCCACCCCGTTCGGCGAAAGGACGTCCCTCAAAAACGGAACGATCACCGTGATACCAAACAGACCGAACAAAACGGACGGGATCCCTGCCAGCAGATTGATGGCCTGCTTTACGGGACGAACCAGGCGCTTCGGCAGGAACCGATAGAGCGCAAGGGCTGTGCCCAGACCGATCGGCACGCCGATCAGCACGGAGAGCGCCGTGACGTACAGTGTTGCTACAATCATGGGCAGAATCCCGTAGGAGGGTGTTTCCGCAAGCGGATCCCAATTCGTGCCGAAGAGGAACTGCCCGACGCCCGTCTTTGCCAAAAACGGCACGCCCCCGACCAGCAGAAACACCAGGATGGTAATTAAGGCCAAAACGGAGAAAACGGCGCAGGTAAAAAATACGCCGCGCATGATTTTTTCCTTTTGCCGTAATCTTTGATACAAAGTCATTCTTTATGCCTCAAGTAATTGATTCCACACTTTCAGTGCGTTTTTCCCCGCATCGACGTCGTAGATATTTTTCAATTGCTCCATCGAGATATCTTCCAGAGGGTTCTGTTGATTCACGATGACCGCAATTCCGTCCAGTGCCACGCGGTACGAAACGCACCCCGGTGCCTTGGCGGATTGGAACGCCTCCGAAATCATACCGAAATCCGACACGCCGTTTTCTGCGTTCTGATAACCGGTGCCGCTTCCGCCGCCGCCGACCATCACGTTCACTTCCGTTTCGATCGCTTCAAACGCTTTTGCAAGTTTTTCCATTAACGGCTGCAGCGAAGTGCTGCCGCTGACGGCAATTTCGCCGCTGACACCGCGTTTCGTATATGCCGCAGCATCCGAAATCGTTTTGACGTAGCCGTTTTTATCGATGATCATTTGGGCGTCCGCACTCTTTAAAAAGTCCAGAAACGCCTGATTGACGTCGTTGAGTTTGCTTTCCTGATACACTACGGACAGCGGACGCGATATTTTATAGGTGCCGGAAAGAATGTTTTCCGCCGTTGCTTCCACCCCGTCGACTTTCAGTTTTTTTACGGTATCGTCTACAAACCCGAGACTATCGAACCCGATGGCGTGCGGGTTGGAAGATACCTCCTTCAGAACCTGTGCCGTGCTTTCCGCAACGATCACCCCGGAAACGTCCTTTTTCCCTTTCAGCCCGATGATTTCCATAAAGGCGGATTTGGTGCCGCTTCCCTCACCGCGCGTGATAACGCTCACGTTTTTATTTGCATCGAACTTCGCCCCGCATCCGCTGAAGACGAAGACCAACAGAACGGCCAATGCCGTAACGATTTTCCATACTTTTTTCATATTCTTTATTTCCTCCTTGATTTTCTTTTCGGCTATAGTTTACTGCGTTTCCCAAAAAGAACAGGCGAAAAACGGTAAAGAAAAAGCAAAGTTTTTGTAAAATCGCTACGCTTCTTTGGCCCGGTCGGCAATGTAGGAAAGGTGATCCCCCAACCGTTCCAGATTCGACACCAAATTAATGTAGACGTCGCTGTTCTCCGGCTTGCACTCCCCGCGGTTCAGCCTTGCGATGTGCTCCTCCACGTAACGTTTCCGCATGGCGTCGATTTCATCCTCCAGTGCGGCGGCTTCCGTCGGCTGCCCCGGCGGCGTCAGCAACCCCTCCCTGGCCAGCGAAAACAGGCGGGAAAGCACGTCCACCATGTCGTTGAGCTGCTTTTGCACCGTATCCGACAGTTTCAGGTGACGCTCGTTCTCTTTACGGGTATATTTGGTGATATTATCGGCAATTTCCGCAATTCTAAGCAAATCCCCCACGGCATTGTGCAGGTTCGTGACGCACTTTTCTTCCGCAACGGATTTGCACTCCGTAGAAATACGTATCAGATAGTTTACAATCCTTTGGCTGTAATCAATGGTTTCCTCCACCTTTTGGCGAACGCTCTCCGTTGCGGAAAGATCCCCCTCCTCAAACGCATGATACGCCGTCAGAAACGAATCGAAGGCAAGATCGGCAAGGTTGCACGTTTCCTTGGTCAGTTGGGAAATGGCAATCATAGGGGACAGCAGCATGCGCTCGTCGAAATAGAACGTTGCCGCTTCTTTCGGCTTTTCCCGCACCAGTACCGACGAAATTCTGACGAACCAATCGACCAGGGGCAAAAACAATATCGTGCACGTTACGTTGAAGAAGGTGTGAAACATTGCAATCTGCACGGAGGGCTCCGAAAAGTATCGCGCAAGCACATCCTGACGGAACGTCGGCCAACAGGTCAACAGCACAAAAAACAGCACCGAACCGAAACAGTTGAACAGCAAGTGGATGACTCCGGCGCGCTTGGCATTGGCATTTGCGCCGATCGTGGAAAGCAGAGCCGTCACGCAGGACCCGATATTCGTCCCCAGTACGACGTATAACATTTCGTTTCCGCCCGTACCGATGGAGACGCCGGCGACCGCCATGGCAATCAATACCGACGTGGTGGCCGAACTGGATTGTACCAAAGCCGTGAACACGGCCCCGGCCAGAAGCAGCAAAAACGGATTGCTCACCTTCTCAAAAACGGATTGAATCACCGCACGATTGGCACTCATCGCGTCGGACATGACGTCCAGCCCGATGAAAATCAAGCCGAGCCCTGCCAGCATGTATCCGACCTTTTTCACAGAATCCTTTTTGCAAAGCATGGCAATCATGATGCCGACAAACGTCAGGATCTGCACGTAAGTCATGATGGGAAAGGCCGAAAGCGCCGCAATCTGCGCCGTTATGGTGGTGCCGATGTTGGCCCCCATAATCATCGCGGCCGCCTGCCCCAAACTCATTGCTCCGACGTTGACAAACCCTACGATCAGCACCGTAGTGACGCCGGAACTCTGGATCAACGCCGTAGTAAAAGCACCGATCCCGACGTTGGTTAAACGCTTGTTTGCCGTTTTGCCAAACAAATTTTTGATGCGTTTGGTTGCCAATTGCTCGATATTGTCGGTCAACAGCGCCACGCCTACCAGAAACATGCCCGTGCCCGCCAACAGTCGCACGACAAACAATACGATATTTTCCATATTCGTTTTTCCTCCCGATGCGTACACACGAAGCGTTCTCTCTAAAAACATTGCCCCGTTTTCGTTTTTACATCGTATTTTTCCTTTTTTATTATAACAGTTTACAAAAACTTTACCGTTCGCTTTCGGTAAGGAATTTGTAAAGTTTTTGTAAAGTGCGTTTTTCCGCAACAAAAAAAAGTGCCGTATTCCCAGGCACTTTTCTGTTTTTTACGATAGACTTGCGGGAGCCCGCAGCGAAAGCAGCGCTTCCGGGTCAAGACCTCCCCTTTCGCCGCAAAAGGCAAAACGCCTTTTCCGCCTGCCCGGCAACGTTACTTTTCCGCTTCGGGCCGCTTCGTACGTTTCTTTGGAGCAGGGCGTTTTTTCCCTTCCGGTTTTTTACGGGACGGTTCGGCCGATCCTCCGTTCTGCACTTTTGCTGCTTCTTTTCTGCGGCGGCGCTTTTCCGGTTTCTTTACACTGTAGCCGAACTTACCCGTTCTTTTGCCAAGCGTAAAATAATCCCCATGCGCATACGCAACCAGTTTTGCCCGCTCCAGCGCCAGTCTCCCGTCCGTCGTCAGAAGAGATTCCTCCACGGCGACGTTCACGATTTCCGCCAGAAACATATCATGCGAACCGAGCGGAATACGCTGTTTTACTTTACACTCCAACGACAACGGACTTTCCGCCACGGAGGGACAGCCGACTTCCTGCGAAGGGACGTAGTGCAATCCAGTTTCTTTGGCTTTATCCACCGTGCGCCCCGTTTTGATACCGCAATAGTCCGTTGCCCAAACCATATCTTCCGTTACGAGATTGATGACAAACTCGCCGGACTGTTTTATCAAATCGTAACTGAACCGCTCGCGGCGAACCGAAACGTACGTCATAGGCGGGTCGCTGTTGACAATCCCCGTCCAGGCGATCGTGATGAGGTTTTTTGTTTCGCCGTCGGCGCAGCTGACCAGTACTGCCGGCACCGGGGCCAGCAGCGTGCTGCCTTTCCATTGTTTTTTTGCCATGACTGCCTCCAACAGAAAAGGGCGCCGCAGCGCCCCGTTCCCTGTTTTTTGTTATTGTTTGATGATGTTGATGAAATTCTCGTACGTCCCCGGGAAAAACATAAAGACAACAATCAGTGCGACGAGCGCCAGGAAAATAATCTGAAACAGAGTATTCCGTTTGGACATTGCTTCCATTCCGACGATGGCCACCAATGCCAAAGCTCCGTAGGTTTGCAGCACTTTCAGAATGTTGAGAATCGTTCCTTCCGGGATGAAATTGAACGTTGCGTTCAAAATCAAAACCGCATACACAAGCACCAACACAACGGCAAGAATCTCGCCGAGGATATCAAAAAACTTTTCCAGATTTTGGTTTTTCATAAGCATTTCCTCCTAGTATTTATTATCTTACCAACCCGGACGAGCCTTGTCAAGAGGGTGTTGAAAAAATCACGGAAGAATCCGTTTTCGGAAACGCCCCCTCCCTTTTTCTCTTTTCCCCCTTTCGGAAACAAAACGGCTCCGCACAAAAACAAACCGTTTTTTTACGATTCTGCAAACGATGCCCCCTGCGCCGCACTTCCGAAAGAAAAAATCCGAAAAGGACGTTTCCCTCCGTTACAGAAACTTTCCACAAACACGGACGCCCCGAAAAAACGCTTTTTCTACTTTTCTTCTGCACTTTCCTTCGCGGCCGGATACTTTTTTTGCAAAAGAAAACGGAAGAAAGGCACACACAACACCGCCGAACCGCAAAGCCATGCGCCGGGATCTCCAAAACACACTGCGGCAAAAGCCAGAGAGGATGCGGTACTGTCGATTGCCCCTCCGTTGACGGCAACCGGCAAAAACGCACAAATCAGAATGCGTGCCACCAATTCCGCAATACCGGCCCCCAATACGTAGGCCGGCAGAAAAATCCCCTGCACGGCACTGCGTATCACAATCAAAAAGCCAAGGACGGCATAAAACGCCAAATCCACGAAAAGGAAAACGTTTCCGAAGTGAATCGACTCCGGCGAAACCTTGTCCGCACTCATAAAAATATACTGGTACGCCCCGCCGACAGAAAGCAGCCCGCCGACGAGCAAACAAACACCGACAACGATCAGCATCATTCCGAGTGTTTGCAAGGTCCCTTTCCGGATCCGCTCGTAGTTGCATTTGCCGTAGTTCTGCGCATGATACCCCAGGATGGCAGATCCGAGCCCGTTGAAGGCGGCCATTAAAAAATTGATGAGTTTGTTTGCGGCACCGAACCCGTTTTGGGCGGGGGTGCCGGCGACAAACACCCCTGCCGGTGTGAGATCAAACCGGACAACGGCACTTTGCATCACAATGATGCCAATGGCCAATACCGAAAACTGCAGCCCGAGCGGAACCCCCTCCCTGAGGTGAGAAACCCA
The DNA here is from genome assembly GCA_934203075.1 of uncultured Clostridia bacterium. Classification (GTDB taxonomy): domain Bacteria; phylum Bacillota; class Clostridia; order Christensenellales; family CAG-314; genus CAKPYT01. Next base: position 104,228 of record CAKPYT010000040.1, on the reverse strand, counting down.
GGCCTTACCGATGTGAAAATCTTCCGCATGCAGGCGCAGTTCCGGATACTTTACAAACGTATACACCGTGCACGCCGCAACGCTGACCAGTTGCGCCAGAACGGTGGCGATGGCCGCCCCCGCCGGACCGCTTTTCCACACGAGCAAAAACAGTAGGTCCAGCCCGATATTCAACAGAGTGGAAAGAACCAAAAACACCAGCGGTGTGACGGAATCGCCATAAGCGCGCAAAATGCCGCACACAAAGTTATACCCCATTTGCGCAACGATACCCAAAAACAAAAAGAAACAATAGCGGTAGGCTGCCTGATACACTTCCGGGTTTTCCGGCGTGACATGAATGAGTTGCAGCATCCACGGCAGCAGCACCAAAGACAGTACCGTCAGCACGGCGGAAATGACCAACGTAAGGTACACTTGCGTTGCAAAGGACTTCCGTACACCGGCAGCGTCGTTTTGCCCGACGTAACGGGCCGTGAGAACGGAAAAACCGGCCGTACAGCCGAAGGCAAACTGCAAAAAAATGAAGGTAAGCGGAAACGTATCGTTTACCCCGGCAACCTCTGCAGAAGTCAGCACCTGCCCGCAGATAATCGCATCGGCCAGAACGTAAACCTGTTGCAGAAAATACGAAACGATAATCGGCACGGCAAACCTTAAAATCACCTTCCACGGCGTTCCGTTTGTCAAATCAACGGGACGAGAAAACCCCGATAGTACGGAACTGAGTTTTTTCATTCGTTTTTCTCCTTTCTCTTGCAAGCGGCGTGGGCGATTTTGTGCCCACACGGTAACTTGTGTTATCTTTTTTAACAAGTAAGGCGCTATTATACCCTCCTTCCCCGAAAATGTCAAACAAAAATGCGGAAACGAAGACGATTCCGCACCCCGAACGCACACACCGCCGTGTCGGTTGACGATACGGCAAAAAAACAAACGCTTTCGGCAACCTGAGTTGCCGAAAGCGTTGTCACTTTTTCGAGCCTACAAACCGAAGCGCCCGAACTTCCGCATTATTTTAACGATTTCAGATATTCTCTCGGATTCACGCGCTTGCCGTTTTTCTCTACCACAAAGTGCAGGTGATGCCCCTGATTGAATTCGCACAATGCGCTGTCCGATACTTTTCCGATGCAATCTCCTTTCTTGACCTTATCGCCGGCTTTTACCGAAACGTCCTCCGCCAAAGAGCCGTAGGTTGCCACGACGCCGTCCCCGTGATCGATCACGATGACCGTTCCGTCCAAGGTGTTTTTCTCAACGCTCTTTACGGTGCCGTCCATCACGGCATACACGTCACAACCGGCTTCTGCCAAAAAGTCCACTGCCTGGTGAATGGAAAATTCGCCCAGAACTTCGTTCCACACAAACTCGGTATCGCTGTAGTCCATGCCTATTTTTGCCGTGCTGACCGGCAACGTCCAGGACGTATCCGTCGGCTTTTCTTCCGGTTTTTTGGTTCCGCCGGACGACGGATTGTCCGGCTTGGGGACTTGTCCCGTCGGGACGGTTTGTGCTTTCTTTACGCCTGCCGCAATTAAAACAACGGACAGGACGACAATGCACGACACGATGATCACAAATGCCAAATTTTGTTTCAAAAAAGAAATTACTTTACTGTTTCGCATATCCTTGATTTCCTCCTGTTTTCTGCTGAAGTATTGCCCTTTCCGCCTCTTCTAAACCTGCTTTTTTTAATAACTGCCCAGGAGAACCGGAGTACCGAGCAGAACGCAATCCTCCCGCACGACAAGCTGCAGATTTATCGCCCTTCCGTCCGCCACGATATGTCCCTTAAGGCGCGGAGTATAGCAATAGGCAATGGAAAAGAAATCCTCCTGCGTTTGCACCACGGTCACTTCGTTTTGCAAAAACCATTCCTGCCAATCGAAATCGGCAGGGAGTTTTACCGTGTACCCGCTGACCCCCTCCTGTGGGAGTGCTGCGATTTCCGCAAGCGTTCCTTCCACAATGCTCCCGGCCCCGTTTTGCACCGTCCGGAGCGAACTCTCCGGGGCCGTGCCGGCATAGTAAGCATAAAAAGTCCCCTGCTCCAGGCCACGCAAATCCAAAAAACTTTTCGGCATGCCGCACCCGAGCGCTACCGCAAGGATGAGTACGGCACATTGTATTTTTAACGAAAACGGTACTTTTTTCATGCGTAAAGTATTGCCGCCCCTGCGCTGCGAATTGCGACGAAACAGCACTTATTTTGCCTCAAGCCCCCGTTTCCTGCCGAAATGGCGGCCTCTCGAAACGAAGCGCAGTGCGTCCGGTTCCGTACGCCGATCCCGGTTCCGGAACCTCTCCGACAACCGCACACGGTAAAAACCTTTTGCTTTGCCCGAACGATAAAAAGGGAAACAACACCCGTCGCATGCTGCCCCACTCTCCCCCTCCGCGTTGACCGAAAAACGATGCCGACGCATACAAAAAAAGCGGGTACGCATTTTTGCGTACCCGCAGACAGAACTTTCGTCTTGCTGAAAATTATTCAAAAAGTTTACTCACCGGTTGATCTCCGGAAATGCGCGCAATGGTCTCCGCAAACAATTCCGCTACCGGAACCTGCACGAATTTATCCGTCAGTTTTCCTGCCGGCTGTTCGATCGTATCCAGAATCACGACTTTTTCCAGAGGGGAATTGGTAATCCGCTCGATCGCGGGGCCGCTCAGCACCCCGTGGGAGCAACAGGCCAGCACTCGTTTTGCGCCGTGATCCGCCAAGGCTTTGGCGCCTTGCGTGATCGTCCCTGCGGTATCGATCATATCGTCAATCATCAGGCACGTTTTGCCCTTTACATCCCCGACGATGTTCATAACTTCCATGACGTTTGCTTTAGGACGCCGTTTATCGATGATGGCAAGCGGCGCATTGAAGCGAGTTGCCATTTTTCTGGAACGGGCAACGCTGCCCACATCCGGCGAAACGATGACCAGATCCTCTTTCACAAGATCGCTATGCAGAAAATATTTCGTCAGCACCGGCATTCCCATGAGGTTATCCACCGGGACGTCAAAAAACCCTTGCACCTGACTGGAGTGCAAATCCATCGTGAGGATGCGATCTACACCGGCGGCGGTTAACAAATTTGCCACTAATTTCGCCGAAATCGGATCTCTTGCCCTTGCTTTCCGATCCTGTCTGGCATAACCGAAATACGGAATGACGGCAGTGATTCTGCCGGCAGACGCACGCCGGAACGCGTCGATGATGATTAACATTTCCATCAGGTTTTCGTTCACCGGGGTGGAGGTGGACTGCACCAGGAACACGTCGCAACCGCGCACCGATTCCTGAATACTTACCGATACTTCGCCGTCGCTGAACCGACCGACTTCCATTTCGCCCAACGGCACTCCGAGTGCCCGAGCGATTGCGCCTGCCAAAGAGCGACAAGCATTGCCCGCAAAAATTTTCACTGTTCCGTGCATGTTGTTCTGCATGATTCTATGTACCCCTCCGAAAGGACCTTCGATGGTATTATATCGTGAAGCGATAGAAAAGTCAATCAAAAGCCCTTTCGGAAAGCAACCTATTTTTGCAGCTTAACGCTTTTCGCGGAACTGCTCGCAATAGTGTGCCGTCGGGCAGGATGCGTCGCATTTTACGGTGATGCTATCCAAAGAACAACATTTTCCGTCACAATCCAAATGTTCGCACGCTTTGACCTTACAATTGATTTTTTGTTTCATTTTTCGTACCTCCGAACCTAGTTTTGTCCAAAAGAGCAAAAACTAAACCGTCGTTGCGTTGACAAACCGCCGAAAACCGAATAAAATAAAGAAACAAGAGGTGTTCTTATGAAAAACATGAAAGTTGTGTTGTTGGCAGACGTCAAAGGCCAGGGAAAAAAGGGAGAAGTCGTAAGCGTCAGTGAAGGGTACGCAAACAACTTTTTATTGCCGCGCAAACTCGCGATTGTTGCCACGACGGACGCGCTCAACGTCGTTTCGCTGAAAAAACAGGCAGAAGCCTATCAGGAAGAACAAAACCGCTTAAAAGCCGTAGATCTGGCAAATCGCCTGAAAGGATTTGAACTGACACTTTACCTGAAAGGCGGCAAAGGCGGCAAAATTTTCGGAAGCGTTTCCGGGAAAGAAATTGCCGAAGCTTTGGCGGCACAAGGCTACGAAGTGGATAAAAAACAAATCGTGCTGAACCAGGCAATTAAAAACCCGGGAATCTATTCCGTACCGGTAAAACTGTACCCGGGAGTTTCCTCTGCCTTTCAACTGAAAGTACTGAGCGATTTGGGGGAAAGCAAATAATCGCGCAGAATCGCTGCAAAAAGGAGCACGCCCTCGGAAAGGATTCCGCAAGATTCCTTCGTCCCCTCTTTTATCTCAAAACGAAACCCTCACGGAATTTTTCCGTGAGGGTTTTTTGATTCCTTTTCGGCATTTCGGTGCCTTTTCATTTCAACTTTTCAAAATAATACCGCGGTTTGCCCTCGCTCTTCTTCCCGTACTCGATCGCTTCCGTCGGGCAATAGCAAATGCAAGCCATACAATGCGTGCATTCTTTTCCCCACACGGGTTTGCCGTCCTTCAGCCGAACGTTGTTTCGGGGGCACTTCTCCACACACAAACCGCAACCGATGCAAGTGTCCTTGCCGTAAAATGCGGAAGATCTGATACAAAAACGATAGAATACCCGGTTTACGGGGCCACTCAGAAAACGATCGCCGCATTTTCTTTTGGGTGCGGCAAAGGCCTGCCCTGCCCGGATTTGCGTAAGAACTTCTTCCACGGACGGTTCCGCTTTTTGTACGATTCTTTTGGCTTCATCCACGGTCGGCACACGAAACATTGCGATATAATTTTCCGGCATCACGATTTGCGCCGTTCCCATGTAGTGCAGGTGCTTTTGCTCTGCCAGGCGGCGATTGTATTCCGCCGCATTGCCGATTCCGTCGCCGCAGTCCATCACAAACCAGATTCGTTCCGCATCCGTCAACTCCGTTTAGGCAAGCCACTCCGACACCATCCGCGGGATACGCCATGCGTACGTTGGCACTACAACGATCACGTTTTGTCCCGTCCGCAGCGGAGAGACGTCCTGCGTTTTTATCTTTTGGTTCAGATCCAGTATTTCCTCCGACGTTGCTTCGGCAATCCGCTTTGCGATATACCGGCTGTTTCCTGTGCCGGAAAAACAAAAAATCATCTTTTTTCTCCCTGAATTTCGTTTTTGAAAAAATGCCGGGGCTCCTCCCGCAAATCAAGCCCTGTTTCGCGACAAATCTGTCGCCCGCGCCTTTCTCCCTTTCATTTTACGCTTTTTGCTTCGGTTCCGCTTTGTTCTTGCCCTCAAGGCATGCGTTTTTTACGGAAATCGTGATATGACAAGGCGCAAAAATACAAGCGCATACCGAGAGCGGAACGTTTCGCAGCAGAATGCCCGTAAACAGAAACAAAACACTCGGCAAAACAGAAAGAGCATACGCACGGAAAAGAAAGTGCCTGTTCCAACAGGTGATCCACCCGAGCAGATACAAAGCAACCAATACGGCGGTGCCGACAGCGTACACCGTAAACGCCCCGTCAAACCAAAAACCGAACCAGGTTTCGGGCAGGTTAAAAATCATCAAAAGAAAGCAGCCGTATCGCCCGATTTGTTCGCCGATTTCCATCGCTTTGTTGCGGTAGACATTTTGAAATCCGTTCGGGTTCTTTTTTGCGTAAATTGCATTTGGAACCAGAATCAGCACGATTGCGGCAAAACCTATGTAATTAAACCAACTCATCCGGTTTTTCCTTCTGCCACCAAAGCGTATTTTCTTCCCTCTGCAGGGAGAACCCGCAACGAAGCAAAACTCTCTGCGAAGCAAGATTCGTTCGTTCCGTTTCTGCCGTTACGACCACGACCCCATGACGAAACGCCCAATCGCAAAACGCAAGTACGGTTTCCGTCATGTAGCCGCTGCCCTCAAACGTTTTTTTCAGCCCGTAGCCGATTTCTACCGAACCGTTCTGCGGCACGTTTTTGAAATCAATCGAACCGATGACGACGTCATCCTCCTTGCGCACAATCCACCAAAAGGTATGCCACAGGCAGTTTGCTTCATCCGCTTGACATTTCTCCGCCTGTTTTTGCAAAACGAAGCGGAACTCGTTCTCCATACATTCCCCGCGGTAGGTACAGCCCAGTTCCTCCTCTACTTTTGCAAGGTGATTGACCCAATCCGACATTTGCTGCCCGCTGAGAGCAACTATTCTCAGTCGCTCCGTTTCTATGACGGCTGCTTCCTGTCGGCTTTTTTCGTTTTTTGCTTCCTTTTGTTTCAAAAATTTTTCCTCCTTTGATACGGTTCTCTCCTGCCCTTTGGCGTTTTGAACCGTTTTTCACAATGCATCATGCAATTCGTCGAAACGAAAAATTTACACCGCCCCGACACAAAAGTCTTTCAAAGCAAAGCACGCACTCGAACCGTTTCGGGTGCGTGCTTTGCGCATTTTTGGTGGAGGTGACGGGACTTGCACCCGTGTACCGCCGTGCGTTGATATCGCTTTCTACGTGCATAGTTATCGTTTTTTGTCCTTACGCCGTTTCCGACAACGAACCCGACGCTTGCCAGCCACTAATTTACGGCTTAATCGGCGTGGCGACCTTTTAAGACGTCTCCGTATAACCGATGCCGCACTTGCACCCTACGGAAAAGATGCAGGCGACACTCACTGACTACGCAGCGAGAGCTACAGAATTTCTGTTAGCGTTTCAATTTAATTTCCTTTGATACGCAGACGGTCTGCGGCACGCTTACCATACCCCCGTTCACAACGGGCGAATCTACAACACCCCCAAAGTAAATTTATCTTACACCACCCGACGGAAAAACTCAACTGTTTTCCAAAAGTTCCGTTATTTCCGCCGTTTGTAATCGCTGATTTCCCTTTCCTGATAGCGCTGCATGTCTTTTTGCGCAATCGCATCCTTTTTATCGTACAACTGTTTGCCCCTGACAAGCGCCAACTCCACTTTCACCAGAGATTTTTCGAAATACATTTTCAATGGAACCAGTGCCAGTCCCTTTTCCTGCACTTTGCCCAAAAGCCGCAAAATCTGCGTTTTGTGTAACAGCAACTTACGATCCCGCCGCGCATCCGTATTGGAAAAACTGCCCTTGTCGTACGGTTTGATGTACACGTTTTTCAGCCAGACTTCCCCGTTTGCGATCAGAGCAAAACTATCCTTCAGGTTGACTTCTCCCCCGCGAACGGATTTGACTTCGCAGCCGATGAGGCGAATGCCTGCTTCAAACGTTTCCAGCACGGTATAATCGTGCAGGGCTTTTTTATTTGTCGCTATCAGTTTCATTTCGTTTTTCCTCTTGTGCCCCTCTTCGGGCCGCAGTCCTGTGCGGTTTTCTTTGTTTCAAGGGCTTTTCCGCCTGCCGCACCCGTTTCGGACGAGCGTCGGCATCTCTTTGTGCGGGCGACGTTTCGTACTTTTTCTTTCCGGATTTTTCGGAAAAATTTTTCCCGCGCTCGTTTGCAACCCTGTTTTTCCCGCGCGGAACCGCTCCCTCGGCGGGCAAAAACTCTACCTTTCTGGCAGCCAAATCTACCCCTGCCACAACGACGCGTATCGTGTCCCCCAAACGGTAGGCGTGCACGCTGTTGCGCACTTCATATTTCGACGCATCGTAAACATAGGCCGTCCCCGGCAGGTTCTCGATGCGAATCAACCCTTCGACCGTATTTTCCAGTTCGGCAAAAATCCCGAATTCCGTCACACCGCTGACCACGGCCGTCTGCTCCGTACCGAGGAGGCGTTCGGCGTATTCTGCCTTTTTCAGGTCATCTGCTTCGTACTCTGCATCGTCCGTTTTCATTTCCATCGCGGTGGATTGCGTTGCAACTTTTTCCGCATACGTTTCGAGCTGAGGCAAGCGATCCGTTTCGGATCCGTCCAGAATCATTTTGAGGATGCGATGCACTACCAGATCCGGATAACGCCGGATCGGCGACGTGAAATGACAATAGCACTCGCTGCTGAGCCCGAAATGCCCGATGTTGTTCGTGCTGTATTTTGCTTTTTGCATCGACCGCAACACGGCTTTGTGCAATACGGCACAGTAGGGAGTATTTTCTGCCGCATCCAACAACGCTTTGAGGGAAGAAGAATGGATGCTTTCGTCACTTTCCTTCAGCGTAAGCCCCAGGTTGCCGGCAAAAGCCCGCAGCGTGTGAATCTTTTCCGGGGCGGGACGTTCGTGCACGCGATACACAAACGGATATTCCAGGTGCGCCGCAAACTCCGCCACCGTAACGTTTGCCAGAATCATGAACTCTTCTATCATCTTATGCGCAACGGTGCGCTGCACGGGAACGATCTCCTCTACGGCACCGTGTTCGTCCAGAACGAACTCCACTTCGTGAGAATCAAACTCCATTGCGCCTTTTTCGTTTCGCTTTTGCTCCAGCACCTGCGCCAGATCCGCCATTACGAACAACTCGTTTTTCACGTCCGCATACTTCGTTTGCAGCGCCTTGTCTCCCTTCAGCAAGGCGGCAACTTCGTCGTAAGTGAAACGATGATTGCTGTGAATAACGCTTTTGCAAACTTCGTAATCCACCACTTTGCCGGACGGCGTAAGTTTTAAAAGGACACTCATGGTGAGTCGATCCACCCCGGGGTTTAACGAACAAATCCCGTTGGAAAGCTCCACGGGGAGCATCGGCAAGACCAGATCCGGAAAGTAGGCGCTGGTTGCACGCTGAAACGCTTCCCGATCGATCGGCGTACCCTGCCGCACGTAGTGTGAAACATCCGCAATGTGCACGCCGAGCAGCAGCGTTCCGTCCGGCTGTTCCTCCAGCGAAACCGCATCGTCAAAATCCCGTGCACTTGCGCCGTCAATCGTGAACGTTTTTTTATTCCTCAGATCTTTGCGCCCTTTCAGATCTCCTTTCCGGACTTCTTGCGGAATCGCCTTTGCCTGCGTCAGCGCGCTTTGCGGAAACTCGCTGTGTAAGCCGTGACTCAACGCAATGCTTAAAACGTCCGTACCCTTTTGCGAAGGCATGCCGATAATCTGCAGCACTCTCCCTTCCGGACAGAGATCCTCCTTTTGCCACTTTTCGATTTGCACCAGGACTTTCTGCCCGTTTTTTAACTCCGTCGCTTCGGCAACGAACACGTCGCTTTTGAATCGACGATCATCCGGCGAAACAAAAGCGGAAGCCCCCTTTTTATGCACCGTTCCCACCAGTTCCGTCACGGTGTGATCCAGCACTTTCACTACCTGACCTTCCGTCCTTCCGCGATAACCGACGGGTTTTACCAATACGATATCCCCGTGCAACGCACCGTTGAGATTCTTTTCTGCCACGAACAGATCTTCCGAACCGTCCTCCGGCAAGAAAAACGCAAAACTTTTTGCAGTCCCCTGCATCTTCCCGCGCAGCAAGCCGGAAAATTCCGTCAAAACCCATTTTTTGGCACGAGCGTCGAAGATCAGGTCTCCGTTTTCTTTTAATTCGTCCAGAACCTTTCGGATGGCGGTTTTTTCAAAAACGGATTTTCCTCCCAGTTTTTGATAAATCTGTTGCTCCGTAAGATATTTGCTGACGGAACTGCGTAACAGTTCCAATACTTTTTCTTTAAAATTCATTTCCACTTTCCCTGCGTCAAACGTCGGTTCGCACGATCCTTTTCGCGTGCCTGCGTTCTTACGCTTTTCTATTTTCTGCTCCGCAAAAGTATCTCCTCCGACGAAATCTTTCTGCTTCGTAGCTTTCCCTTTTTCTTGCTTTCTACCCCTGACGCAAGAAACCCGAAAAGAAAAGGGCGGTTACAACCGCCCCGGAATTCTTTCTTTTACAGTGCCATAATAAAGAACACAATACTGCAAACTGCCAACAGCGCTACAGCAATCAGCGTCCAGATTTTCAACCGTTTTTCCTTATTTTTGGCGGAATTGCGATTGTAGAAGGTATCGTTTTCTACCGGGGCCTGAATTGCGCTTAAGCCGTCGGAGTTTCCTTGTTGCTTCAGAACTGTAATAATCAGGAATACTGCAGAGACGATCATCAGTACCAATAAAACGATACGAATCACCAACGTTGCGGTAGCACTCATTGCCATAATTAGCGAAGACAGCATATTCGAAACCTCCTATACGTTTAGCACAAACGATTATAGCATACCGACAGAAAAAAAACAAGTAAAAACATCAATCTTTGTTGCAAAGCAGGCATTTTCCCGTCATTTCCGGCGGAATCGGCAAATTCATGCAAGTGAGCAGCGTCGGAGCCACATCGCAGAGGCGACCGTCCCGCAAGGTTTTTCCGAGGGCCTCCTGCGAAACCAGAACCAACGGCACGGGATTGGTCGTATGTGCCGTAAACGGCATGCCGTTTTCCATCATCTTTTCGGCGTTTCCGTGGTCTGCCGTCAGCAGTGCACGCCCTCCGTTTGCCAGAATCGCTTTCAACAGCCGATCGACACACTCGTCCACAACGGCAACGGCTTGCACGGCCGCTTCGTAGTTCCCCGTGTGCCCGACCATGTCGCAATTCGCAAAGTTCAGAATCAGCACGTCGTACTCGCCCCGTTCGATCTGTTCCAAGGCTTGTTTCGTTACCTCTTCCGCACTCATTTGCGGCTGCAGATCGTAAGTGGCGACTTTCGGCGACGGCACCAGAATGCGATCCTCCCCTTTGTTCGGAGTTTCCACCCCTCCGTTAAAGAAAAAAGTCACGTGTGCGTACTTTTCCGTTTCGGCAATGCGCAGTTGCGTTTTCCCCTGCTTGGAAAGCCATTCGCCCAAAGTATTCCGTAATTCCTCCGGCTCGAACGCAATCGAGACGTTTCGGAACGTTGCGTCGTACTGCGTCATGCAAACCCAATGCAGTGCGGGGCGCTCCCCTTCGAACACGGCCGGCGTTTGCGTAAAAGCACGCGTCAATTCCCGCGCCCGATCCGGGCGGAAATTGAAAAACACCACGGCATCCCCCGAACGCAATTGCCCGTCGCAGCAAACGATAGGTTCTAAAAACTCATCCGTTTGGCCTGCGGCGTACCGCTCGCGTATCGCAGCAATCACATTTTCCGTCCGTGTGCCGACCCCGTGCAGGAGCATTTCGTAGGCACGCCGCACCCGTTCCCAACGGTTGTCGCGATCCATTGCGTAATACCGACCGCACACATCTGCAATGCAGCCGTACTGCAATTCGTCCATTTTCTGCTGCAATGCTTCTAAATACGTTACCGCACTGGTGGGTGCTACGTCCCGCCCGTCCGTAAAACAATGCACGTACGTCTGCTTTACGCCTCTTTCTTTGGCCAGTTTCAGCAAGGCGTACAAATGATCCGCATGGCTGTGTACGCCGCCGTCGCTCAGCAACCCCAGGCAATGCAATGCCCCTCCGTTTGCTTTGGCAGATTCGCATGCCGCCGTGAGTGCCTCGTTGCGAAAAAACGCCCCGGACGCAATGCTGTTGGAAATCCGACTCAGCTCCTGATACACAATTCTGCCTGCGCCCAGGTTCAGGTGCCCCACCTCGCTGTTGCCCATTTGCCCCTTCGGCAGACCAACCGCCTCGCCGCTTGCCTGCAGCAGGCAATGCGGATACGTCTGCCACCACTTGTCAAAGGTGCGTTTACCTGCAAAAACGGCGTTATACGCCGTTTCTGTGCGGATGCCGTAGCCATCCATAATAATGAGTGCCGAAAGTTGTTTCATGCCCCTCTCCGTTATTTTACGTTTACAATCTTTGCAAATTTTTCTGCTTTCAGGCTTGCCCCACCAATCAGTCCGCCGTCGATATTCGGCATGGAAAGCAATTCTTTGGCATTGATATCGTTCATACTGCCGCCGTAGAGCAACGGTAAATCCAGCGCTACATCCCCGAACAGTTTTTTCAGCACGTTGCGAATAAAGCAGATGGCTTCTTCTGCCTCTGCCGCCGTTGCGGTTTTGCCTGTGCCGATGGCCCAGACAGGTTCGTAGGCAATGACGATTTTTGCCACCTCTTCCGGGGTCATTTCCCGCAGGCCTTGCTGCAATTGCGTCCACAGCACCTCCTGCATTTCCCCGCTGATTCGCTGCTGCAGCGTTTCGCCGATGCAAAGAATCGGAGTGATGCCGGCCTGCAGTGCCGCTTTGAGGCGAGCCATCACCGTCTGATTGGTTTCGCCGAAATAGGTGCGACGTTCACTATGCCCTATGATGACGTACTGCACGCCCAGTTCTTTCAGCATCTCTGCGCTGATTTCGCCCGTATACGCCCCGCCCGGTGCCCAGTGAACGTTCTGAGCCCCGACGTGAATGTTGGTTCCTTCCGTTTCGCGGATTGCCGTTTCCAAATCCGTATACGGCACGCATACGACGACCCGATTTGCGCTTTTTTGCACAAGCGGAATCAATTCTTTCAGCAAAGCGGACGTTTCCGCCTTTGTTTGATTCATTTTCCAATTGCCGGCAATCAGTTTATGTTCTCTCATTTCTCGTTTAAGCAAGCAATTCCGGGCAATTCCAAGCCTTCCAGGAATTCCAAACTTGCTCCTCCCCCTGTCGAAATATGTGTAATTTGATCTGCATACCCCATTTGCGTTACCGCTGCAGCGCTGTCCCCGCCGCCGATGATCGACACGGCATTGCTCTCTGCTACGGCTTTTGCAATTTCTTTCGTTCCGTTCGCAAAAGACTCCATTTCAAATACGCCCATCGGACCGTTCCAGAGGATGGTTCCGGCATGGTGCAGTACGTTTGCATAAGCGGCCACGGTTTTGGGGCCGATATCCAACCCCATGTAATCCGCCGGGATGGCGTCCACCGCAACCGTTTTGATGTTTGCATCGTTCCGGAAAGCATCCGCCGCGACGACATCGTACGGGAGCATCATCTCGACGCCCTTTTCTTTCGCCTTTTGCATCAATTCTTTTGCCAATTCCAGTTTTTCCGGCTCGCAGAGGGAGGTTCCCACTTCGAACCCTTGCGCTTTCAAAAACGTATAGGCCATTCCGCCGCCGATGAGAAGACTATTCACCTTGGTGAGCAAATTGGAAATGACGCCGATTTTATCGCTGACCTTGGAACCGCCCAGAATCGCAACAAACGGCCTTGCGGGATGTTCCAGCGCGCCGCCCATGACCTCCAATTCTTTGGCGATCAAAAAGCCGCTGACGCTATCCTTCACAAAATGCGAAATCCCTTCCGTAGAGGCGTGCGCGCGATGCGCGGTACCAAATGCGTCGTTCACAAAAATATCGGCAAAACTTGCCAATTCCTTGGCAAACGCCGGATCGTTCTTTTCTTCCTCGGCATGAAAACGTACGTTTTCCAACAGCAGGACGTCCCCGTCGCGCAACTCTGCCGCTTTGGCCTTTGCGTCCTCCCCGATGACGTCTTTTGCCAGAATTACGGGTCGCCCCAATAGTTCCTGCAAGCGCGCAGCTACCGGCCGCAGGGAATACTTCTCGTTCACCTGCCCTTTCGGACGCCCCAGATGCGAGCATAAAATGACTTTTGCGCCGTGTTCGCTCAAATAACGAATGGTCGGCAGCGCCCCGCGGATGCGATTATCGTCCGCAACTTCTCCCGTTGCGGAAATCGGTACGTTAAAATCCACGCGCACAAAACAACGCTTGCCCGCTACGTCGATATCCCGAATACTCTTTTTCATGATGCCTCCTTTGGCGACTATTTTACGTCTTCCTCCGTCAAAATGCTTCTGGCGATATAGGTTAAATGATCCCCCGCACGTTCCAGGTTGCCCACCAGGTTAATGAACACCGAACTGCTTTCGGGAGAGCACCCGCCTTCGTTCAGCCGACGGATATGCTCCGTAATCAATCTCTTTTTCATTGCGTCGATCTCATCCTCTCTGCGCTCGATTTCCGCCAGCATATCCGTGCTGCGGTGCAAGAAGGTGAAAGCCGTATCGCGAAAGAGAATGCTGAGTTTTTTCATCATTTCCGCTACGTCTTTATGTACATATTCGCTGAACGTCAGATTTTCCGTAACGGCCTGACGAGTGTATCTTGTGATATTATAAGAAAGGTCGCTGATGCGCTCGATATCCGAAATGACGTGATACAAAGACGCAACCGTCAATTCGTCCTGATACGACATGTCTCTTGCGGCGACCTGTACCATATACGAAGTGACGCCTTCGGTAATCGACTCTACTTCCTCCTTCAGAGCAAGCACTTCTTGCGACGGTTTTTCGTCCTTGGCAAGGAACCCCGCCACCGCCTTTTCCACCCCGGCTTGCGTCATGCGCAGCATCGCCGTGATTTCCCGAATCAACTGCTGCACGGCAATCGACGGATTTTTTAAGAAGCGTTCATCCAGGTAACTGACCCGGCGAACTTCTTCTTTTCCTCTGATCAATTTGCGCGAAACGTGCACGATGAAATTCGTGAACGGCAGCAAACATACCGCTTTTACCACGTTGAACGCCGTGTGGAACATTGCCACCTGCATCGCAGGGGCGGCAGCGAACCATTTTGCGAACGTATTTTCCATAAACGCAGGGCAAACCAGCAGCACAACCATCACCACAACGGTGCCGACGGCTGCCATTACGATACGCATGACGGCCGCGCGTTTTGCATCCGTCTTGGCTCCCGCCATTGCCAGAAGCGTAGGGGCACAAGACCCCACCTCGCTGCCGAGAATGAGATACAGCACTTCGTTTCCGCCGGTGCCGAAAACAATCCCGCCGGTGACCATCGTAACCAAAATGCTGGTAAACACCGAAGAACTCTGCACGACTGCGGTAATCACCATGCCCGCCAACAGCAGCAAAAACGGATTGGACTGGCTGGAAATGACCTGCATCATAAAAGGACTGTCCTTCAGGGCAGACATCGAATCCGACATGGTTCCGAGCCCCAAGAACAAAAGCCCGAGTCCTGCCAGCAGCATCAGACATGTTTTTTTACGGTCGTCTTTAATGAAATAGGTTAAAAATACACCCAGGAAAATTAAAATAGTAGCAACTTTTGTGATTTGAAAAGATTGTAAAGACGCGATATGCGCCGTAATGGTAGTACCGATATCGGCACCCAGAATTAACGGGATACTTTGCCCCAGCGTCATAACGCCGGCATTCACGAACCCGACGATCATTACCGTGGTTGCCGTGGAACTTTGCACCAAAGCCGTGACGGCCGTCCCGATGCCGACCCCGAGCCAACGATTGTTGGAAACTTTATCGAACAGCGCACGCATGCGGCTATCCGCCAGTTTTTCCATGTTATCGCTCATCAGGCGCATCCCGAGCATACAGGCCCCGAGCCCCGCCAGGAAGGTGATGATTTCATAAAAATAAATTTTGGATAAAAACTCTGCCATATCTTTCCCTATCTGTCGTTGGCCATACTCTCCCGTCTAACGTAATAATTATAACAACAGCGCGGGAGATTGTCAAACTCCGGAGGGATTCTCTTCCCCTTTTTGCGAAAAACGACGTTTTTCGCAACGTCGTTTTTCCAAATAACCGCTATAGAACTAAAATATAGGACTAAAATTCCGTTAAAGATCCGGTTTCGTTGAAACCTTCAAAATCGTTTTGCCGCAGTGCTTCGAACAAGACAATGGCAGCCGAATTGGACAGATTCAGCGAACGGATTTCTCCCAACATCGGGATACGCAAAGCGCTGTCGTAATGGTTGCGCAATAACGTTTCGTCCAACCCTTTCGTTTCTTTTCCGAAAACCAAAAAATCCCCGTCCCGATACCGCACCTGAGCATAATTCTTTTGCCCCTTTGTGGTATAGAAGAAAAATCTCGCTTGCGGGTGCTTTGCCTGCAACTCCGCAAAACTATCGTAATAAAATACATTCAATTTATCCCAATAATCCAGCCCGGCGCGCTTCAATTGTTTATCGCTGATTTCAAACCCCAAAGGACGCACCAAATGCAGATCGCTGCCGGTTGCGGCGCAGGTACGCGCAATATTCCCCGTGTTTTGCGGAATTTCCGGCTCTACCAATACGATGTGAAACTTCATTTTACCCTCCAAAACTCCTGCAGCTCCCGCAGGCCGTCCTCCAGCGTTTTGCACGCATACAGACGAACCAATTGTTTCTTTCCGCCCGGGATTCCCTTGCAATAGAACGCGGCATGCCTTTTCAACGCGTTTAAAGCATAGTGCTCCCCGAAGAGCGCGAGCGAATCCTCCATTTGTTCCTTCAACAGAGGCCATACTTCCGGCGGTTCCGACGCCTCCCGGAACAGCCACGGCCGACCGAGCGCACCGCGCCCCACCGCTACCCCGTACGCCCCTGTGCGTTGCTGCAACAGTCGTGCTTCCTGCAAAGAAGTCACGTCCCCGTTGGCATAAACCGGAATGCGCACCGCTTGCACCAGTTGTGCGACCTTTTCGAACGAAGCTTTGCCGCTGTACATCTGCGTGCGCGTTCTGCCGTGCACGGTCAGTGCGTCCGCCCCTGCTTCCGCGCAGGCGATCCCGAACTCCACGCAGTTTTCCCTTGAGGCATCCACCCCCAGGCGGAACTTAACCGAAACGGGTTTTTCCGTTGCACTTTTCACCGCTTCCACAATGCGGGCTGCCTTCTCCGGAGTTTGCATCAGGGCAGAACCCTCTCCGTTCCGGAAGACCTTCTGAACCGGGCAGCCCATGTTGAGATCGATACTATCAAACTTCTGAACGGCTTCGTGGCGCACCGCCTCCCGGAATATCTGCGGGTCGCTGCCGAACAACTGAACGGCACAAGGGCCCTCTTCCGGAAGTTTTTGCAGAAGCGCCAACGTGTTTCGGTTGCCGAGCGTCAACGCCTTGGCGCTTACCATTTCGGTTACCGTAAGCCCGGCGCCGAACCGCGAACACAACTTTCGGAAAGGCGCATCCGTATACCCTGCCATGGGCGCAAGCATCCACGGGTTGCGAACCAGATCACTCCACCGCTTCATTTTCGTTTTTGGCCTTTTGCCAATAGGCATCCAATTGGGCGGGCGTGCAATCCTGCATTTCTTTGCCGTCGGCACGGGCAAACCGCTCCACGCATTCCACCCGCTGCAAAAACTTGCGGTTTGCGGCATTCAGAGCGATTTCCGCGTCCACTCCGTAAAAACGCACCAGATTTACCGCGCTGAACAGCAAATCTCCTGCTTCTTCCTCTTTAGCTGTAGCGTCTGCCGCCTGCAATTCGGCCAGTTCTTCTTGCAATTTTTGCAAAATTTGTGCTTGATTCTCAAAATCCAACCCGCCTTTTGCCGCGCGTTTTTGCAGCTTTTGCGCCTTCATCAACGCGGGAAACGCCGCAGGAACGGCTTCCAACGTGTCGGAAACGCTATGCATCGATTTTTCTTTCAGTTTGTTTTTTGTCCACACTTCCAGGGCCGTGGCGGAATCGGTCGCGCGATCCTCCCCAAAGACGTGCGTGTGCCGCCCGATCAGTTTTTTACAAAGCTCCGTCGTGCAATCCTGCGTATCGAAAGCACCGCTTTCGCTTGCCAACTGCAGGTGAAACAATGGCTGCAGCAGCAGATCTCCCGTTTCTTCCCGCATGGCGTCCGTATCGCCGTGATCGATGGCATCCGCCAGTTCGTATGCTTCTTCTACGGCGTTGGTGCGCAAAGTTTCGTGCGTTTGTGCGCGATCCCACGGGCAACCGTCCGGGGCACGCAATCGACGCAAAATAGACTGTACGTCCGCAATCCCGTAACGCAATTTCTGCGTGAACGGTCGCGGCAGAACCAAAACGGCGGTATCGTATGTAAAATGTTTTTGCCGATCCAACTCGAAGACGGCAATCTGACGCGGCTTCCCTTTTTCGAGAAGCCAGATCTCCTGCTCGTCACCGTAGAAATCCGCCAGTTTCAGTTTTAACTCTCCTGCCAAAAACGCATCGTCGATTTCCCGCACGACGAGAGGCCTGTCCGGCAGGGGAGATTCCTCCCTCACAAATTCCGTAGCGGAAAAAATCAGATATTCTTCCCCCGGGCAAAGGCTCAGTAAGGGCGAGCCCTGTGCAGGAGCCCCGATTATTTTCACTTTCGTTTTCTTTTGCAACGCCTTGACGCTGAGATCGTCGTAGCCGTTGCCGTTTACGCAATAAACGGCGTTTTTTTCTGCAAGCAATACGTCGCAGATTTTTTCGTTCAATTCTTCAAACGATTGTGCCGAAACGTACAGATCGTCCAATGCCGCAAACGAAATTTCATGCTTCACCAGCGTTTCCGCACTTTTGGTGAAAGCCGTTTTCAAAAACACTTTCCGCGCTTTTTGCATTGCTTCCAGTCCCGCAACGGTGCATTCGTCGCAGCCGTTGCCCAACCCTACTACGGTAATCATGTGTACTCCTTTTCCTTTTTTCGCCGGGAAGGCAGCAGTTCGCTCAGTTCCCGTGCGGAAAAAACCTTCATTGCCAGAACGGCAGTACCGTAACTGACGACACCAAGCAGCAAAGCAAACAACGTGCCGGCCGCGCTTTGCGCAAACCCACGGAAGAACGTGCAGAAACAAAGCACGCATACCGCCATAAAAGCACTTGCCGTCAGCGGTTTCAGCCAGATACGGTCGAAATCCGCCGGGAAACGATACTTAACAATAATATACAGGAAATCGGCAAAACCTGCAACAAAATAGCAGACAACGGAAGAAATTGCGGCACCGTACACACCCGCTTTCGGCAACAGCAACACGTTACAAACCGTTTTACAAAGAGCGGCAATTCCTAAAAACGCCACGGGACGATACAACCGGCCCGTGCCCTGCAGAATCGCCGTGGAGGTCTGTGCCAGGCTTAAAAACAGCACCCCCGCCGCTGCGATTTGCAGCAACTCGGCAGAAAGATTTTGCTCTGCCGCGGTCAGCCCGCCGTACAGCAAGCACACGACCGGCTTTGCCAGCACCGCCAACCCAACGCTGCACGGCAAGCCGAGCACCGTGGTTAACCGAAACGCCAGATTACACTTTTCGTGCAGACCGATTTCGTCCCCTGCGACGTAACAACCGGTGACGGAGGGCAAAACGGCCGTTGCGATGCCGAGCGTCAGCACGACCGGCATATTCAACAGCGAATGCACGGGGCCGCTCCATAACCCGTACAACTGCGTGGCGTCCCCCGGAAGAAGGCGCATCACGAGGACACTATCCACCAACTGCGTGAAAGGCAGCAAGAGACTGCCCAACGTGACGGGAACCGCAAGCAAAAGAATTTCGCGCACCGTACCGCGCTTTTCCGGTGCGGGTTTGACCCGCGGAGAGCGAAACGTTTCCCAAGCGTACCATACCGCCACAAAGAGAACGGCAACGACTTCGCTGGCCGTAACCGCAAATACCGCCCGTTTCGCCCCGGTTACGGCATCGTTTGCCGAATAGGCAAGCACCAACCCCAAAACGGTTTTTACCAACTGTTCCGTAACCTGCGACGCTGCGGTGGGGGCCATGTTCAGCCCTCCCTGAAAATATCCGCGAAAAGCAGCAAGCACGGCAACGAGCAATACGGAAGGACTTAAAATGCGATAGCATGCCGCGGCCTGTAAATTCCCCTGCAGCCGTGCCAGCGGCTCCGCCGCAAAAAACAAAGCGGCGCTTCCGATCCCCCCGAGAACGGTAAGACACCCCAGGGCGGAGAAAAAAGTACGCTTGGCCGCACTGCGGTTGCCGCATTGCAGATCGCGCGCAATCAGTTTTGAAATCGCAACGGGAACCCCCGCCCCGGAAACGGTGAGCAGCAGCGTATACATGGGAAATACTAATTGATACAAACCGATGCCGCGGCTTCCCAGCAGATTCGTCAGCGGAATACGGTAGACCGCCCCTAATACTTTGGCAAAGACTCCGCCGATGGCAAGAATGACTGCCCCTCTTAAAAATGATCTTTGTTTCATGAATTCCTCTCCACAAAATATGTGCACGGTTTCGTTTTTTTTACAAAAAAGCCCGCAAATCTTGCGGGCACCCCGATTTTCTTTTGTGAAGGTGTTTGATTCTTTTCCTCGAGGCAAGTTCAGTATGCGGAGCTTTTGCAAAATTATGCAAAGTTTTACAAGAAAAGAAAAAACGGCAAAAACAAAGACCGAATTTCTTCGGTCTTTGAATGTTTTTATGAAAATGTTTCCGAAAATCAGTCTTCCGTTGCTACGTCGTAAATCGACGGTGCCGTTATATTATACTTTTTCAGATAATCGTTCAGCACGGAGAGATTTTCCGTAATTCCTTTTTCTTCCAGCAGGCTCCTCATCTTCGAGTCCATCGTTTCCTGGAACAATGCCGATTTGACGGTATCGAAGTAGTTACGGAAGAATCGATAACTTACGCTTCCCGCACCCACTCCGTAGTTGTAGCGTTCTGCATAGTCAAACCGATCTGCCACGACTTCGCCCGCATAGTACAGAATGTGAATGCCGTAATCCGTTACGCATACTACGTATTTTTGAGACGGATCGTTTGCCAATTCCCGTGCGGCCGCGGTAAAGGATTTTACAAATTTATCCTGCGAGGAGTTCGTCACGTCGTATTCCGTTTTGCTGATAACGTAATCGTATGCGTTGTTGAACATCCCGGGGTCGGTATTGTAGGCATAAATCAGATCCGTAAATTCTTCCAAAGAGGCGGTTGCCACTTTTTCGGTAAGGAAATTACCGGAAACGGTACCGTCTGCCGTTACGGAGAAGGTGTAATCCTCTTTTACGCCTTTATCGTCGTTCGTGTAGTTTTTCACTTCGATGGAGTTCGCCAATTGGTTGCGATACTGAATGTAGGAAGCACTGTCCTCCCCGTACAGGTTCTTTGCTTCCGTCAGTTCGGCCGACTGCTCGTCGCTGAACGGAATCAACAGATTTTTGACGTAATGGAACTGCCCTGCAAATTGTGCCGGCACGTCATACACAAAGGAAGAAGACGTTAAACCGATAATATCCGTGATGAAACTGTTAGGGTTGGCGGCATATTTTTCTTTTGCGGTGGTCACGCTGTTTGCCCAGCGAGTTGCCAACGTTTCCGAAAGGTTCTGCGCCGTTTCCACCTGGCCGTATACTTCGGTTGCGTAGTAGTTGATAATCGTCTGGAAGATTTGTTCTTCCACTTCCATCCGCAGAACTTTGTCTACCGGCAGGCCATAATTCGTTTTTGCGTCCTTTTCGAACGTTGCCAAAGCAGATTTCTGCGCCTTCAGGTAAACCTCTGCCGTTACTTCCCCGTTTTCGTTATCTTCGGAAAGGCGATCGTTCAAATCCGCAAGAGTCTTTTCCAGAGCGGCATCCCCTTCTGCAAATTGATAGTGATACTCCCCGTTTTCGTCTGCGGGGTTATACTTCTTTGCGAGCTGACGATTCAGTTCTTTCAGATCGTACTTAAAGTCCATCTTCGCAAGACTTTCCACCGTGCCGTAATCCGTTTTCTTTACGCGCTCGTCCGCCGCATCGTCAAAGGCATAGCCCTGGCTCTTCAAATCCGACAGAACGGAAGAATCCAAAGTTGCGAAATAGTTATACGTTGTTATTCTTTCGGCATAAATCAAATCGTCTTCGGTCAGATAGGTTCCGAACTGATACTTCTTTGCCCGATCGCTTTGATTGATTTCCGAATGACCGGAAGTATACTCGGACAGAACAACGAGGCGTTGCACCATCTGCGGATAGAGCGATTTCAGAACGGATGCGGCATCATAACCCGCACTCACGTAATACGCCAGATAAGTATCGAGGTAGGACATTGCCTGTCCCAACGTATAATCGACTTTGCCGGTGGAAAGCACCGTTTGGCTGCGATATCTCTCCTGGTTCAACTGAAACAGCGAACATCCCGCAAACGCCATGGCGCACACGGCGCACAAAGCCAAAATAAGCATTGTTTTTTTGAATTTAGCCATTCTCGTTCTCCTAACACTGTGAAAAATGGTGCTCTGCTTTCGTTTTGCGCCTTGCGCTTTTTCAAGCAAGCAAACACTTATCAGTAAAGTTTATTATACTAGACTTTACGCCGAATTGCAACACTTTTTATCAGAATTGGATATCTTTTAAGAAATCCTCCACTGTTTGTACACGGGATTTTCGCGTTGCCCCCGCATCTTTCAGCTTTACGGCGATTTCGTCGGATAAATCCAGCGTGAATTGCGCCGAATACTTCTGCAAAGCGGCAAAAACCTTGTCTCTGCGCAGGTCGTCTGCCGAAGCAAAGCATAATTTGCTGCTGCCGCGTTTCAGCACCACTTTGGAAACACCCGCATGTTTTGCATAGTACTTCAGCCTTGCCACCGTCAGCAAATTCAGCACCTCCGCCGGTACGGCACCGTACACGTCGCGCAGTTCGCCGATCAACGCCGCCTCGTCCTGCGGGGAAGCGAAACCCGCCACTTTCTGGTAGAAAATCATGCGCTGCTCTTCGGACGGAATATAACTTTCCGGCACGTAAGCGTTCCAATCCACTTCCATTTCCGGCTCCGGCTCTTTGGAAACGGTTTCCCCCTTCCATTCCGCCACGGCTTCCTCCAGCAGTTTGACGTACATATCGTACCCGACTTTTTCCATATGGCCGTGCTGTTCTTTCCCCAGGACATTGCCCGCCCCGCGGATTTCCAGATCCTTCATGGCAATGCGGAACCCGCTGCCCAACTCGTGATACGTCAGAATGCTGTTCAGCCGCTCGAACGCCACTTCGGAAAGTACTTTGTTTTCCCGATAGACAAAATAGGCAAACGCGGTTTTATCGCTTCTGCCGACGCGCCCTCGCAACTGATACAACTGACTCAGCCCCATACGATCCGCATCGTACACGATCATCGTGTTGGCATTCGGCAGGTCGATTCCGTTTTCGATAATCGTAGTGCAAATCAAAACGTCGTATTCGCCCTGTACAAAAGCGTAGACGTTTTGCTCCAACTGTTCCATTTGCCCGTGTGCCGTAACCATTTTTGCTTCCGGCACCAGCCTCTTTAACCTTGCGGCGAACGAATCCAGCGTTTCCACGCGGTTATAGACCACAAAAACCTGTCCCTGGCGGTGCAGTTCACGTAAAATTACGTCGCGTAGAAGAGCGTCGCTGTCCTCCACCACGAAGGACTCCGTTTCCGAACGGCCGGGAGGAGGCGTTTGCAGAATGCTGATATCGCGCATACCCGTCAGCGCCATGTGCAGCGTCCGCGGAATCGGCGTTGCGGAAAGCGTTAAACAATCCACCGTTTTCTTGAGGTTTTTCAGCGTTTCCTTTGCTTCCACGCCGAAACGTTGTTCTTCATCCAACACCAGCAGCCCCAAATCGTGAAAACATACATCCTTGCCCAAAAGGCGATGCGTCCCGACCACGACATCTGCCGTGCCGCTTTTCATCTGCCGGAGAATTTCTTTTTGTTCTTTCGGGCTGCGGAACCGATTCAGACACACCACGTTCAGCCCGAACGGCCGAAAACGCTGTTCAAACGCACGGAAATGCTGTTCGCACAAAATCGTAGTGGGCGAAAGCACCGCTACCTGTTTTCCGTTGCTTGCCGCCAAAAAAGCGGCGCGCATGGCAACTTCCGTTTTGCCAAAGCCGACGTCCCCGCAAACGAGGCGATCCATGATGCGATCGCTTTGCATATCTTTTTGTACGTCCTCGATGCAGGCCGCCTGATCTGCCGTTTCCACAAACCCGAACCCGTCCGCAAAGCGCCGCGTCAGTTCTGCATCCTCCCGGTAAACGAACCCTCTTGCCCGGCTGCGTTCCGCATAGAGCTGCAGCAGGTCAAACGCCATTTCTTTCAAACCGCTTTTGACTTTTGCTTTTACCCGGTCGAACTCGCCGCCTCCGAGCCGGCTCAGTTTCGGATGTTCTCCGCCGGAATAGCGGCACAACAAATTAGCGTTTTCCACCGGAACGTATAACACGTCCTCATCGCGATACTGCACCACGATATAGTCTCGTGTTCCGCCGGAAGTCGTAATCTGCTGCACGCCGCGGCAAAGGCCGATGCCGTGTTGCTGATGTACCACGTAGTCGCCCACTTCCGGAGCAAGGAAGACATCTTCTTTTTTCTTTTTTAGTTTTTTGGGTGCGGCACGCACCAAAAAATCGTCTCTGCCGAAATAAACCGTTTTGGAAGAATGGCTGATGAATCCTTTTTGCAGCGGAAACACGCACAAGCGTACCGGCTGCGCCTCGTCTGTCGTCACGAACAGCCCGTTTCGCTGCAACAAACGCTGTACTTCCAGGGCATCCTCTGCCGTAGGCGCACAAAAGACCACCTCATAACCGTTTTGCTGCCAGGAAGAAACGTCCTCCCGCAGGCGACGCAAATCTCCCCGATAATTCAGAAGCGGCGCTCCCGAAAATCTGATACTTTCCTCTGCGTGAAAAAAGCCGTTGGCCAAAGCGACGTTCTGCAGCCCTACCTGTACAAAGGGCGCAAGGCTGCCGGTTACCGCCGTCACTGGCAACAATTGTTTTTGCGCCGAAGGCAGTATTTCCCCGTTTTCCAACAGATAAGCCATTCGGCTGAAATGCTCGCGATAGAGACCGGAAAGTTCGTCTGCCAGGCGTTTCGGCTCATCCCACACCACCACGGCAGATTCCGGCAGGTAGGCGGACAAACTGCTTTGCGGCAGTTGAGAAGCAACCCAGGCATTGTCGCAGGTACCCGCCTCCAGAGACGCAATCACTTCGGACAACACCGCCTGCAGCCTGGCACGTGCGTTCGGCTGCAGTTTTTGTTGCCTTGCCTCCTCTTCCAGGCGACGTGCCACTTGCTTCCCGTCCGGAACAAAAACCTCCGCCGCAGGATAAACGGTGACCTGTTCCGCCTCGCGGGAAGACAAGTTCGTTTCTTCTTCCAAAAAGGAAATACGGTCAATCTCCGTATCCCAAAACTCGATTCGCACGGGGCCGGCCCCTATGGCGAATACGTCCACGATATCTCCGCGCACGGCAAACTCTCCCGTCTGGGTAATTTGTGCCTCCCGACGGTATCCTCCGCGCACCAGACGGCGAATCAATTCGTCCCGATCCAGCGATTGCCCCTTTTGCAAGGTTAAGATGCCGGCGGTGAACTGCCCCTTTTCCGGCAGAGGACGCGTCAACGCGTCTACACAAACCACCAGAGCATTCAATTTACCTTCTGCCAGCAGACCCAACGCTTCGTTTCTCTTTTGCTGAAACAACGTTTTTTGCTTTTGCTTGTACAAAAGCGTTTCTTCCGCATACGGAAGATAGGCAACGCTTCCGAGATAATCCCCGAGTTGCTGCGTCGCAGCCTGTGCCGAAACGAAATCCGGCGTGACGTACAGCACAAATCCGAGGCAGGAAGCAAGCAGCGTTTTTTCGTTTTGCTGCACGCCAAAAACCGCAGTATTTTTTTTACTGCGGATATCGGCTAATAATTCCTGAACCTGAGGAAGCGATGGATACTTCAAAACAACACCTCTTGGCCCGTCCTCCCGGTTCCCAGGAGCGGCTCTATTCTTTTCTGTTATGACGCTGCATGACGTCTTCTCTTTTACATCCCTTGACAAAGTCCTGCACGGCGGCAACGGCTTCGTCCACGGCGGGGGACATTTGCTCCATTGCGGCGGGGGAAATGCGGCTCAGGACAAAATCCTTTACGTCCATCTGCGGTGTTTCCGGATGCCCGATGCCGATGCGCATACGCAAAAACTCCTGCGTACCCAAACGCTGAATCACGTTCTTCATCCCGTTATGCGTCCCTGCCGATCCTTGGTAGCGAATGCGAAGATTCCCGCGCGGCAAATCCATATCGTCGTACAATACGACAAAACGATCCGCCTCTATTTTATATTTGTGCACTAATTCCGCCACGCTCTCCCCGGAAAGGTTCATGTAGGTAATCGGTTTTGCCAAAATCACTTTTTCTCCGTTGACCCGAGCGTGTGCAGTCAAAGCGCGGCACTCCCCGCGGTCGAACGATACGCCGAGTTCTTTCGCAATGCGATCCACCGTGAGAAAACCTACGTTATGATAAGTATTTTCGTATTCCTTCCCCGGATTGCCCAACCCGACTACCAAGTACATATTTTTACCTCCGGTAAGATTATATCACCCTATTGCAAAAAAGTAAACCGGGCCGCGCTTACGGCGTGTCGGATTTTTCCGCATGCGTTTGCAGATAGCGTTGCACGATTTTTTGCAGTTTTTCCTGACCCGCATAGTTTTTACCGAAGTATCCGGCAAAAATCAAACGCTCGTTTCGCTGCAAGAACCGTTTTTCGAGCCCTTCTTTTTGCAGCAGTCGGTTCAACTCCTCCGGAGCAGGATCCCTCGGGATGCCGCGGTTTTTCGGGCAAACTCTTTGGCAAATACCGCACCCGAGCAGATAAGGAGCACGGTTCAGACCTTCCGGCGATACGTCAAAATGTTCCTGCCGATAGCGCAGACAGCGAGTGCCTTCCACTCCGTGTTTGCCAATCGCCCCCACGGGGCACGCATCGATGCAAATACGACAACTTCCGCAAGTGCTTTCTTTCGTCCTTTCGGCACCCGTCTTTTCGGTGGCGTCAATTCCTCTCAGCACGATTCCCTGCAGCACAACGAAGGATCCGTACTTCTCATGACAAAACAAAGCGTTTTTGCCTCTGGTTCCTTTGCCGCTTTTCACAGCCAGCGTACGCAAGGGTAAATCTGCCCGAAAAGCGTCGTAACCGGCGTTTCGCAGCGCTTCCGCCGCCGCATTCGCCGCAAAATAACTGCGATTCGAAGCGATATAGTATCCGTCCACTCCCGCAACACCCGACGGGTAGTCCAGCGGGTGATAGGGAAAAAACAACAGCAACACACACGCGCCGTCATGCTCCGTCAAGACAGCATCCGCAGCGTAGTTCTTTGCCGTTTCAAGAAGGATGTTCCGATCTTTTCCCTGATTTGTCATAATCTGTATTATAACAGCATCTCCCTTTCTTGTACAGCAAAACCGCCCTCCCTTGTCTTCGCCCCTCGCTTTCCTTCTGATGCTTGCAACCGGGGGTCTGAATGCTCCACTCTCTTTTCGGTTTTCGCCCCGCCCTCTTTCCGGCTTCGGGAAAGCCCGCTTTCTTTCGAAGGGCAATTTTTCTTGCATCGTCCGCCTTGCCGGATTGCAGAGTTTTTCTTTTCTTCTGTGCGTTTTTGTTTTCGGAATCGTTCCCCGGTGCAAAGGACGCGCGCCTTCGGAACGCCCGTTGGGGAATTCGTGCGGAACCGAATGCAGGAGAGAGGTTTTTCGGCAAAAAAAAAGCAAGCCGTTCGGCTTGCTTTTGATGGGTGCTGTTACAGCAATTCGATGATTGCCATTTCTGCGGCATCGCCTTGGCGAGGCCCCAGCTTGTGAATGGAGGTGTATCCTCCTTTCTGCCCGAGTTCTTTTGCACGTTGGTCATACTTCGGTGCATATACGTTAAAGATTTTTTCCATCAACGGGTGTTTTACGTCTCCGGTTCTCATTCTATATGCGGTTCTGGATTCCTTTTGACCTTTGGCTTCTTGCAAATCGTTTACACGTGCACTGATCTGGCGACGAGCCGCCAGTTTCTTTGCACCGTCGTTGACGATTTCTTTTTTCACTTCTTTTCCCTTTTCTACGCGCGTCACCGTTTTGGTGAAAGTATCTTCATAACTGTTGACTGCGAGCGTAATGCATTTTTCAGCCAGCTTTTGCACTTCTTTGGCACGGGCATAAGTGGTTTGCAGTTTGCCGTTCCACAAAAGATCGGATACCTGATTTTTCAACAACGCATTGCGTTGATCGGTAGCTCTGCCTAGTTTTCTCATTATGGTATCTCCTCCTTATTCGTCTTTATTGCTGAAATTCAAACCGAGACTCGCCATCTTTTCTTTGATTTCCAGCAGAGATTTGTTCCCCAGGTTACGGATTTTCATCATATCTTCTTCGCTGCGCTGCGTCAGATCTTCTACCGTCTGAACGCCGGCACGCTTCAAGCAGTTATACGAACGAACGGACAAATCCAGATCGTCAATGCTCATTTCGCGGATTTTCTGTTGTCTGTCCTCCTCGCGGCTGACGAGAATATCCATTCCGCCCATCGCCTCGGACAGGCTCACGAACAAACCGACGTGTTCCTGCATGATTTTCGCCGCAAGGCTAACGATTTCTCTTCCGGTGAATGCGCCGTTTGTGGTAACTTCCAGCGTCAGTTTATCAAAACCGATGCTTTGGCCGACACGCGCGCTTTCTACCGTATAGTTCGCTTTCTTTACGGGTGCGTAGATAGAGTCAATCGGAATGTACCCGATCGGGGTTTCGATTTTCAACTCTTTGTTGATTTCTTTGTTCTTTTCTGCCGATACGTAACCGCGACCGCGGCCTACGGTCAGTTCCATATGCAAATCGGCATCGGCACCAAGCGTGCACAGATATAAATCCGGGTTCAGCACTTCTACTTCCGCATCGGTAGAGATATCCGCCGCAGTAAGTACGCAAGGCCCTTTTTTATGGATGGTCAGAACCTTTCTGAAATCTTTATCCGTATTGGTAGATTTAAGAGCCAACATTTTGATGTTCAGAATGATTTCGGTTACGTCTTCTTTCACGCCCGGAATCGTAGAGAACTCGTGTTGCACGCCATCAATTTTGATGCCGATCGGTGCCACACCCGGTAAAGCGGAAAGCAATACCCGACGAAGCGCGTTGCCCAGCGTAATGCCGAAGCCTCTTTCCAGGGGCTCCACCACGATTTTCGCATAAGAGCCATCGGCACTTTCTTCTACGGTCATTTTTGGTTTTTCGATTTCCATCATAGAAAGCGAGAATCCTCCTTCTTTTTAGATTTCTGCACGGAACAGATTATTTCGAATACAACTCGACGATCAAATGTTCTTCGATGTTGGAGTCGATATCCTCACGCTGCGGTAATGCCAGGATTTTACCCGTAAGTGCCGCCGGTTCGAAGTCCAGCCATTTGGGAAGATTTGGTTTTTTCGCTTCTTTCACTGCTTTGAACAAGCCGTTATCCGCCTTGCTCTCTCTCACTGCGATCACGTCGCCTGCGTTCACCTGATAGGACGGAATGTTAACTTTCTTACCGTTTACGGTGATTTGAGCGTGCGTTACGATCTGACGCGCTTGTGCACGGCTGACGCCTAAGCCCATACGATACACAACGTTATCCAGACGACGTTCCAGCAAGCTCAGCATGTTGGAACCCGTAACGCCTTTCATACGTTCCGCTTCTACGTAGTACGAACGGAATTGTTTTTCTACCAAGCCGTACATACGTTTTGCTTTTTGTTTTTCACGCAACTGCGTGCCGTACTCCGTCACCTTTTTACGAGAGGTTCCGTGTTGACCGGGGGCTGCAGAGCAACCTTCCCTTTCCATTGCGCATTTTGTGCTGTAGCATTTGTCGCCTTTAAGGAAAAGTTTGCAACCTTCTCTTCTGCAAAGACGGCATCTAGCATCTGTATATCTTGCCATTGATTCTCTCCTCCTTAAACTCTACGACGTTTCGGCGGACGGCATCCGTGGTGCGGACTCGGGGATACGTCTTTGATCAACGTAACGTCGATGTCACAGGTTTGCAAAGCGCGGATTGCGGATTCGCGACCAGCGCCGGGGCCTTTTACGTACACTTCTACACTGCGCACGCCGTATTCTTTTGCACCGCGTGCCGCAACTTCTGCCGCTTGTTGTGCCGCATATGCCGTGCTCTTTCTGCTGCCGCGGAACCCGAGGCTGCCGGAAGAAGACCAGCTCAAAACGTTGCCGTTTACATCGGTGATACAAACGATAGTGTTGTTAAAAGAAGTGTGAATATGTGCTGCGCCTTTTTCAACACGACGCAAGTCCTTTTTCTTTTTGGTAACTTTCTTTCCTGCCATATTGCACTACCTCCTTAGTCCGCTTTCTTGCTGCGAGACACGGTACGTTTCGGACCTTTCCGCGTGCGAGCATTTTGTTTTGTGGATTGACCTCTCACGGGCAATCCTTTGCGATGGCGAACGCCTCTGTAAGAGCCGATTTCAATTTGATGTTTAATATTTAATGAAACCTCTCTGCGCAAATCGCCTTCGACTTGCAAATGTTTCTCGATATATTCACGTAACTTGCTGATATCGGTTTCCGTCAGATCTTTTACACGGGTATCCGGGTTGACTCCCGTCACTTCCAGAATTTTTTTGGAAGTTTGCAGACCGATGCCGTAAATGTACGTTAAGCCGATTTCAATACGTTTTTCTCTAGGTAAATCTACACCAGAAATACGAGCCATTTAGCACCTCCGAATTTTTTCGTTTTTAAGTATTTTTCTGAATCTATAAATACTCGCAGACAGGCGCGTCGAATTGGAATGATGACGCGCCTCGTTCTGAGAGATTGTTGCCGAATCAAAGCCCTAAGCACAGACAATATAGTTTAACATATTTTTGTTGAAACTGCAAACTGTTTTAAGGCACTTGATACAGAAAGGTTAACCTTGACGTTGTTTGTGATTCGGATACTTAGAGCAAATCACCATAACCTTGCCGTTTCTTTTGATAACTTTGCATTTATCGCACATCGGTTTTACAGATGGTCTTACCTTCATTTTCCTTTCCTCCTGCTAGTTTTTGCTACGCCATACGATACGGCCTTTTGTGAGGTCGTACGGGCTCATTTCAACCGTCACGCCGTCTCCCGGTAAAATTTTGATTTTATGCATCCTCAATTTGCCGGAAATATATGCGGTGATGACATGCCCGTTGGACAGTTTCACCTTGAACGTTGTATTGGGCAGGGCCTCTTCGACGACGCCTTCCACCTCTATCACGTCACTTTTCGACATGTTTCCCTCCGTTATTTTGCAACGATTCGTTAAACGGCCGCAACGAACTCATCACTTCGCTGTCAAAAACTTTTTTGTTTTCTTTCAACTTTTTTGCGATGACGTCCAGCACAATACCGTTCGGTTTGAGATGTTTCACACTTTTCTTTTTGGGGTTAGCCAACTTCCTCAGACTGCCGTTACAGATATAAACATAATCCTCGTTGAGAACGTCTACCACCAGATAGTAGGAACCTTCGTCCCGGCCCTGCCTGGAAAAAACGACCGACCCTAATTCGATATTATTCTTCATAATTTCCTTACAAAGACAAAATCTGCACGCCGTCTTCCGTGATGGCAATCGTATTTTCGTAGTGAGCCGCAGGCTTCCCGTCCGCCGTGGTTACCGTCCAGCCGTCCGGCTGGAACAACACGAAACGTTTGCCCATGGTAATCATCGGTTCGATCGCCAACGTCATACCGGGTTGCAGACGCAGCCCGTGCCCCGCTTTGCCGTAGTTTGGCACTTGCGGGTCCTCGTGCATTTCAGTGCCGATGCCGTGCCCTACCAACTCCCTTACAACGCCGTAGCCGAAACTTTCGGCATAGGAGCTGATGGCATTCCCGACATCGCCCAGTCTGGCGCCCGGAACAATTGCGTGAACTCCCTCGAAAAAACTTTGCTTTGTGACGTCGATCAGTTGTTGTTTTTCTTTGGAAATCTCCCCGACCGCAAACGTCCTTGCCGCATCCCCCTGATAGCCGTCCAGAATTGCGCCGATATCCACGCTGACGATTTGCCCTTCCTGCAAAATGCGGGTTTTGGAGGGAATGCCGTGCACTACCTCTTCGTCGATCGAGATGCAAACGCTTGCCGGATACCCTTCGTAATGTAAAAAGGATGGCACCGCATGATGCTTCCGAATAAATTCATCCGCCTTGACGTTCAGTTCGTAGGTGGACACGCCCGCGCGTACGAGGGTTTCCACGTAGTCGAGCGTATCTCTTACGACCAGATTGGCTTTGCGCATGCGCTGAATTTGTTCCTTGTTTTTTAAATAAATCATAACGTATCCAAAACACGCGAAAGGTTTTCGGTAACCTGTGCGATGCTTCCGTTTCCGTCCACATCATACAATACGCCTTTGTCACGATAATACTGCAACAGAGGCTCGCAAGAATTGAGATACACCTGCAAGCGGTTGGAAACCGTAGCCTCGGTATCGTCCGCGCGCTGTACCAACTCGCC
The DNA here is from genome assembly GCA_934203075.1 of uncultured Clostridia bacterium. Classification (GTDB taxonomy): domain Bacteria; phylum Bacillota; class Clostridia; order Christensenellales; family CAG-314; genus CAKPYT01. The sequence continues at coordinate 72,332 of CAKPYT010000040.1, read as the reverse complement.
GCCGCATTTTGCGCACTTCGTGCTGCCGCCCAGCGTGCTTACGTGATACGGCTGCCCGCAGCGGGAGCAGGTTCTGCGCCCCGTGAGGCGATTCATCAACAGAGCCAGATCCACGTTGAGATTCAGCACCGCGTCCACCTTGGAGATCCGATCCAGGGCTTTGGCTTGTTCCAGCGTGCGGGGGAACCCGTCAAACAGATAGCCCTGCTCGCAGTCCTTTTCCTGCAGACGATTCTGGATGAGGGCGAGAATGACCTCATCTGGAACCAACTCGCCCTTATCGATATACTCTTTTGCCAATTTTCCGACGGGCGTGCCTTCTTTGATGTTTTGTCTCAGAATATCACCCGTGGAGATGTGGGGAATATGATACCGTTCTACCAGCATATCGGCCTGACTGCCCTTGCCGGCACCCGGTGCCCCGTAAATAATAATTTTCATTTTTGCCTTCCGTTTAACCCAAGAAGCCTTTATAGTAGCGCATCATGATCTGATTTTCCAGTGCTTTATCAAATTCCAGAGCCACGCTCACGACAATGAGCATTCCCGTGGAACTGAAAGCGGTTAACAGATTGTTATTTGCGCCGATCAGACTGAACAGCAGCGACGGAACCAATGCGATGATTGCCAGGAAGATCGCGCCGAACAGCGTTACCCGGCTGACGACCTTTTGCAAATGGTCGCTGGTAGCCTTGCCGGGACGAATCCCCGGAATAAAGCCGCCGTTTTGTTGAATGTTCTTGCTGATTTCGATCGGATTGAACTGAATCGTCGAGTAGAAAAACGCAAACAACAGAATGAGAATCGGCAGGATTAAACTATAGACCCAAGTGCCGGAACCCATATGTGCGTTATACCACAAGACCCATTCCTTATCGCTCCAGAACGTGTTAAACAACATCTGCGGGAAAGACATCAGCGCATAGGCGAAAATCAAAGGCATCACGCCGCTCGCGTTTACGCGAATCGGAATGAACGTGCTTTGACCGCCGTACATTTTGTTCCCCTTCACCTGTTTTGCGTATTGCACCGGAATTTTGCGCTCTGCGCCGTCGATGAACACGATGAACGTAAAGATGAACAAAAGCAATACGATGAAGCCCAAAAGTTCCCAACCGCCTTGATCCCAGCCGCTGCCCGCAATCGTTTTGATTTGAGCAATGATGCTGGTGCCTGCGGTAGAAAGAATGCCGACGAAGATTAACAACGAAATACCGTTGCTGACGCCGTATTCCGTGATACGTTCCCCGATCCACATGCACACCATGCTGCCCGCCGTGAGCATTAAGGTAACGAATGCGTACACTGCCCACTCCGGAACCGCGGTGCTGCCGAGGATGCTCGTATCGATGATGTTGCTGCTTCGGAGCGACAGCAGAATGCCGACCGCATTCACGATAGCCAACACCAACGTGGTGTATCTGGTAATATTGGCGATTTTACGCTTGCCTTCTTCTCCTGCTTTACTGAGTTCCTGCAGCCGCGGAATCGCAACCGTCAACAACTGAATGATGATGGATGCGGTGATGTACGGACCGATACCGATCGCGAACAACGTACCGTTTTGCAGCGAACCGCCCGTAATAGCGCTCATGATCCCGAAGAAGCTGTTAGAGTTTACCTGGCTGGCCAACTGCGAAGCGTCAATGCCCGGCACGGGGATGAAACATCCCAGCCGGTAAAAGACGAGGAGCAAAAAGGTCATGAAAATCTTTTTGCGCACTTCCTGGATTCGAAAAGCGTTTTTTATCGTATCAAACATTATTCAATTACCTCTGCTTTGCCGCCGGCCTTTACGATAGCTTCTGCCGCGGATTTGGAGAATTTGTGTGCATAAACGGTGACACTCTTGCTGAGTTCGCCCTGACCCAATACTTTGAGCCCTGCATTATGTTTGTTGTTGATCAAGCCCATGTCAAGCAACAGTTCGGGCGTGATCGTTGCGCCGTCTTCAAACGCGTTGAAGATTTCCACATTCACGATTGCATAAGAAAGACGGAACTTGTTGTGGAAGCCACGTTTCGGCAAACGTCTGGCCAAAGGCATCTGACCGCCTTCGAAACCGGGACGAACGCCGCCGCCACTACGGGCCCATTGACCTTTGTGCCCCTTGCCGCTGGTTTTACCTAAGCCGCTGCCGATCCCTCTGCCCAAACGTTTGGGTTGAGTGGTAGATCCGGGAGCCGGCGCGATCGTATGAATTCTCATGATGTTTGCCTCCTACTTTACTTCTTCCACTTTCACGAGATGACGCACTTTGAAAATCATCCCCTGAATTGCTTTGTTGTTTTTGTGCACTCTGGAAGAACGGATTTTCTTCAGACCCAACGCCTGTACGGTGGCCTGTTGATCCTTCAGGCAGCCGATGGTGCTGCGCACCAACGTCACTTTGATCAACCCTTCTTCTTTTGCATACACTTCGGTCCCTTTTGCCGGTTTCACTTTGAAGAGAGGCTCTTTTGCTTCCACAACGATGTGTCCGTTCATGATGCGCGGTTCCGGTGCTTTTTCTGCTTTTTTGGCTTTTTTCGCAACTTTTTTTACCGGCTTTTCTTCTGCTTTCGCTTCTGCAACGACTTCCGCTGCTTCCACCGGTGCCGGTTGCTCTGCTTCCGCCGCTTTCTTTTTCGCGGGGGCTTTCTTCGCAGCCGGTTTCTTTTCCGCTTCTGCTTCGGTCTTCTTTGTTGCTTTCTTTGCCGGTTTTTCTGCTTTTTCCGCTACTTCGCCTTCCGCTTTTTTAGCGGTAGTCTTTTTTGCAGCCGGCTTCTTTTCTGCGGCGGGTTTCTTTTCTGCCGTTGCGCCTTCTGCCTTTTTAGCAGCGGTTTTTCTTGCGGTTTTCGGTTTTTCTTCCGAAACTTCTGCTACCACTTTTTCGTTTTCTGCCATTGTGTTTACCTCCTATGCCTGTAATTCCTCTACGGACTTACCGCGCAAAGCGGCAACTTGCTCAATCGTGTGAAGACCTTTCAGCCCTTCGATGGTAGCCCTTACGCAGTTAATCGGATTGTTCGACCCGATTGCTTTGGTACGGATATCTTTTACGCCGCAAACTTCCAGAACGTTACGAACCGCACCGCCGGCGATTACGCCGGTACCTGCTTCTGCGGGCATCAGCAGAACTTTGCCTCTGCCGAACACACCGGTGATTTCGTGCGGGATGGTAGTGCCGACGAGGGCCACATCCACCATGGTACGTTTTGCCTGTTGCGTTGCTTTTTCGATTGCCTGCGGAATTTCCGCCGCTTTCCCGGTGCCGACGCCGACCTTGCCTTTGCCGTCACCCACTACAACCAAAGCGGAGAAACGCATCGTGCGTCCGCCTTTTACTACTTTCGTAACGCGTCTTACTTCCACCAATTTCTTTTGGAGGCCGTCGTCTTCCTTCGCTTCGCGTTCTTTGTTGTATCTAGGTCTGCTGTTCGGTCTGCGATTGTCGCGTTGACCGTCGCGAGGTTGTTGCCCTTCGCGCGCCTGACCTTCGCGTTTTTCGATTGGATTATTCATATCGTTTCGCCCTCCTTTTAGAATTTCAAGCCGGCTTCGCGTGCGCCGTCCGCAAGACTTTGTACGCGGCCGGTATAGATGTAGCCGCCTCTGTCAAACACCACTTCGGTGATGCCTGCTTCCAATGCTTTCTTTCCGACTTCCAGCCCTACTGCTTTTGCCGCTTCCACTTTGGTTTTGCCTTCCAGTGCTTTTGCCATAGCGAGAGAGGATGCGGAAACAAGCGTGATGCCTCTTACGTCATCAATGATTTGCGCGTAAATGTAATTGGTGCTTCTGTACACGTTCAGACGGGGTTTCAGGCTGGTGCCGTTCACTTTTTCTCTGACTCTGGCATGACGCACTAATCTATCGGCGTTTTTATTTTTCTTGCTAATCATTTCCTACACTCCTTATTTCCCGGCAGTTTTGCCTTCTTTCATCACAACGACTTCATCTTTATACTTGATGCCGTATGCGTGATAGGGCTCCACAACGCGTTTTGCGCGAATGTTTGCGGCGACCTGCCCGACCAGATTTTTATCGATGCCTTTTACAATGATTTCTTCCGGCTTGGGGCATTCCAAAGTGATTCCTTCGGGAGCTACGAACTCTACGTCGTGGCTGTAGCCGAGGTCCATCACCAGTTTGTTGCCTTGCACTTGCGCCTTGTAGCCTACGCCGTTTACGATGAGGCTTTTCGTGAAGCCTTGCGTAACACCCACGACCATATTGTGAACCAACGCACGGAACATGCCGTGTTTTGCTTTGGTTTCCTTCTGTTCGCTGTCGCGCGTCAGCACCACGTGACCGTTTTCTACTTTACATGCGATGTCGCTCGTCAACGCTTGCGACAACGTGCCCTTCGGGCCTTTGACGGTGACGACACCGTCTGCCACCAGGACTTCCACCCCTGCGGGGATGGCAATGGGCATTCTACCAATACGAGACATTGTTTTTGTGCCCTCCCGTTACCATACATAAGCGAGAACTTCGCCGCCGAGGTTTTGTTCTTTCGCTTTTTTATTCGTCATAACGCCCTTGGACGTAGACAAAATCGCAATGCCGAGGCCGTTCAGCACAACCGGCAATTCCGTGCTTTTTGCATAGACGCGCAAACCGGGTTTGGAAATTCTCTTCAGACCGGTGATGACGCTTTCGTTTTTGCCGACGTATTTCAGGTCGACCACGATGCTGTCCTGCAATTCTTGTTCTTTTACTTCGTATCCGGCAATGAAGCCTTCGTCCAAAAGGATTTGTGCAATTGCCTTTTTCATTTTAGATGCTGGTATTTCAACGTTTTCGTGTTTCGCCGTGAGGGCGTTTCTGATACGTGTCAGCATATCCGCAATCGGATCAGTTACAACCATTTGTTCTTCCTCCTATTTCAATGCTTACCAGCTGGATTTCTTTACACCGGGAATCTCACCCTTATACGCGAGCTCTCTGAAGCAGACTCTGCAGATCCCGTACTTTTTCAGTACGGAATGCGGACGACCGCAGATGGAGCATCTCGTGTAAGCACGGGTAGAAAACTTCGGAGCTTTTTGTTGTTTGTTAATTAAAGCCTTTTTCGCCATACTTTCCTCCCTTTATGCCTTGAAGGGCAATCCCAACAGTTTCAGCAATTCTTTCGCCTCTTCGTCCGTCTGAGCGGTGGTGACGAAAGTAATATCGAAACCTCTCGTTTTTTCCACCTGATCGTATACGATTTCGGGGAAAATCAGTTGTTCTTTTACGCCGAAGGTGTAGTTGCCTCTGCCGTCGAAAGAGTTTGCGGGAATTCCGCGGAAGTCTCTTACGCGCGGCAACGCCACGGACACGAGCTTATCCATAAATTCGTACATTCTTTGACCGCGCAGCGTTACCTTTGCGCCGACGTTCATGCCTTCCCGAATTTTGAAGTTTGCAACGGACTTTTTCGCCTGCGTTACCAACGGCTTCTGGCCGCTGATTGCTTTCAGTTCTTCTACTGCCAGTTGAAAGCTCTTTGCATTGTCTTTCGCGTCGCCAAGCCCCGCGTTGATGACGATTTTCACCAGTTTCGGGATTTGGTTCACGTTTTCGTAGTTGAACTTTTTCTGAAGAGCGGGGGCTACTTCAGCAACGTATTTCGCTTTGATTCTGTTTTCTGCCATAGTAGACCTCCTCTTTATTTAGCCTCTTCGGCTTTTTTGCTTTTTCTTTTCGCTTTCGTTGCGGTTTTTTGTTCCGCTTCTTTTGCGGGTGCTTTGTCAATCACCTTAGCGCACTTTGCACATTGACGCACTTTGTTTCCCGCTTCGTCTTTCACGACGTGGAAACGTACGCCTTTTTTGCAGTTCGGGCAGTACAACATCACGTTGGACGCGTCAATGGCACGCGGTTTTTCAATGATGCCGCCGCTTTGCTGTGCACTGCGCGGTTTCGTGTGACGTTTTACGATGTTAACGTTTTCTACGATGACTTTGTTTTCGGAAGGGAACACCGCCACCACTTTGCCGGTTTTCCCCTTTTCGTTTTCGTCGCCGACGATGACCTGAACGAAGTCGCCTTTCTTAATTTTCATTTGGCTCATTGCGATTCCTCCTTACAGCACTTCCGGTGCGAGAGAGATAATACGCATATAGTCTTTTTCTCTCAATTCACGTGCGATGGGCCCGAAAATACGCGTTCCCCACGGCTGTTTTGCGTTATCAATAATGACGGCTGCGTTGTCGTCGAAGCGAATGTGCGTACCATCCTTACGGCCTACGCCGGTAGTCGTACGAACGATCACCGCTTTTACAACGTCGCCCTTTTTCACAAGGCCGCCGGTAGATGCGCTTTTTACGCTCGCAACGATGACGTCGCCGATGTTACCGGTTCTACGGAAGGACCCGCCGAGCACTCTGATACACATAATTTCTTTTGCGCCCGAGTTATCGGCCGCTTTTAATATCGTTTGAGGTTGTATCATAGTCTTTTCTCCTTAAATTACTTCGCCTTTTCGATGATCTCCACCAAACGCCAGTTTTTGGTTTTGCTGAGATGTCTGGTTTCGGCGATCAGGACCTTGTCCCCGATTTGGCAAGCGTTTTGCTCGTCGTGTGCGGCAAACTTTTTGGTTTTCGACACGGTTTTCTTATAGAGGGGGTGTTTGTATTTTTCCACAACGGCTACGACGATCGTCTTATCCATCTTATCGGAAACAACCAACCCGACTCTTTCTTTTCTAAGATTTCTTTCCATTTTTCACTCTCGCTCCTTATGCCTTCTTCGTGTGAACGATGTTCAATTCACGTTCACGCAAAACCGTTTTCACTTTCGCGATGTCTTTTTTGCACGTGTTAATAGACAAAGGATTTGTTAACTGATTGGTTGCATGGCTCATACGAAGGTTGAACAATTCTTTTTTCAATTCTTCCAACTTAGCCACTAATTCTTCGTTCGTCATTTCATGAACTGCTTTTGCTTTCATCAACCTTCACCGCCTTCTTCCGCTTCTTTTTTCACAAATTTGCATTTTACGGGCAATTTGTGACTTGCGAGACGCAATGCTTCTCTTGCGATATCTTCGGGAACGCCGCCCATTTCAAACAGCACTCTGCCCGGTTTTACAACTGCTACCCAGTATTCCGGAGAACCTTTACCGGAGCCCATGCGGGTTTCGGCCGGTTTTTTCGTTACCGGTTTGTGAGGGAAGATATCTACCCAAACGTTACCGCCACGCTTGATGAATCTGGTCATTGCAACACGGGCCGCTTCGATCTGATTGCTCTTGACCCAGCCGCATTCCAATGCTTGCAAACCGTAATCGCCGTATGCAAGTTGATTTCCTTTGTGAGCGGCGCCCTTCATCCGACCACGGAATTGACGGCGTCTCTTCACTCTTTTAGGCATTAACATTTGCTTGTCCTCCTTTCACTTCTTTCTTTGCGAGAACTTCACCCTTATAGATCCACACTTTTACGCCGATCACGCCGAAGGTGGTGTGCGCCTGCGCAAAGCCGTAGTCGATATCCGCACGCAAGGTGTGCAGCGGAATGGAGCCTTCGTGATAGTGTTCGCTGCGCGCGATTTCGGCACCGTCCAGACGGCCTCCGACCGACGCTTTGATTCCCTTTGCGCCGCCGCGCATTGCGCGCCCCATCGCCTGACGGATGGCACGACGGAAGGAAATACGTTTTTCCAACTGAGCGGCAATGCTTTCTGCAACCAGTTGCGCGTCGATATCCGGCTTTTTCACTTCCAGAATATTCAGCACGACTTGTTTGCCGCCGGTCAGTTTTTCTACTTCTTGCTTCATGGCTTCCACACCGGCTCCGCCTTTTCCGATCAATACGCCCGGACGGCTGGTGTTGATGTTCACCACAACTTTTCCTGCGCTTCTTTCCAACACAATGGAGGAAATTGCGGCAGCATAGTATTTTTCTTTCAGATATTTTCTGATGACGTTATCTTCTTTCAATAACTTTGCGAATTCCTGCTTGTTGGCAAACCATTGGGAGTTCCACCCCTTGATAATGCCCACGCGCATTCCGTGCGGATTAACTTTCTGTCCCATATCGTCCTCCTACTTAACGGCATCCAACACCACGGTGATGTGGCTGGTGCGCTTCAAAATTCTGTAAGCTCTGCCTTGTGCACGCGGCATCACGCGCTTTAAGGTAGGACCTTGGTCGGCATAGCATTCCGCAACGTACAAATCGCTTTTGTTCATGCCTTTGTTCACTTCCGCATTCGCTGCGGCAGAGTTCAAAACCTTTTTCACCGGCAAGCTTGCGGCTTTGGGAGTGTTTTCCAGAATGGCAACCGCTTCCGCATAGCTCTTTCCGCGAATCAGATCCAATACGACGCCCACTTTCGAAGGAGAGATACGGATGTATTTCGCTACGGCATACGGACGCGGATCTTTATTCACCGCTCTGTTTCCGGATTTTACTTTACTTCTTGTAGCCATGTTTCTCCTCCTATTTCGCTGCGGTCGTTTTGCCGCCGCTATGCCCCTTAAAGGTTCTGGTCGGGGCAAATTCACCCAACTTCAACCCTACCATATCTTCGGTGATGTACACCGGAACATGTTTTCTGCCATCGTGAACGGCAATGGTATGTCCCACAAAATCCGGGAAGATGGTGGAAGATCTCGACCAAGTTTTTAATACTTTCTTTTCGCCTTTCTGATTCATTTCCTGCACTCTTTTCAAGAGTTTCGCATCGACAAAAGGTCCTTTTTTCACTGATCTACTCATTACTCAATTGCCTCCGATTAGTTCACACGCTTCACAATAAACTTATTGTTAACGTTCTTCTTCTTTCTGGTCTTGTAACCGAGAGCAGGTTTACCCCAAGGAGTAACCGGCCCGGGACGTCCGACAGGCGATTTGCCTTCGCCACCGCCGTGAGGGTGGTCGTTCGGGTTCATGACGCTGCCGCGAACGGTAGGACGCGTGCCCATATGACGCGTTTTGCCCGCTTTGCCGACGGAAACGATTTCGTGATCGAGATTGCCGACCTGACCGATCGTTGCGCGGCATTGCAGCAACACCAGACGCATTTCACCGCTCGGCATACGCAGCGTTGCGTATTTGCCTTCTTTCGCCATCAATTGGGCGGAGATGCCGGCGGCACGTGCGATCTGACCGCCTTTGCCGGGGTGCAGCTCGATGTTGTGCAGCACGGTACCGACCGGAATGTTTTCGATCGGCAGGCAGTTGCCGGTTTTGATATCCGCAGAGGTGCTGCTGATAACGGTGTCGCCCACCGTCAGCCCGACCGGTGCGAGGATGTATCTCTTTTCACCGTCCGCATAGCACAACAGTGCGATGTTTGCGGAACGGTTCGGATCGTATTCGATTGCGGTGACTTTTGCCGGAATATCGGTTTTGTTCCGCTTGAAATCGATCACGCGATATTTGATGCGATTGCCGCCGCCGATGTGACGGACGGTGATCTTGCCGGAAGCATTGCGGCCGCCGGTCTTTTTCTTGGTTTCCAACAGACTTCTTTCAGGCGTGGTTTTCGTGATTTCTTCGTAAGCCGAAACGGACATAAAACGACGTGCCGGAGAAGTAGGTTTATATCTTTTAATAGCCATGTTTCATTCCCTCCGTCCTTATGCTAAACTTTCAAAGAACTCAATAGCCTTGCTGGACGCTTTCAGTTGCACAATCGCTTTTTTGTATTTTGCGGTGTAACCCTGCGTGCGGCCTTGTCTTTTCAGTTTTCCTCTGACGTTGACGGTATTCACTTTTTCTACCTGAACACCGAAGATTTCTTCTACTGCTTGCTTGATTTCCACTTTGTTCGCGTTACGCGCAACGACGAAAGTGTATCTCTTGTTTGCAATGCCCGCGTAACTCTTTTCGCTGAGTACCGGTTTGATGATAATGTCGTAGGCTTTCAGTATTCTGCGTATGCCTCCTCGATATTCTTCACTGCGTCTGCGGTTACAAGCAGCGTAGCGTTTGCTACCACGTCGTAAACGTTCAGCAGATCGCTGACGCAAACGGTAAGTTCCTGCAGATTTCTGCTTGCCAGAACCACGTCGTCGTTATGAGAACCGACCACCAGCAACGTCTTTTTGCCAAGGTTGAAGTTTTTCAGAAGCTCTGCCATATATTTGGTTTTCGCTTCCGCAAGTTCGACCTTATCCAAAACGATCATTTCTTTGTTTGCCGCTTTATAACTGAGAGCGCTCTTCAATGCTTCCGTTTTCGCGCGTTGGTTTACCTTTTTGCTGAAATCGCGCGGCTTCGGTGCGAATACCACGCCGCCCTTGATCCATTGCGGTGCACGGGTGCTTCCCTGACGGGCTCTGCCGGTGCCTTTTTGTCTCCAGGGTTTGATGCCGCCGCCGCGCACTTCCGTACGGGTGAGCGTGCTCTTGGTGCCCTGTCTTTTATTTGCCATTTGTGCAACGACAACTTGGTGAATCAGAGCCTCATTGTATTCCTGCCCGAACACTTGGTCGTTCAGTTCGATGACGCCGACCTCGTTGGCCTTCATATCAAAAACTTTGCTTTGCATAGATGTAACTCCTTTTCACCTTATTTCTTTACAGCGTTGCGGATGGTTACGATGCTGCCGGTCGGCCCGGGGATTGCACCTTTAATCATCAGCACGTTGCGCGTCGTATCGACTTTTACGACCTTAAGATTCAGCACGGTTACCTGGTCTACACCGTAATGCCCTGCCAGGTGTTTCCCCGGCATAACGCGGGACGGCGTGGAGATCGGGCCCATGGAACCGACTTCTCTGTGTACGGGGCCTACACCGTGCGTTTCCTTCAGACGATGTTGATTCCAACGTTTGATAACACCGGTATAACCGTGCCCTTTGGAAGTACCCGTTACGTCGACGAAATCGTTTTCGCCGAACACGTCGCAGCTTACCACGGCGCCCACTTCGTATGCTGCCGTGTCCTGCATGCGGAATTCCTTCAATACTTTGAGAGGTTCCGCGTTTGCCTTTTTCAGATGACCCAGTTCCGGTTTGGTCAGCTTGCTTTCTTTTACGCTGTCAAAACCCAGTTGAATCGCTTCGTAGCCGTCTCTTTCGACGGTTTTCTTCTGAACGACCTTGCAGGGGCCTGCCAATACTACCGTGCAGGGCACCATCGTACCGTCTGCCAGGAAAACCTGCGTCATTCCCAATTTTTTTCCAATGATTGCTTTATTCATCGATAAAGTTCACCTCCGTATGGTTTTACAATTTAATGTTGATGTCTACACCGGCGGGAAGATCCAGTTTGGTTAAACTATCCACCGTTTTTGCGTTGGGGCTGTAGATATCAATCAGTCTTTTGTGCGTTCTCATTTCGAACTGCTCGCGAGAATCCTTATACTTATGAGGAGAACGCAAAATCGTGACGACTTCCTTCTCCGTAGGCAGCGGGATCGGACCGGAAACTTTCGAACCCATTTTTTTGGCGGTTTCCACAATCTTTTCCGCAGACAGATCTACCAGCGTATGGTCATAAGATTTCAATTTGATTCTGATCTTTTGGCTTGCCATGTTGTTTACTCCTTTTTAACATTAGATTTCCCGACCTTGACAACGACTCCGTGTGTGTCAAACTGCGTTTTTAATAAAAAGCACCAGGTGCTTGTACAAATGCGGTAGTTTGCCTTTCCCTATGTCAACCCCGGAAGGCACTTGTCCGCGTTTTTGCTTTTATTTCGTCGGGCGCCCGATTTTATTTTTCGGACCTTGTCGGCAGAAGTTATCTTATGTTAAAGTAACCTCCTGCGTCATCCCAAATCCGCAGCCTATATACTCTACCACACGGCAGGTGCCTCGTCAAGCGATTTCTCGCCCTTTTTTGCAGCGTTTTTCGTTTTTTATCGCGTTTTTTCTTTCCGGAACCCCCTTTCCGAAACTATTTCGGAGTATTTCGGATTTTCCGACGCGTTTTCTTGTACATTTCGGAAAGTATGTTATAATGAGCGTATGAAAAAGTTTTTAATCACAACGCTTTGCCTTTTACTTGCACTCTGCTCTCTGGCGGGGTGCACCGCAACGGAAAACATCTACTATAAATACGACGTGTTAAGTCGTCTTTCCTTTTTGAAAACGTTTGCGGACGAGCCGCTTCGGGAGGAACTGGATACCTATCTGAACTCCGTCACCAAAGAAGTGCTGAACGCAAAAGAATCCGAACAGGACGCCCTGCTGCAAACGCACTATGACGAAATGCTGAGCCTTTCGAAGACTTATTTTTCCTCGCTGATGCAATCGCCCGAAGGCACGGCACAGGAGGCGCTGCTATCCCTCGTGCGCACTGCCGATTATTTCGGCAACCTGAAAGCGGCGCAGCAATGCTATGCTGCCATTACCGCACTGACGGAAGCGCAACGGCAAATTTTTCTGGAGCAGACGGCCGATATACAATTCTCCCTCGCACCGACGGCACAGCGCAGCGAAATCGACGCAGTGCGGACGTTTGTGCGGGAGCTTGCGCAAAACGACCCCTCCGCCACAGAAAACTATCGCAAGGCTATGGCTGCGCCGCAAACGACGGCAACCCATTCTGCCTCCTACGAATTCATCGATCCGTACGATTTTCGCATGGCGGACGAAGCGGAAGTGCTGGCAACGCTGCGACATCTGCAAACGGCAGGATACGCCGGGATTGTGTTTGAATTCAGCTGGTATGACGACAAAATTGCCTATTTCGATACGGAAAGAGAATCGATGAGCCGTTATGCCTCCGTTCTGGAACGTTTCCTTTCTGCGGCAAAAACAACGGGAATGAAAGTTTTTGTGGGGCTTTCGTACGTTCCCCGCATGCCGGACCTCTCCAACGCGTTTGACGAAGCGTGGCTGAAGGAGGAAGCGAACCTGAACGCCGCCCTTGCCCGCGAAATTTATGCAAAATACGCCGCCTATCGCGACGTTTTTGCCGGTTGGTACGTTCCGACGCAACTATACAGCCTGCACCAATTGCAGGTAGACGACGTTTCCCCTCTTTGGGGAAACTACCTCAGCACCGTCAAAACGGCCTTGAACGCCATTGACCCGGCCTTGCCGCTGCTGATCTGCCCCACCGTGTACAGCGCCAACAAATCGACACAGGGTACCATTCAAAAACAATGGGAACTGATCCTGGAAAAGGCAGGCCTTTCCGAAACGGATATCGTTGCCCCGTTGGATTACTTCTCCACCGCAAACGCTTTGTACACCGAAGCGGTCCGGAGCCGCTCGCAAAATTATCTGCAAGGCTTTTACCTTGCCTGCAAGGGAAAAACGACGCTCGGCGCCGTGCTGGAAATTTTTGCGGACGACAGCCACACCGTAACGGCAAACCGACTGATCAATCAGACGGAAAGCGCAAAATCTTTGGGAGCGACCGTTCTTTTTACACGTTACTACTACTACGCCCTGCCAAATACTCTGGAAGAACTGCTCTACTTCAACTTCCTGTGTGATGAAGCGCCTTATCTTCCGCAGGAAAATTCCTGATGACCGCACCCCCTGCAAGAAGATGACGCGAACGCACGAAGAATTTGCAGCCTTTGCACGTGCGTGCGACCGACGGAAAGACTTTTCGGCAACCGATTTTTTCGGTTGCCTTTTTACGCCCTTCTCCCGTTTTGCCGCCTTCCGGAATCTCACCGTTTTGAGAAAATCCTGCCGCTGCGGCGGAGGATCGCTTTCCTAAAAAATGCCGCCTTGCCCGCACACGGCAACCCCTCCCGGCGGGATGGATCAAAACGATACGTTAAAACACAAAAAAACGACGAAACGGTATTCCGTTTCGTCGTAATTCTCTTTCCTTACGGCAGGCACACTCTGCCCGAATGCCGATTCCTTCGTACTGCAGCACGCTTTCCGCTGTCGCTCCTGAGCCCGGGGCGTTCTATTGCTGTTCGCCGGCATCGCTCGTTTTGCTTTCGTTTTCCGGTATCTTCTGCTCTTTTTCTTCCACGATCTTTTTCAGAGCGGCCGCCGTGCCCTCGTAGCCCAACACACTGCTGTTCATCAGCACGTCGTAACTTTCTCTTTCTCCCCATTTCCGGTCGGTATACAAGCGGCAATAAGAAGCACGCGCCCGATCCGTTTTTCGTATCAATTCCTTTGACTTTGCTTCCGAAACGTGTTCGGTCCGACATACTTTTGCGATACGATCCGCCTGATCGCCGTAAATAAACACGTTCAACGCATTTGGGTTATCCCGCAGAACGTAGTTGCCGCAGCGCCCTACGATGACGCACGATTCTGAGGCCAACTCCCGAATGGCTTTCGTCATGGAGACAAAAACTTTATCGTTCAGGGGCTGCTCCACGTTGCCGGCCACCCTGCCGACGTATCCGCCGGTGAATCGGTATAAGAAATTATTGGACGGCACTTCATCCACCTTTTTCAACACGTCTTCGTGCAAGCCGCTGTGTTCCGCCGCAAAAGTGATGAGCTCTTTATCGTAAAAAGGAATGCCGAGCGATTCCGCCAACATTTTGCCGATCATTCTTCCGCCACTGCCGTATTGTCTGCCAATCGTGATTACCGTTTTCATGTGATGCCTCCGTGATGCGCCGAAACGACGCGCTGTCGTCTGCTTTTCGCAAACGTTTTAACTATTTTTATTATACTCTTTGAAAAGTCGGTTTGTCAAGACGCACTTCTTTTTGCTTTGCGGGTTTTCCGCTGCGGCAAAATTTTAGGCCGCCCCGCTGCCCGCCTGCACGAAACAGGACTTCTGGCTGCCGTTTCCCATGCACACAAAACTGTTTGGGAACGGGCCCGATACGCTTTGGGGAAACGCCGTTCTGCCCGGCGCCACAGGAGGGCAAGCGCTGTGCAAAACAAAAACCGCCGAAACGGGATTCGACGGTTTTGATTTTAATCTGTTCGGAATTACGCTTGTTCGCTTTCCTTTTTCTCCTTCTTTTTGCAGTTTACCAGAAGGTTCGTGAGGATTCCGAGGATCAGCGCGCAGGCTACGGAAGTGATGGTTACGCTACCGAAAACCAGCTTCATTCCGCCGATGCCGGTAATCAGAATGACGGACGCTACGAACAGGTTGCGGTTGTCGTTCAGATCTACGGGTTGCAGCATTTTGAGACCGGACACCGCAATGAACCCGTACAATGCCATGCATACGCCGCCCATGACGCAGCTGGGGATGGTTGCCAGGAAGGTTACGAAAGGACCTACAAAGGAAGCCAGGATTGCCAGAACCGCCGTTGCAAGAATCGTCACAACCGAGGCGTTTCCGCTGATTGCCACACAGCCGACCGATTCGCCGTAGGTGGTATTGGGGCAACCGCCGAACACCGCACCGACAATGGAGCCGACGCCGTCGCCAAGAAGCGTGCGGCAGAGACCCGGATCCTTCGTCAGGTCGGTCCCGATGATGGAGGACAGGTTTTTATGGTCCGCAATATGTTCCGCAAAGACCACGAATGCCACAGGCACGTAGGCAACCGCAATCGTGATGACGTAGGACCCGATGTTTGCGCCGCCGAAGTCGCCCTTGAACGCCTGCAGGAAGGAGAAATTCGGGATCCATTCCATATTGGCGAATTTGCTGAAGTCGATGATTTGCAATGCGGGAAGATCCGCAGCGTTCCCGATAAGGGTGAAGATCGTCGCGACCACGTAGCCTGCCACGATCCCGAGAATGAACGGAATCATTTTCGTCATTTTTTTGCCGTATACCGAGCAGATAATCGTGACGGCCAACGTTACCAGCCCGCAGACGAGCGCAACGTAGGGAGAGCAATTCATCACCGTTTCGCCGCTCACGACATGGAAAACGTTTCCTTTCATCAGATCGCCGACCGCATTGCCCGCCAGAGACAAACCGATGATTGCAACGGTGGGGCCGATGACCACCGGGGGCATCAGTTTATCCACCCAGCCGGTGCCCGCAAACTTCACCACGAGTGCGATGATCACATACACGATGCCGGCAAAAGCCGCACCGATGATCAACCCGAGGTACCCGAGCGAACTTGTTGCCGCACCGGCAAAAGCCGCCGCCATACTGCCGAGGAAGGCAAAAGAGGACCCTAAAAATACCGGGCTGCGGAATTTGGTAAAGAGCAGGTACACGATGGTGCCCACGCCCGCGCCGAACAGCGCCGCCGATTGAGACATCGGTACGAAATCGGCCGGGAGCACTTTCCCGCCGTTGATGGCCGCCGGCACTGCGATGGTTGCCGCCAGAATGGCCAGCAACTGTTGCAATGCGAATACGATCACTTTGCCGAAAGACGGCTTGTCGTTTACTTTGTAAACCAGTTCCATAATCTTACATCTCCTTGTATAAGTTTATTACGTCGTTTCAAGCGGCACAAAAAAAGTCTTGCCGCGCGGCAAGACCAACAATTACAAATTTATTGCAACGGTAAGAACTTTGCCGGCGTCTCTGCACCTGCTTAAAACTTCAAGTATAGTATACGCTCCTTCCCTTCCCCTGTCAACTAAAAGTTCCGGTTTTCCGGAAGTTTTCCGATAGTTATAAAATTTTACTCTTGTATCGAAAGTTTGAAACAATCCAACTTCGATACATTTTTATAAAAGACAACGGAGAACGGGACACGGAACGGAAAGGCTTCCCGAAACAAATTGCGCTTTCCGAAACGATTACTCCTCCCGAAAAATTGCACGACCGATCCCCTCCGAACCCTCGTGCGATACCGAACTTATCCAATCCGTTCCCCCGATGCGAGCCGCCGCCCCTCCGACGGATCGGTTTGCCGGCACCCGGCAACAAGGAAAACGCCCCTCCCCTCCTGCCTCTTTGGTAACAAAAAACACCGGGGGATCCATCCGTCCGGTGTTTTTCTTTCGTTGCATATTTTCTTATCGTAAGTTATTTCGTTCCGAAAATACGGTCCCCCGCATCTCCCAGGCCCGGCACGATGTAACAATGGCTGTTCAGCCCGCGGTCCAGCGTTGCGACGTAGACCTGTGCATCCGGATGCGTTTCGTGCACCTTTTTGATGCCTTCCGGCGCGCCGATGATGCTCATCAGTTTAATGTGTTTGACACCGCGGTCTTTCAGTGCCTGAATTGCCGCACAGGCGCTGCCGCCCGTGGCCAGCATGGGATCCAGCAAAACGACGATTTTATCCTCGATGTGATCCGGAAATTTTGCATAATACTCTTTGGGCTGCATCGTTTCTTCGTCCCGATACATTCCGATGTGCCCGACGCGCGCGTTCGGCAGCACGGTGTGAATTCCGTTCACCATCCCGAGGCCTGCACGTAAAATCGGCACGATGACGATTTTATCCTCCTGCAGCACGGTTTGGGTCGTTTTTTCCAGAGGAGTTTCCACTTCCACCTGTTTGGTCGGTGCGTCGCGAAACGCTTCGTAAGCCATGATGGATGCGATTTCTTCCACGATCTCGCGAAATTCTTTCATGCTGGTTTCTTTGTCGCGCAAAATAGCAATTTTGTGGTTAATCAGCGGATGATTGAAAATCATAACGTTTTCAGTTTCCATTGTTCTCCTTCGTGTGCAAGCGTTCCTTGCGCTCTCGTCGCAAAATAGAGGCACCTGCTACATCCGAACTATTGTAGCAAAAACGAACGAGCCCGTCAACTACAGGGAGAATCTTTCCCCCTTTTTCTTTCGCTTCACAGAAGTTCTTCGTTCTGGCCTCCAACCGCTTTCGCGGTTTCCCGCGCAGGGCACATCACCGCTCGATAGATCTTTTTTAAATCCTCCTTGCCCATCTCTTTCGGCACCGGATACAGCGGATTTGCCTCCCGTTCGGCATGCGCGGACAACTCTTCCAGATCCTCTTCCCGAATCTGTTCAAACGCAGCCGGCAGGTGCATTTCTTCGTTCAGACGCGTCAGCCACGCAATAAAATCCCGTGCTTTTTGCTTTTGATTTGCCTCTGCCGTGCCGACGCCCGCCACATCTGCCAGTTTTGCCAACTTCTTTTCGGCACTTTTACCGTAAGCCTTTAATACGTGCGGCAATAGAACCGCATTCGCCAACCCGTGCGCAATGCCGTACTTTCCGCCAAGACTGTGGGCGATGGCGTGCACGTACCCCACGTAAGCGCGCGTAAAGGCCAGCCCTGCCAGGTACGATGCTTTCTGCATGGCGGCGCGCGCCGGAACGTTTTTTCCGTTTCGGTACGTTTCCACCAGGTTTTGCGCAATCAATCGCACGGCTTCTTCCGCATTCCGTTTGGTGGAGCGTGTGTTTGACCTGCCGATATACGCTTCCACCGCGTGGCAAAGAGCATCCATCCCCGTGGCAGCGGTAATCGACGGCGGCAAGCCGACCGTCAGCATCGGATCCAACACGGCGACGGAAGGGATCAGCACGGGATCGTTCACCGCAAATTTAAAATTCTTTTCCGCATCCGTCACTACGGCGGCAAGCGTCGTTTCGCTTCCCGTGCCGCTGGTTGTCGGCACCGCGTACAACGTCGGAATTTTTTTGCGGATTTTCAGCACGCCGCGCATTTTTTGAATCGACTTTTTGGGGCGGGCAATGCGGGCCCCTACGCCTTTGGCGCAATCCATCGGAGAGCCGCCGCCGAACGCTACGATTGCGGCGCACTTTCCCTCATAAAACAATTTCGTCGCTTCTTCCACGTTCGTCACGGTTGGATTCGGCACGACTTTATCGTACACGCAATAGGCAATCCCTTCCCGCTGCAGCGCATCGAGCAAGGGCGAAACCAGCCCCAAATCCATCAGCCCGCGATCCGTCACGATCAGCACGCTGTGCACGCCGCTTTGCGCAATGACCATCGGCAATTTCAGCAACGCTCCCTCGCCCGTCAGCAACCGGGGCTGCCGCCATGGAATCAAAAATTCCGCAACGTACATTATCTTCTGATACAACCTGCAAATCAATGCGTTTTTCATTTTTCTTTCCTTCGTTTCGTTCCGTAAAAACCGTTTCGGCGTTTTTCTCTTTCCAAAAGAACCCGTCGATTCCGAAAGCCCTCGTTGCCGTGTTCCCTCTCCCGCGAGGCTTCCCCCGGCCGCGGGGCCCTGTATTTTCATTTCTGCCCCGACGCGCCCGCGCCGGTCGAAAAACGTTTACGCTTTCCCCGTTTGTTTTATTATACCACGGGAAACGAGGTTCGAAAAGAACTTCCCCGGAAAAGAGGCAAAAAGATATCGTTTTCGTGGGCAAAAATACCCGCAAAATCCCTTACGCTCTTGTATTGCGGCAAAAGATGTGGTATAATATTTTTCCAAAGCAATGCTCTGCATTGCGGAGGAAGAAAAAACGCTAGCGGTGCTTATTTCTCAGTTCGTAACCGAAAATTACAAAAGTGCCGCATTTTCGACGTGCAGATAGCTAGTCAAGTCTATTCCGGTAAGCAGAACCCGGGAATGCAGGTTCGACTCCTGCTCACGCGGGGCAACCCGTCGCGATACCTCAAGGGATAGAGGACCGGGACTTAAATGAATTGACGATTTCATCTGCCTTTTTTCTTTTTTTGGAGGGATTGTAATGGACCTGTTTTTCAAAAAAACACTCTTTGACAAGCACTTGTTTGTCAACGACTATCTGCAGCC
The DNA here is from genome assembly GCA_934203075.1 of uncultured Clostridia bacterium. GTDB lineage: Bacteria > Bacillota > Clostridia > Christensenellales > CAG-314 > CAKPYT01. The sequence continues at coordinate 52,886 of CAKPYT010000040.1, read as the reverse complement.
GAGCAACGATGCAACGGAAATTCGTTATGCACTGGCGCAAAAACTCGGCATTTGGGTGGAAAGCGGTTGGGAAGACCTTCATCTGGACGAAATCCGCCTGGCATCCGAAAAATTGGGGAGATTCGTCCCGGAGGCTTTTTACGTGAACTTTCCGGAAAGCGTACAAGCCCTCTCCGGATTTACGCTGTATCTGGATCAGATGCTGCACTACGCAAAAACCTACGGCCACGGAGATTTTGACCAACCGGGACGCTCTCTGTTCGAAGAAGAAATCAAGCGTTCCGCAATGAGCGAAAAAGTAAAACCGCAAACGTTCCGCATGATTTCGGAAAAAGAGGCCGAAAAGGTTTTGGCGGATCTGGCGGAAGACCTGCTTTCTTCCACTCGTCCCCTTTCCCCGGATCGATTCGAATTTTTAAAAAACTATATCCTTTCCGTCAACCCGCCCGTAAGGCATTGTGCCTGTAAAGATACCGCCATCCGCCTGTTGCTGGAAACGCGGGACTTTTCTTTCTCCCATTTTCTTTCCCTTTCGGACGTGATGAAAACGGTCGATTTTTTGAATTATTTTTATTACGGCAGCAACAACGTACGCAAGTTGAATCTGCGCAATGCCGACCGTAAGTTTCTTTCCGCCCTGTTGGATAGCATCTTCGAACGCGGCAACGTGAATACCGTTGATTGCTTTGAAAAACAAGCGTTGTGGCAAGGCTTTTTGCATCACATTCACTATCGCCCGAAAACGGAGAAGGCGCAGAGTTTTGTTTCTGCCATTCGCAACGGGAAAAATCGTTCTGCCTATTCGGCGTTCGAGCGGAAAATGGCCGAGGGAAACCCTGCCGACGCTTTGAAGGTTTTGCAAACGCAAAAAGGTTCCGGCGCCGTACTGCGCAACCTGAACTATCTTTTAAGCAGAGCCAAAACCGAAGAAGAAATCGATTCCATCCTGAGCAAAATAGAAACGGACAACATCCCGGTGCTGATTCAAATGATCGTTTCCTATGACGTTCCGTCCGACCGGCTGCGTAATTTTATTTTTGAAAGACACCAGATGCTGTTCCGCCACAGTGAAACCGTGGAAGAAGCGGAACGGCGCAAAAGCGCCCTGCCGCAAAACGTCCGGATTCACGTACGGGAAACCCTTTTGAGCAAACTGCGCGCCCTGCTGAAAAACAAACTGGGCAAAGTATACATTGCGCCGGAGATGTACCGCATTGCTTTACCTTTGCAGGAAGGGACTTCCAAGGGGGGCTATGGTACGCTGCCGAAAGGCTCGCGGTTTTCCATCCCTGCCGATAAAAAAATACGCGCCTTCACCTATTGGGAAGGGGTAAACGACATTGACCTTTCCGCGCTGGGCATCAGCCGCTTGTGGCAAACCAGCGAAGAATTTTCGTGGAGAACCATGTCAGACCGACAAAGCAAAGGAATTTGCTTTTCCGGAGATCAGACCAGCGGGATGCGCGGCGGCTCCGAATTTTACGACCTGACGCCGAGTGCTTTTAAAAGAGAATATCCGCACGTGCAGTATCTGCTTTTCTTTGACAACGTGTATTCGCAAGTGCCCTTTTCCGACTGCACCTGTACCGCCGGATTTATGTTGCGCGACCGGAAGGACTCCGGTGAAATTTTCGAACCGAAAACGGTAAAGACCTCCTTCCGGATAGATTGCAACAGCACACATGCCTGCCTTTTCGGCCTGGACCTTTCCACCGACGAATTCGTATGGCTGAACCTTTCCCTTGCGGGGCAGCAATACATTGCGGGGGGAACCGATTATTCCTTCCTGGAAAAGTATCTGCACCTGACGGAAACCCTCAACGTCGGTACGCTTGCGGAAATGCTTGCAACCGAAGTCGTTTCCGACCCGAGCCGGGCAGACGTTGTTGTGGCAAACGAAGCGGAAAACGTGCGCCCGGATGCGGAAGTGGTGCACAGTTGGGATTTTGAAAAAGTCCTCGCCTGGATGAACGGAAACTTCCGCTGAGCCATAAGAGAAACCATCCGCAGGCGGATTTTCCGAATCCGCGAACCGCAGAAAAGCAATTTGCGCCGAATCGGCGCTCTTTCGGAAAAACGTTAAAACAAACCTTATCCTCTCGGTTTCGACTGTTTGCTAAAATATCGATTCCCCAAAAGGAGGAAAAACGCATTTTACGTTCTTTTAAGCCCAAAGAAAAAAGCAGGCGATGCCTGCTTTTTTTTGTGTTTTTGGGGTTATTTCTTTGCCGTATACGCTGCTCCTGCCCCGCACAGCACGCCTGCGAGTAAGAACCACCCGCCGACGGCCAACGTCGTGGTATAGGAAACGAACGTGCCTGCATAGCCGAATTTTCCCGCTACGATCAAAGAGAAGATGAAAGCAACCAATGCCAGCAGCAACAAAGCCGCACCGCCGACCAATCCCAACAGGTTAATGCGAATTCCCAAAATCGAAAGAACTGCGCTCACCAATACGACGGCTGCTGCAAGAATCGAAAGGAAATACGACCATACGAAAACGGAAGTCACAAAACCGTAATCGTCGGAAGTTTTCAAAGTAATCAACGTATTTGCGCCGCCCGTGTAGTCGCCGGAAGTTTTTTCGTGAAAACAAGCGGTAAGAACGTCTGCTCCCGTCGTTTTCGCCTCTTTCGTTTGCAATACGCCGCCAAGATCCCCTTTCGAGGAGAAAACGGGCATAAACAAAGTGCAGATGACCAAAACCGCAAGCACCGCCAATACAATGGATACTAGAAAGTCCCTTTGAGACTTTTTGGTTTTTCTTTTCGCCATGAATGATACCTCCAAGTTGTTTGCGGATAGTATAGCCTATTTTCTCCGTCGTGTCAATGCCCCGCTGCATTCTTCTTACCGCCCTTTTAAAAAACATCCGCCGTCGAACTCCCTTTGGACGCCGCACAAAAGCATCGGATCCTGCCCTCCGCAGAACTTCGCCTGCCCCCTATTGACAAGCCCCCGGAAAGAGAGTACACTGTTCTTACCACGATTTTACGGAGAGAATTATGATAGAACTATACGAAAAACTCGAAGGTATTGACAAAATCGCTCTGCAATATATCATTCTGGCGATTGAACTCGTCGGTGTTGCCGTGCTGCTGTATGCCATTGTCCGGGCGGTAATCGGGCTGTTCCGCAAGCAACCGCGCGTACGCCTGCATCTGGCGGAAGGCATTGCGCTTGCGTTGGAATTCAAAGTGGGCGGCGAGCTGCTGCGCACCGTCATCGTGCGGGATTGGGACGAATTGCTGATTTTGGGCTCTATCATTCTGCTGCGCGCGGCTTTGACCTTCCTGATTCAATGGGAAATTAAAATCGAAAAGAAAAACGACGTTTTACCCATCGCCCCTCTGCCGGCCGCTCCCGCGGAAAAACCGAAAGAGGAAAAATAATCGATTCTGCCGAACTTTATTACAGCCGTCCGCAACAACGGACGGCTGTTTCTTGTATTTTACGTTTTTCCGTCTCTTTTGCCCTTTACGAGCCGATTGTGCCTGCGGAACGGAGATTGTTGTTTTCCCCCTTTCTCTTCTCGTGCGGCACTCAGGAAGTCTCTGCGATTACATCCGCATACGAAAACGGTACGACCCGCTGCAAAACGGCAGGCGCAATCTCGATTTGATACCCGATTCTTCCCCCGCTGACGATAATCGCCGGCATTTCCCGTGCCGTATCGTTCACTACGGTAGAAAACTGCTTTTTCATGCCGACGGGCGAGCACCCGCCGTGCACGTAACCCGTCAAAGGCAGCAATTCTTTGGACTTTACCATCTCGATACTCTTTTCTCCGACGGTTTTTGCCGCCTTTTTCAGGTCCAACTCGGCAGCGGCAGGAATGACAAACACGTAATGAACCTTACTTTTTCCCACCGTCACCAGCGTTTTGTACACCTTTTCCACCGGCTCGCCGATGGCGGCTGCCACTTCCACACCGGAGATTGCCCCATCCGAAAGGTACGTATGCACCTTGAATTCGATTTTCTTTTGTTCCAGCGCACGTGTGGCGTTGGTCTTTTCCGGTTGAATCATCCCCTCGTTCCGTCCCCTTCTCTCGTTTTTTTTGTTTTTATTTTAACACAAAAAGCAGAACGACGCAACAGGGCAGGCGTTTGCCGCCCGTGCCTGCAGAATCGTTTTTGCTTTCGTCCCCGTGCAAAAACGACGGGAGTTTTTGACCGGAAGCACAATTCGAATTTTTTGCCCCTTCCGACAAAACCCTGAGAACGACGTTTCCCCCTTTTCTTCTGTTTTTTGCTTTATTCTCTTGACAAGTTACCGATCGGTAACTATACTAAGGTTACCGATCGGTAACAAAGGACAAAAAGCAAATGAAAAACGACAAAAAAGAGCAACTGCTCACTGCCGCACTGGAGGTTTTTGCGCAAAAAGGATATCTTGGCTCCTCCATGAGCGATATTGCAGAAAAACTGGGCGTAACCAAGGCCGCACTTTACAAGCACGTTTCCGGCAAAGAAGAGATTTTGCAGGGGATTCTAGCAAAAATGCAGCAGAACGACACGGAAAACGCACTTGCGTTTGCCATGCCGCTGGAAGCGGGCGGGTTCCAGAGAGCTGTGGATTTGCAAGCCTTCGGAGAATATGCCAAGGCGCAGTTTCGCTATTGGACGGAGCACCCTTTTGCCTCGCTCTTCCGAAAAATGCTGACTCTGGAACAATTCCGCAGCGAAAGCATGGCACAACTCTACCGCGATTCCCTTTCCGTCGGGCCGTGTTCCTATGTAGAAGAGATTTTCTCTGCCTCGGGGCAGAGCAAAACGCGCGCACATGCACTTGCCGTTGCTTTTTACGGCGGGATGTTTTTGTATTACGCGGCATACGACGCGGCAAGCGAGAAAGATAGCGTTCTTCGGGACTTTTTTACCTATACAGACCGTTTTTTGTTGCAGCTTGCGCCCGGCCACGATTTTGAAAAGGAGTAAACAATGATTCAAAAGAAAAACAATACCCTGCCGCAAGGCTGCCGGATTCGAAGAGAAACTCCGGACGATTACCGCGCGGTAGAAACACTCGTACGCGATTCCTTCTGGAATGTGTACCTTCCCGGTGCGATGGAGCACTTTGTGCTGCACCGCATGCGAAACGATGCAAACTTTGTGCCGGAGTTGGATCTGGTTTTCGAAAAAGACGAAAAACTCATCGGACAGGTGGTATACTATCGGTCCCATATCGATTGCGCGGCCGGCCCTCTGCCGATTCTGACTTTCGGGCCGATTTGTATTGCCAACGAATACAAACGCAAAGGATACGGAAAACTTCTGCTGGACGAATCGATGCAAAGAGCACGGGATCTCGGGGCCGGAGCACTTGCTATCACCGGCAATCTCGATTTTTACGGAAAAAGCGGTTTCACCGTTGCCAAAGAACGCGGCATCGTATATGCGGACGATCCGTCGGCGGACTACTTTTTGATAAAAGAACTGAAACCAGGTTTTCTGAACGGAGTACATGGCTCTTACCGCGACCCGGAGTGCTATTTCGTGTGCCGGGCCGAGCCGGAGGCTTTTCGAAAATTTGACGAAACGTTTCCCTTCCGGGAAAAGAAAAAATCAGACGGGCAGATTTTTTGAAGTAACGGGGCACCCGGGATTGAGCGACGCGTTTTCCGCCCTTGCTCAAAAACGATCGAAAGGGAAAGTCGGGCTTCGCGTTTTGCGAACACCCTCCGACGTTCGGTTTGCGCTCCTCCGCTTTTTCTGCCGCAAATTTCCTCCAATAGAAATCGACGGGATTGTCCCCGTCGATTTTTTTTACGGGAGCGGCTCCTCCGTTGCGGCAAAAGGGACGAAGAGAATTTTTCCCCTTTCCCCCAAACCGTTCCCCTCCCGACCGTGTTCCCCGAAAGCCGCACGGAGCGTCTGCCCCTCGCTGAAGATTTTTAAGAAAAGACCGCAGGGCAAACGTTTTTCGGTCGGGATCGTATCGATTGACTTTCCCCCGAAAAGAAAATCCACCCGGATTCCGTGCCCTATCGGGACCTGTTCCCGACGGAAGAGCTGCACTTCAAAAAGCAAATTACCGAAAGCAATAAACAAATGATGGACGAATGCGACACGCTGATTTGCTACGTGGACCCGACCCAACGCCGAATCGGAGCAAAAACCGACATGAACTACGCGAAACGGAAGGGGCTGAGAATTCTCAATTTATTCCGGGAGGAAGACCGGCCGACCTTCGGTATGACCGCGGACGAAGCCGATACCTATTGGAAAAACTACTTTTCCGAAACAATCCAAAAAGATTAAGAGCCGGGTGTCACGCCCCGGCTCTTTTTCGAAATTGACGTTTTGTCCCCGCCCAGGCATCCGTTTTGCCGGAATGCCCCACGGCATAAGTGCCCCTCGCGCCCCTATCAAATCCGGAGAATTTCAGCCGCCTTAGTTTCTAAGACGGCTTACTTTCGGTGAATTTCGGTTCGATTTATGCTACAAGGTTTCTCTTATCCAATCCCTTCGCCCCTTCGATTCAAGAACGTTTCAGCGAAGTTGCGAATTGAATCCAGATTTCATAGCAAGCCGTAATATCTTCGATAACGGGGTTGTCTTTTCCGTCGTCGTGTGGTTCGGATAAGTACGAAAGTGCTTCGTACAATTCTCCCGTTTCGTTTTTCTTTCCGGCGGCTACGGCAGCGTTATACGCGTCTTTTCTGACGACGAAATATCTGCCTTCGCTAAGCGTTTGGAAATGGTCGGTTGTAACCGCTTCCAGACGATCTTCTGACCTTTCGCCGTCGATTTTTTTCAAAACAAACAGCATATAGTCTTCGTTTATCGAAATTTTACCGCTGAAAGAACCGGTGTAGAAGCAATAACCGTGATTGCCTGTTTCTTGGCTGAGCGTACCCGCCGTACAGTTTTTATAAACCGTATCGGACAGAATCTCAAGATAAGTACCGTCGCCGATAGAGACGCTCATTCCGCTCCTGTCGACGTTCTCAAACGAACCGTCGATTTTCGTTTTCAGAATTTCCCCTTTCCCGTCGCTGACTCCCGATGAATAGAACTCAACGGTTTTTACGTTGGCATCGTTTGGGTCAACCTTATCCATTTCCAAACGGAACAAGAAAAAGTCCTCGCCCGTGCCTTTTTCCCATTGTGCGGTAAGGGTAAGACTTCCGCGCATAGTGGCGGTTATTTCGGTCATTTCCACACCATAAGCGTTCTTCCAGCCCTTAAAGTCATAACCGCTCTTTGTAACCGGCGGCAAAGAAAGCGGAAACTCGCTGTCGCTACCGTATTGAGCGGGGGCGGTAACGCCTTCGGCAAAACTGCCGCCGTCAAGGTTGTAAGTTATATTGTAGTTGTATTCTTCTGGTGCGTTTTCGCCTATGACAAAAACAGAAAAACTCGTCGTTTCAAAGGACAATTTGCCGTCTGCGACGGTTGAAGGCAGCACTTCCATATCCGTATCGCTCTTGAAGTGGAAAACGGAATAACCGTTTGCGGAATTACCGTCAAAATCAAGCGTTATTTTCACTTTTCCGCTCGGTTGCAACTTTGCGCCGTCTTTTTCGATGTGGATATCGTATGCCGTAAGGTTTTCGGTCAAATATCCGCTGCCAAAGATAAGTTGCTTTTGTGCATCTCCGACATCAACTGACGAAACTTTGAGCGCACTGCCCTTATCGAACTCGCCCTCTGCAACTGCGCCGTGTTCGCCCGTAAGGCTTTGTACTTTTGCATCCTTATCGCACGCTACGAGCGCAAAGAAAAGAACGAGTGCCATAAGCACAATCATTGATTTTTTGAAAGTTTTCATATACTACTCCAAACGTTTCAAAGCCGCTCGCTTGAACGGCTTTGAAAATATGTTTATTTAATTATTGTTCTATTAAGTCGCATCAACCCATCAAAACGATTTGCGCGTTGCCCGTGCCGGCAGTTTTTACAAATACGACGATGTAGTAAGTTTGTCCTTTTTCCACGTCGTAGCCGCCACCGTTAAGCGTAAGTTCGGTGAATCTGCCATCGACAAAACCGTAAACGTGCGTTTCAATCGTTCCGGTTGCGCCTTCGGTAAGTTCCAAGTTAATACTCGTGGAATCTTCGGCATTGTGCGTATATTTAACAAGTGCGTAACCTGCCTTAACAAGACCGTCTTCAAACAAATCTTGATTTTTTTCTGCCACATCCGTGGTTTCCGTTACTTTGAGAGTGAGGTTGACGTTTTGTTGCTCACAAATCCAATATCCGTTTTCATCGGTGTAACCGTCGACGTTTTTAAGAAGGTTAATTTCCAAATTTGCGGGGCCGCCGATGCCCGGGATAAGTTCGCAATCGTTATATATGTGTTCGCAATCGTCTCCTTGCCACAAAATGCGAGTGCCTTGGGCAATCTTGATTTCCGTGCCTCTGACGAACATCTCGAATTTGAGTTGTTTGAAATTGTTTTCGTCGTCGATGAGTTTATCGGTAATTTCGCCTTGATAACCGCCGACAACCAATTTTTTGTTCGCAAACGTGACATTGTCAACAATGAGTCCGCCCCAGTCGTAATCGTTTAGCTGGTCAAGAATAGCGTCGATTGCGGTTTCTTTGACCTTGCAATAGAGAGTTGCGCCGAGGTTGCCGTCTTCGTCGCATGCAAAGGTATAATTGCCTGCGTCTGTACCGACGAGTCTTACTCGCTCGATATTGCTTACTTTCGTTGCGTTCTCGGTGTAAAGAGCGTACGATTTTTTGTTCGCCCAATCAGCCTTGTTGTCTTGAAGAACTTCAAAAGATACGTTTTCTAGCACGCCGTCTTTTTCAACGACGCCGTCGCCTGCCGCAAGCGCAAACACGGTTTTCCAAGCGCCGCTCTTATATTGCGTTTCGAATTGAGTACGTCCGATATTGATTCTCGCTTTGACGATTGTAACGGACAATTTGGTCGTATCGTAGGTGTAGTTGCAAGCGTCGTCGCCCGTGAACTTCACTTCTTTTACTGTACTGCCCACTGCAAAACCGTTCATCTTAACGATAAGCCTGATATCGTCGTTCGCAACTTTTTCGGTGATTTTGCTTGTGAAATCAAATTCCGTCGAGGATCCGTCGTACATCACTTCCAAAGCTTTTTCGATGCTGGCAAGACGAACTTGCGCAATGGTAAAGTCGAATTCCCTTTCGACTTCCTTCCACTCGCTTGTACCTGCAACGGAAACCTTCACCACGTATTCGCCTGCGACGGACGGCACTTCCGCATCGAACACAGCGGCGTCTTTTGCTTTGTATGCAAACGTAACGGCGCCGTTGCCCTGATATTGAAACATTTCCGTTGTGAAAGCAATTGCCTGCTTATCATAAGTTTTGCCGAGCGTAACCCCCGCTGCAAGGGCAAGCGTATTTTCTTGCGCACCGAGTGCCGCGACCTCTTGTTTTTCCGTGTAGTTGCACACACTGCACACGCGCCGTTTTTCGCCCATTTCGGTAGCGGTTGGGGCTTTCGTTTCCGCCCAGGCCCCAAACGTATGCGCCTCGACGCCCTCTTTCAAATCGGTATGTTCGCACGTCGCCGCATGCCAGTGCTCGGCAGCGTTACTGCTCCATTCCTTCGAATAAGTATGGGTATGTTCCTCCGGTGCGGGAGCGCATGCGGCAAACACCAACACGCAGGAAAGAAGAACAAACACGACTGTAAGCAAGTTTTTTCTCTTCATAGTTTTTCTCCTTATTGTTTTTTTGTTTATCTTTGAAGCGGCTTTCGCCGGCTCAAATTCTTATGGTTTTATTTCAAAAGACCACAATCGAGAACGACTTTGTATAAGCCTTCCTCCTTGGCAATCCATTGCAGAGTCTTATAGTCATCGGACAATTTGAATTGTGCTGCGAACACTCCTCTATCTGTCTTGACATTTTCTTTTTGCATGTCTTCTTCGGTATCATAGAACGTCACGATTCTGCCTTCGGCCTTGTAATACAAGTTGAGCGCTTCCCCGCTACCGCCAATGTTGTAAACTACGGTAGCCTTGTTTTTGGCAAGGAACTGAACATCGAGCATCGCTTGATCGTAAAAATTGAAAAATTCCTCCGTCGTCATTTCCATTTCTTTCAGCATCTTTTCTTTCGCTTCGTCGCTTGCATACGTAACCGTCGTTTTGGTGTGTCCGTATTTCAATCCCACTTCGGACGTTATGGGCGTTTCTTCTTGTCCGCCCGTTTGTGTGCCGTTTTGATTTCCGTTTCCTTTATCACCACAAGCGACCATTACCGAAAGTGCCAACGCAAGCAACAAAACAACCGTTGCTATTGTAAAAATCTTCTTTTTCATTTCAAGCTCCTTTTTGTTTTTTGATAATCTTTTGTTTTATCCTATTCTCGTATGTTTCCGTTTACAGCGCGTCAACCGCGTCGGCAAGATAGTCCGACGGAACGGATTCATAAAAGAAAGCGTCGATACGACCGTCTTCTTTGGCACATTTGATTTTGTATGCGCTGTTTTCATCCGACACGTTGTCGCAAAGAAGTGCGATTTTGATTTCGGGGTTTCGCCGTTTGGCTTCTTTCACGGTGTCCATTCGCATATCAAACGTGCCGTCTCCCGACCTTGTAACGTCCATGAGCAGAGTTGTTGCCGCAAGCGCGTTCGTCAGCGTAAGGATACGCTCCGTTTCCTGCGAAGAAACTTTTTCCACAAAAAAGCCCGTGCGCTTCAGAGCGGTTGTGACCGCTTCCAGAACGAGTCTGTTTCTGATAGCCAGCACTGCTCTTTTCATTCTGCACCCTCCCCTTTCATCGATTTCTCTATTCGTTCTCTGTTTTGCGGAGGCATTGTACCATAACGAGAGGACTTATCGGGAGTGCCGTTTGGCACCCCTTACCGGATTTTTTCTGTTTTGCCGTCTCTTTTCCGCAAAAAAAACAGCCGTTTTTCAACGACTGTTTTTTACCTTATCCGTCTCGGTTAAAAATCTTCCTCTGTCTTTTCCAGAATGACCAGCCCGGATTCCCTCGCCCGCACCGCCAACTGCGTGCGGGAACGAAAGCCCGTTTTACCGAGCATATCCGCCACGTGGTTTTTGACAACGCCCGCGGAAACACCGAGTTTTTCGGAAATTTCCGCATTACTGTAACCACCCGTCATCAGGCGTAGTATTTCCAACTCTTTCTCGGTAAACTCCGTACTCAACGCAAGCCCCATTCTGACGGGTTGGGGACTGTCGGGATAGACGATTTCGCCGTTCATGACCCGTTCCATCAACGAAAGAATCGGTTGCTCGTTCACCTCTTTATACCAAAAGCCCTCCACACCGATTTGTCTGGCTCGCCTGATGTAGGAGCACTCCGGCATACTCGTGACGATGATGATCTTCGTTTTCGGAAATTTCGCTTTGATTTTCGCCGCCGCCTCGAGGCCGCTCTCGCCGTTTTCCGTTACCACGTCCATCAGTATCAAATCCACGGGAGTGCGGGTGCAAACGATATCCGCAACAGACGCGTTTTCTATTGCCACTTGCAGATAGAATTTATTTGACGATTCCACAAAATGCGAAAAGAGTGCCTTTGGCATTTGCTGATCTTCAACGATCATTACCGAATATTTTCCGTTTTTCATATGGTTTCTCCCGTAGGCAGTTCGATCCGAAGTTCAAATTGCGGAACACTGTGAATAAGCATTGTGCCGTTTTCGCGTTCGACAAGAGTTCGCAACCCGGAAAGGCCGCCGCCTTCTGTGATTTCGCCCTTCGGCTTTTCGCCGTCATTGGTAATTGCTATCGTATACTTGCCGTTTTTATCCTCAACCGTAACTGTCATGGTTTTTCCGTTGGCGTGCGAAACGGTGTTTGTGAGACATTCGTGCATAGCGGCGATGAGTATTTTTTCGTTTACCGTATCGGCTTTCGGCTGTGTGCCGAAAAACTCCACGTTCACTCCCACAAGTTTTGCCGCGTCCGTTATCACCCGCAAGTTGTTTTTCCTTTGTTTTTTATGAGTGTTTTTCAGTGCGGCAATCTCCGCCTGCCAGAAATATACCAGTTCTTTTTGCACGATTTCGTCCGGCGGTTCGGCAAGCTTACGCTTTGTGGCAAGCAAAAGTTTCCCCATATCGTCGTGAATACGGATTTTCGCTGCCAAAAGCTCTCTTTCTTTTGTGAGTTCCGCAACGTTATTCCCATAGGCAACCAGACGTTTGTTGACGAATTTCAGTTCGTTCCGTTTTTGTTCCAACTCCCGGGTCAGGCGATACTGCTCGGTTACGTCCGCCGCAACGATTTCACAAACGGTTTTGCCGTCCGTTTCGTGCAAGTATCTTTTGAAAGATACCGCCTTCCCGTCAGGGCATTGCAAGATAGGCTTCTCCCCCGTTTGCAGCGGCAGACAGTTCGCTTCGATTTCGCCCTGCGAGATCTTCCGCCAAAAACTTGCACCATCCAGAAGAGCCTTGCCCGTCACAAGAATGCAAAGACGATTCATTTCCGTGTTGATTAGCCGTACAAGCCCGCTTGGCTCGTAAAAACAGATTCCTGCGGGGAAGGTGTCCACACTTTCTTTAATCGAAACGGGCGAAAGATGTTTCTTACTCCACCGCACCGTACCGGTCAATCCGTAAACGGTAAGTGCAATCAACGCGGCGGAAACGACGCAATGCACCCACAACGGCAAAGAAAGGATAGTGAGAGACGGCTCGAATACAGGCAAATTTACACGATAGCGATAACTTCCGCGCATTGTAAGGAAAACCGAAATAAACGACAATGCAAACGTTACCGACGATAGCACGATATAGCGACGTTTCTTGCAAAGCCGCACTGCCGTAAACAATCCGATAATTGCCAGAACGAACGTGAGAATAAACGAAACGACAATCATCTGCCTTGCATAAAGAGGTGCGTCGATAAATCTCATACCGCACCCCCTTCGGACAAAGTAAGTGAGTAATAAACTTCTGCGTCGTCCATTTCGATGGTAACGTTATACTCGGCGAACTTCGACTTGACCTTTTTCAAAATCTCTTCCGTTCCGTTGTCGCACTCCATACGCAAAACAAGATTGTCGCCCCGCCTGAAAAGTCGGACGATTACGGCACTCGGCAACTCGTTGTAATTGGCAATGCAGGCTTCGAAAAAGTCATAGAAAATACCTGCGTTTTTGCCGTGGATTTTACCCGAAACGGCGCAATCGAAAGTGCATTCCGCGCCTGTGAGCGAAAGATATTCAAGCGATTCTTTTATCGCAAGCAACAGTTCGCCGGCGTCGATATTTTCCTGTTTTTCGGCGAGCATCACAAGATTGCTTCTGCGCTTGATATAAGCCGCCAGGATGCACGCAAAACGCATTTTCCCGGCGTATTCCGCACCGCTTAACTGCTGATTACGATACACCTCCGATAAAAGTACGTCCAACCGTTTCAGTTCTTCGCGGGTAACTTCTTCCGTCTTGGCGTACAGCCGGCTTTGTTCGGAAACGATTGCTTTTTGTTCTTTGAGTTCGTTTTCCGCTTCGATGATGTCGTTTTCTTCGGACAGCCTTTCGTTGGTTTCTTTCAACGCGGCGTTGATTTCGTTAATTTTAGACAGATCTTCGATCCCGAAAGCGTAGCCACCGTGTATTTTCTTTGCCGAAAGGCGCGTGTTTTCGACTCTCATAACCGAACCTTTTACCGCTTGTCCCAGCCGGCTTTTCTCTGTGGGAATTGCCTTTTCGGATTTGTAAATCACGTCAAAATTCTCGTCCGTAATGACGGCCGAATATGCCGAACGATAGAAGTAATTTTCGTATTCGTCGTTGGACGGAATAAGTCCTATCGCAATACAACTTTCTATCATCACGATACAGGTGAAGCACAACAACTCCGGAATTTTGAACGCCGACGTATTCGTCAAAAAGCATATGGCTGAAAACGCCGCACATACGACGAAAACGGTTACGGGTATCCACGTCTTTCGCCTGCACGCCGACACGCTGCACCGCAAAATCAACACGATAAGGCTTGCAAACGTTACGATAATTTCCCACGCAAGCGCAAAATAAAACACGGTTCTGTGTTCGTAAGAAAATCCGTTGTCGAAATTCAATGCAAACCCCCATTCGTGTACGTCGTTCGTGAATATTAAAAGAAGCAAAATAACGGCGGGGAAATAAATCAGATACCAGATTTTTGCGAGCGGTTTCCCATTTTTGTTTTCCAGACGGAACGCCGCAAGCAAAATCGTCGGCGGAATGAGCACCTGCGGAACATAATATGCGTACCAAAGATAACGCGAAAGCGTGTCCGCGTCTTGCGTCAGTCCGTATTTTATCATTCTGACAACAAGGAAAAACAAAATCAGCACGGCAACCGTAAGAAAATACGCGCGGAGATCTTTCCGTACCATGCGATGGATCAGGGAAACACCCCAAGCCACTACAAGAGAAAGCAAAATTGTGTGCGCGAAAAGAGCAAACAATGCATGCCAGAACTCCGGCAAGAGCGAATCCACCGCCTGAAACGCCCCCGCAAGGCAAAAGAAAAACACACATGCGGCAGAAAGCACAATTCTTTTTTGATTCGTTTCGGTTCGCACTCAGCGTTTCTCCTTTTTGTATGACTTTGCTGTTTTCGGGACGATGTTCGGTTTGACTTTTCTATTATAAAATCTTTTCCATTCCTATTTTTTGCACCCGCATACCGATGGCCTGATAGAACTTGACGGCTTTGGTATTATCTGCCCAAACATTCAGCGTAACGTTGTAGCAATCGCTTTTCCTGGCATAATCCAACACGAAGTGATACAGCTCCGTGCCGACGTGTTCTCCGCGGGCGCATTCGTCCACACATAAATCGTCGATATACAACGTTTTCACAGGCATCAGCGTGTTGCTTAATTCCTGCTTGAAAATGCAAAAAGCATAACCGAGAATCTCTTCCCCCTTTTCAAACACAAAAACGGGCGTCCTTGCGTTTTCCAGGATGCTTTTCAGCTGTTCGTCCGTATATTTTTTGGTCCCCGCACGAAACAAATCCGGACGAGCATCGCTGTGCACTTTTTGTACCTCGTAAAGAAGTTTATTGATTTTTTGCAAATCGTTTTGGTTTGCTTTTCTGATTTTTCCTTCCATAGTAATCCCTTTTCCCAAATCGATATTTTTAGAATAACACAATCCGTCTCATTTTTCAACGCTGTGTGCCCCTCCCGCACAAGTTTTTCAAAAACTTCGTCTTGCTGCCGGGGAAAACAGGCAAACAGTCTGGCCCGTCCGCTTCTTTCGCACCCTTTCGGAACGGACAGTTTCGTTTTTGTATGCTCTGCCCGGACGCCTTTACCCGGGCCCCCATTTTTTTTGAACAAAACAGCGAGCCAAAAGCTTTCTTTCGGCTCGCTTACGCTTTGAAGGACTCTACCCTGCTTTTAAGAGAAAAATTCTTTGATTTTCTCCCAAATTTTTTGAAAAAAAGATTTGTTCTCTCCAACGGTATCGGTATTTACCGGGTCTTCCGGTGGCAGATTCTCTCTTGAAGCCTGCAATCTCGCAAGCCCCTGCTGCCTTGCTTTTTCTCTCTCTTTGCGCAGCACGGAAGAGGGGTCGGTACACTTCAGAATTCTGTCATGAAAACTTTCGACGAATTTCAAATCGTCCTGCGTGCATAAATCGGACTGCAAGGTACCTACTTCATGCGATAATTGATTCCGCACCCATCGGACGTGCTTTAACATTCTATAATCCGCGTCCCAGGTAGAAACGTATCTCCTTCCCGCACGATCTTCTCTTTCCATAAAACGAAGGTACTCCGAAACGCCTTCGTTACTGAAAAAACAATCTTTACATAATTTATCCAGGCGTTTATAGGCCTCCTGAAACTCTAAACTCAAAAACACTTTTCTCCTCCAACCTGCCTCCTCCCTCTTTTTTGAGTAAACCAAATCCGGGCAACCCAAAGAAAGTAAGGAGTAAAACGATTACACTTAATTATTTCCGCAATAAATACATTCCTTTAAAACATCTATTTAATTTTGCTCATATGCCTTCAAAATCAAGTCCTTTGCCTTTTCTGTTTCGGAACGGTCACGCATTATTAACTGCAAATCGCCACAACCCCAATGCCCTATATTCCGAACATCACGCAATGTGTCGGACAATTCGTAATCGTCTGGATTAAGCCTGAAATTTATCAGCATTTTTGCCTGATAAACTTCCATAGTGCAAAAATTCTTGATTTTTTTGAATGCTGAGTACAGTTTTAAGGTACTTTGTGACACGTCATCACCTAAACTCATAGCATAATCGGATAATTCGTCATATAGTTCTTTGAATTTTTGCGGCGCGTTTTTGTATTGTTCGGTAAACGTTTTTTCGTTACTTTGCGAAGTTTTATGCTCCGTCTGCTCGTTATCAATAGGGGCTACCGTATTTGTATTTAACAATTCAAACAACAATAAATCATTATTGTATTGCTTGTAGCGAATAAGCGATACATTACGATTTATTTGTTTAATGGCTTCTTCGTCATATTTATAAAAGTCACTCGCAATACAAATCACTCTCGGCATAGTCCAATCAATATTGTTTGCGACTTTCTGCCCATAGGTTTCTAAAACTAAAAGTTTGAAATTAGCCTTATGTCCCAATAGCCAATTTAAATAGAACAAACCCTGATTTATTACATTTTCATTTGAAGAACGCTTGTATTCGAAAATAACAGGACAATTATTCTCGTCGATTCCTATAGAATCCATTCTCCCGTTGTCTATTCTATATTCCGAGGCAAGAAATCTCACACCGAAAAATTCTTGCATATTCTTTTCGATAATGTTCTGCAACTCTTTTTCTATAGTTACACTTTTAGATTTCAATTCTTCAACGTGTCCGTTTACCTTGAATAGTTTTAATTCTGCCATACTATACCTCTCTGATCGCAAATATAATACTCTAAATAGCGAACAATAGCAAGATGGATTTGATACTTCTTGTTCTCATTAAAGCAATTTTTCTCTAGACATCCTGCTCGCTTTTCGAAAAAAGAGAATCAGCGTCAATAAAAAACGATTTGCAAAAAGCAAACCGTTTTTATTGCAACCAATTGGAAAATCAACCTGACGGAGCGTTAGGGACATATAAGATAACAAAAAATTTTGTGAATTTCTACTATTTGTTACGAAGAGTAACAGTACTGTTATAGAGCGTATATGGTCTTTTTATAAATATTGGTTTATACTGAACGTATCAATCAAGGAGATCATAGATATGACGTTAGGCGAAAAATTAAAAGAGGCAAGGAAACAAGCAGGGCTATCGCAGGAGCAGTTATCCGAAAAACTCGGTATTTCCCGAAGTGCAGTTGCAAAGTGGGAAACAAACAACGGGATACCCGATGTAGATAACCTTAAAGCAATATCGGTGCTTTTGAATGTAAGTATAGATTACTTATTGGATGACGGCAAGAATATGGATAAATCGGTTATCAAAGAGCCGATTGACTTGTCCGAATACAAAGGTAGCCACACAATAAAAAAAGATAAATGCGTCCGTGAAAAATACCCGACCGCAAAAATCTATCCGCTTTTGGCAAAAACGAAATTGACAAAAGGACAGCGCATTTTCGATAACCTTCTCGGAATAATTGCCGACGCACCGTTCGGCACAGCCGATGTGTACAACGGATTGAAAGATTCCGACAAACGATACTATTTAGTAGAACCGGGAGAAAAGCAGTTGGTCGTACTTATTACTGATGAGTTTATTATAAGCAGGGAGTTGCCGCAGAAACAATATTCATCTAAGTTTGAAATCGGAAATATCCGATTTACAAAGTGTGCTTATGAAGTAAACTGAAGTATTATTGAGTGGTATTTCCCACAAAAAAAGACAGGTCAAAACCTGCCTTTTTGTGGCGGAGACGGAGGGATTCGAACCCTCGTGCCCGGGTAACGGACAACTGCATTTCGAGTGCAGCTCGTTACGACCACTTCGATACGTCTCCATAACGCAAACAGTATATCAATTTTTGTGGGGAAATGTCAATAGAATTGCCGCAGAGTGTCTTTTTTATTTTTACCGTTTGGCTTTTGAAAAACGTCCGATTCTCCGTCTGTTTTACCCCCGCAAAAAAGTAAGTGCGTTTTTGTATGTTTTACGGCATTTGTCAACTTTTTAGCGCAACCTCTGCATATTCTGATAAAAACGGCGGGACAATTTGGCTCTTTCTGCGCATTTTGCATCGCAAAACTATTCCGCGACTTCGACGCTCCCTGTTTTCGGTTTGGAAAAGAAAAAAATACCGGCCTGCCCCTCGCAAAAACGAGACTAATCCGAATTTCCCCTATTGACAAAGCACGAAAATCTCTTTATAGTAAGAACAGAAGCACCCCTTGCGGGGATCTGCAAGAAAACCGCAAGACGGCGCTCTGTTGACCCGTGCTGCGGTTTTATTCTTTCCGAAGGAGGATCTATTATGAAAAACGAATTTTTAGACATCATTGAAACTCGTCGTAGCGTACGTTCGTACAAACCGGACGCCGTCCCCGCCGAATTGTTGGATGCTGTTTTGAAAGCCGGTACTTTTGCGCCGACCGGGAAGGGACAACAATCCCCCGTGATCGTTGCCGTTACCGATGAGAGATATCGTAAAATTCTGACGCAAATGAACGATAAAGTTTTGGGTTCCAACAGCGACCCGTACTATGGTGCACCGGTAATCGTGCTGGTGCTGGCCAACGGATCCGTCCCGACGTTTGTGGAAGACGGTTCCTGCGTGCTGCAGAACATGATGCTGGCAGCACACGCTTTAGGGCTTGCTTCTGTATGGGTAAATCGCGAACGTCAGATGTTTGACAGCGACGAAGGAAAAGCATTGCTGCAGGAATGGGGGCTTCCTTCTTCCCTGCGCGGCGTAGGCGCCCTTGCTTTAGGTTATGCGGCCGGCCCGGCGAAACCGCCCATTCCGCGTAAAAACGGCTACATCGTGAAAATTTGATTCTGCTGCCGGAAACTCTTCCGGTCGTACAAAGACTTGCGGCGCAACTTAGTTGCGCCGCTTTTGATTTTGCCCGAAGTCCCCGATTTTTATCCCTGTCGGGAAACGAAAGCCCTTGCCCGCCCCTACACAACCGGAAGAGAAAGGATGAACAATCCCCGATGATGGTAAAGTCTCTTTTGACGCTTCCTACCAAAAAACACGAAACTAAAACTTTAGTTTCGTGTTTTTGAAATTCGAAAAGTATTCTGTTTCAAGCAGACCGGATTCTTCGTTTCGCGCTTTTCGGCTTGTCTCGAAAAAAATCGGGACTTACGCCGTGAAGAGGCAGGCCCTCTTTTTGAAATACACGACGTTGCACGCAATCATCACAACCGAAGTGAGAATGGATACGGCCGTATTGCCGGAGAACAGGTTCAGACCGGTAGCAACGGACGCCACAAGAACGTACAACAAAGAAATTGCCAGATCCAGACCATACATCACGTATAACAAGATCGGGGCATTTTTCTTGAATGCAGCCAACTGGAATCTTGTAAAGACGGCAAGCCCTGCCAGGCCGAGCGTGAGAACGCCGACCGTGATATCTACCGCTTTCAAAGCCGGGTAGGCTTCATATACGGCCTCGATCACTTCCGGATCTCCGTAGGTCGCACCCGTAAAAAAGCTGATAGCGCTGAAGAAATTAAGTACGGCACTGGCAAACAGGGCAAAATAGATTAAAAATTTAAACCACTTCATGCCGAATTGGTATTGCGACACCACCTCCGGCTGAGTTGCCTGCGCCTGGGCGCTCGACATAGCGGGGGTGCTTCCCGCAGATCCGGCAAACTCCGTTTCGCAATAAGGGCAAGTTCTTGTGCTTTCTTCTACTTCCGCTCCGCATCCGGGACACTTCTTCATACGCTTCTCCTCTTTTCACTTGCAATGATATTGTATTATATACTTCTGCTTCGGAAAAGTCAATACGGAAAGGCAACTTCCTCATCGGTTTTTGAAAATCGCCGAAACTGTGGCCGCTGCTTTGCAAAAAACCGACGGGACAAACCAGAGACGCACGAAAATGCCCTTGAAAATCGTATTGCGGAACCGATTTTGCTTCTGTGCTTCTTTTCCGGGCAGAGCGTGACTTTCCGCCCTCTTCGGCGGCACACGCCCTGCGGAAATTTTGCCCGGGCGCTTTCTAACGTGCATCCTCTCGCGCAAGTCGCTGCAGCAACTCCGGCAGGACGTATTCGAACTCTACCCCGTAATTCACCGCCTGCGGATCGTTTTTCGTGATCTCGATGCAGCGTGCCGTAAAATCCGCCGCGACGGCAATGGCCTGCGTGTCGCTATAACCGCGCATCCGCCCTCCGACAAACGCGCTTGCAAAAATATCGCCCGTGCCGTGATAGGCTGCATCAATCCTGCGATTGTAGTACGAAAAGTATTCCCCGGTTGCCGCACAAAGGCCCATTGCGCCGATTTTTCCCTTCTGCAGGCTGACGCCCGTCAGAACGGCTTTTTTGCATCCAAGCCCTACTAACTTTTGCAGCAAAGACTTGATATACGCTTCGTCGTACCCTTCGCCCACGTACGGAACGTCCAGCAAAAACGCCGCTTCCGTCAGGTTGGGCAAAATGACATCCGCCTTGGCACAAAGCCGTGCCATGCGGGCGGCGAATTCCTTGGTAAACCCGCGATAGAATACGCCGTGGTCTGCCATGACGGGATCCACCACAATCAGGCTGCCACGGGCGCGATAGGCATCGAAGTATTCGGCGACGAGATCCAACTGACGAAAACTGCCGAGATACCCCGTGTAGAGTGCATCGAACGAAAACCCTTCCTGCAGGTAATGCTCTTTAATTTTGGGCAATTCCTCCGTCAGGTCGCAAAAGGTAAAATTCTGAAATTGTGTGTGCGTGGAAAGCACCGCCGTCGGCAACACGCACGTTTCCACGCCGAAAGCGGAAATCACGGGCAATGCGACCGTCAGTGAGCACTTGCCCAAACACGAAATATCCTGAATGGTTAAAACTCTTTTCATCTTTGTTTCCTCTCTGGTATCATTTCTGCCGATTCGTCCGGCGTTTGCCCTGCGGGCGAGGGTACGGCACAGTCGGCGTGCTTTTTGCGTTTCTGCCGCTTTGCAGCCAGCCATCGGTCGACCGGCAACTGCGAAAGAACCACGGCGAGCATCATCAACGCGCAACCGACGTATTCCCTCGGGGTAAGCACTTCCTGCAGCACAAGAGCCCCGGCAAGCACCCCGAATACGGACTCACACGAAAGCAACAGGGACAGCACCGTAGGGTTCGCCCCCCTTTGCGATACGATCTGCAGCGTATAGGCAATGCCACTGGAACAAATGCCGAGGTACAACACGGCAGACAAATTCTCCCCCACGGAAGCAAGCGAAAACTCATCGAACAACAGGGTGAGAATTCCGCTCAGAACCGTCATCGTCAAAAACTGAATACAACTGAGTTTGAGACAATTGCATCTGGTGGAAAAATAATCCACCGCGAGAATATGAACGCTGAACACGAAAGCGCAGCTGGCAACGATCAGATCGCTCGGCGCGACAGAAAACCCGACTTTCACGCACAAAAAGTATAACCCTGCGAGCGCTAAGGCAACACTGAGCCAAATATGCACGGGAACTTTCTTTTTGAAAAACAGCCCCAGGGCGGGGACCAATACCACGTACATTGCGGTCAGGAAACTTGCTTTCCCCGCCTCCGTACCGGCATTCATGCCCAACTGCTGCAGCGACGTGGAAAGCGTGAGGATTCCCCCGCAGCAAATACCGCCGAGCCACAGCGTTTTGGTGCCCTGTTTGGTTTCTGCCGAAAGCAAGTGCTTCGGGTCGCGCGTGAAAACAAGAATCACCGGCAATAAAAACAAAAACGCCACTGCCGACCTGGAAAAATTGAAGGCAAACGCGCCCATCGTGTTTGTTTTTTGTGCCACAAACGCAACGCCCCACAAAAACGCCGCAAGAAGCGGCAATACCGTTTTTCTTAAATTTTCCACCGTCTGATTCATGATTCCTTCCTTTGTGAAACTATTATACCACCAAGCAAAAAACGCTTCCATCGAATTTCTTTTTGCTTTTGTAATTTTTCTGTAAAGAAAAAGCAGGCGAACCTGCTTTTTTTTGTTTTCTTGTTGCAAAAACGTGGTTTTCGTCAGTTCGTCGATTCTCCCCCCTGCGCCTGCTTTTTGCGATCCATTTTGAGAACCACCAAAAGCGTTGCGGCAAGAATCAGTACACCGCTGCCCAAAGTTACCAATACGGTAAGGCCATAACTCAGGTTTGCCTGCGCAACAAGCCCACTGATGAGGTAGCTGACGAAGCACCCCGCCGCGACCAATGTGGCATACGGCAACTGTGTGCGGACGTGATCGATATGGTTGCATTGTGCCCCGCTGGACGCCATAATGGTGGTATCCGAAATGGGGGAAACGTGATCTCCGTATACACTGCCTGCCAGAACGGCACTCATGGAAAGAATCGCCATGGTAGAGGTAGCGGCCCCCGCCCCCGTGATATCCGTTACGGTAAGCGCAATGGGGATCAGCAACCCGAAGGTTCCCCAACTGGTGCCGGTAGCAAACGAAATGACGGCCGCAATCAGGAACAGCACGGCGGGAATTACCCCCATGCCGAAGCTTTCTGCCGTGACGGTGGTTTCGATAAACGCTTTTGCGTTCAACGTGCCGTCGAACAGGTTGGCAACGCCTTCGCCTTTTGCCCCCATAATGGCGGAAATCGTCCAGGCAAAAATCAAAATGAGAATGGCGGGCACCATGGATTTGAATCCCTTTGCGATGCTATCCATACTGTCGTGAAAACTGACTGCCTTGGTGAGGCCGTAGTACACCATGGTAAAGAGAACCGCAATGGTAGAACCGATGGCAAGCGCACTGCCCGCGTCGCAATTGCCGAAACTGCCGATGAGCGTCATGTTCGGGTCCGCCACGTTGCCGAGGCGACCGGCATCCCAATCATAAAAGTAGCCGCTGTAAATCATAGACGCTACGCAGCAGACGATCAGCACCACGATGGGCAGCACCAGATAGCGCACTTTGCCGTTTTTCGATACCTCGCTTTGCGGAATATCTTCCGTAGGCAAATCCGTTTCGCCGGCGAGCAGATCGCCGTTTTTTGCGGCAATTTCGTTTCGGCGCATTTTGCCGAAGTCCAGATCCTTTGCGATGAAAAATACTACCATGCCAATGGTCAGCAACGCATAAAGATTCAGCGGAATGGTTTTGATGAACAGCATCAGGCCGCTTTCCCCTGCGGGGGTATAACTGCTGACCGCCGCCGCCCAACTGGAAATGGGGGCAATGATGCAAATCGGCGCGGCCGTAGAATCGATCAGATACGCCAACTTGGTGCGGGACACCCGGAACTTATCCGTTACGGGGCGCATCACGCTGCCCACGGTGAGGCAATTGAAGTAATCGTCCACAAAAATCAATCCGCCGAGGGCTGCCGTTGCCCCGAGGGCCCCCTTTCTTGTGTGAATGCGTTGCGCGGCCCAATCGCCGTATGCTTTGGTGCCGCCAGCCTTTGTCATTAAAATCACGAGCACGCCCAGCATCACCAGAAAGACCAGAATCCCCATGTTGCCGCCCACCGAGGTCGCCATTTTATCGAACAGAATACCCAATGCGTAAATCGGGTTGCCGTCCGCCAGAAACATTGCGCCCACAAAAATCCCCGCGAACAAACTGAGGTAGACTTGCTTGGTTACGAGCGCCAGCACGATTGCAAGAACAGCAGGCACAAACGCCCAGATCGTTCCGACAAAAAGCGAGCCGTTTTCGAGAAGTAACGAATGCATTGTACTTTCTCTCTCCTTATAAAAAGATTTTTTACAAAGAAAAAGGCCACAATGCTATCAACATTGTGGCACGTAAAAGCACAACATCGATAGCTCTCCGCCAAAATAACTTGGCGACAGTACAAAAGATATTTTCCCTTGTACCAAGCTTATCGATGCCAAACCGCACACGATACGCTTTCGGCGGTTTTTCCTTTCCCCCGGCGGACTATGGTTTGCGCCCGTCGGTTCTCATAAAAACCGCGCCTCTATCTTATGTGCAATATCTTAACAAACCCGAAGCAACCTGTAAAGCGTTTTTCACAAAATAATCAAATTTTTGCGTCTGTTCGCCCTTCCGGAGCTCTTTTCCCCCTTCGGAGGAAGCTTTTCCTTCCGGCAATTCTCCCGCGTCTTCACACAACTCCGCAACGAACCCGCGAAAAAATCGGCGGAAGCGTTTTTTCTTGCGGAAACGACCACTTACGGGAGCCTTATACGCTGCACCTTTTCTTTCGGGTTCCGGACGGAACCCTTACACTCTTTTCGAATCGAAAGAAAATTTTAACAAACCCGCCGCTGCTCCCCGAAAGAGGCAAAACGCAACGAAAAAACGACGCAGCCTTACGCTTGCGTCGTTTTTGTGTTGTTTTTTGTTGCGGTGCACTTAAAACCCTACTTTCTGCAAGATTTCGGCCTCTTTTGCGGCACTCTGCACCGAAAGCCGCTGCACTTCACTTTGATAATAGCTCTTTTTTGCCTCGTCTTTGACGGACGGCAGGTTTATTTTGACGTTATACAATGCACTGAGCACTCCGCTTTTCAGCAGCATAGCCCCGATAGCCCCGTCGCTGACGGCGTTCGGGTTGCCGTTCTGCACAACGTAATCTGCCGCATCCATCATTTCGAATGCAAGTTGTGCCAAGGTCAGAGGGACTTCCGTTGCGTTGATTGCCGCTTCGGCCAACAGACGTTTTCTGTCATCCGCCTCGGCCTCCGTCGTTTTCGGCAATTTCAACACGCGCATATACTCTGCAAACACGGAAGCGTCCTTTTCTGCAAATTCCAACAGATCCTGCGCTTTTTGAGCCAGTTCCTGCGACTTCTGAAGCATCTCCCCCGCATTGGCAAATTTTTGTTCGTTCGTGCTGAGAGCCGCAAGCATCCCGACCAGCGCCGCACCGCAAGCGGAAACCAACGCGGCAACGCCTCCTCCCCCGGGGACGGGTGCCGCCGACGCCGTTTTTGCGATAAAATCCGATAACGTAAGTTCTTTCATAGTACCCCTTTATGCCCGTTCGTACACAAGTTTGCCCTTTTTTACCACTTTTTCTACGGAGTTTACTGCCGTATGGTAAGGAAGGAAATGAATGGACGGCCATTCCAAAATGACCATATCCGCCTGCTTGCCCGGTTCGATGCTGCCCACTTTGTGTTCTCTGCGGATTGCCGCCGCCCCGTTGATGGTCAATGCCGTGACGGTTTCTTCGATGGTCATGTGCATGTACATCGTGCAGAGGAAAATGATAAGCGGAATACTTTCGCAGAAACAACTGCCGGGATTCAGGTCGCTGGCAACGGCCACCGCACACCCCAGATCGATCATTTTACGGGCGTTTGCATAGGTATCGTTCAGACAAAAGGCGGTTGCCGGCAAACACGTTGCAATGGTTTTGGAATTTGCAAGCGCTTTCAGCCCCTCGTCGGAGGCATGCAACAGATGGTCTGCCGAAACGGCACCGATTTCTGCCGCGAGCCCCGCCCCGTTCAACGTGACGATTTCATCCGCGTGAATTTTGGCACCGAAGCCCATTTTTTGCGCTTCCGTCAGCATCAGGCGGCTCTGTTCCACGCTGAAAACGTTATCCTCGCAAAAAATATCGCAAAACTCCGCCAGATTCCGTTCTTTCACCACCGGCAGAACTTCGTCGATCAAATAACGGATGAACTCTTCCTCCCTGCCTTTGTATTGCGGGGGAACGCTATGCGCCCCCATAAAAGTAGAAACCAATTCCACCGGCTGTTCGTTTTGCAATTCCTGCACGACTTCCAACTGCTTGATTTCGTTTTCGCCGTCCAGCCCGTAGCCGCTTTTGGCTTCCAGGGTGGTGACGCCGAACTGCAAAACGCTTTTCAGACGACGCTTGGCAGATTTTTTCAGATCTTCCTTGGAGGTTGTGCGCGTAGCGTCGGTCGTTGCCTGAATTCCGCCACCGCGCAACATGATATCCATATAACTCATGCCTTTCAGACGCCAATCGAATTCATCGGCACGATAGCCGCCGAAAACCAGATGCGTGTGCGAATCCACAAACCCGGGCAACACCGTTTTGCCGGAACAATCGATGACGTTCATTTGGTCGAAATCGTACTTCTGCGCCAATTCTTTCATACTGCCGACGGCTTCGATCGTTTCGCCCTCTACAACGACGCAGCCGTTCTCGATGACGCCAATCTCACTCATTTCTTTGCCGTGCTTTGCGTGCGAGCCTTTGCACGTTACAAGTTGCGTGATATGAATCAATGCTGTTTTCATTTTGTCTCCCTTAAAAAAACGGCCGAGTTCTCCCCGACCGTTTTTTCCTGCGTTAATTCGATTCTTTGATTTTGAATTCCAAAACCTGACTTTGAGAGAAGTTTTCGATTTTGAGGTATTCTTCCGCAGCGGAAACCACGTCGTATTCGTCCATCAATTGAACTTCTTCCGCCGTTTTTCCCTGACACATCAAGGAATACTCCGCGCACGCATACAACGCCTGGTACGGCACCAGCCCGATGACTTCGCTGCCGATGACTTCCACGCCGTAGCGTTTTGCTTCCATTTTAATAAATTCGTAGCTGTAGTACAATGCCGTGCGGGTGAAATCCGTCATGTTCATGGACACCTGCACCTGTTTGCGTTCCGCAAGGTCTACGCCCATTGCTTTACAGAAGCGAAACCCGCCGCCGATAAAACGCACTTTCCTTGCGATGCGATCCGCCACGGAGAAATCCGGGCAATCGATATTGACGTTAAACGCAACCAGCGGCATACGCATCCCGACCGCCGTTACGCCTGCCGTCGGATGCGGATGATTTTCGCCGAAATCGGGATGCCATTGCGGATCCTGCATTTTTTCCGCCATTCCTTCGAACTGCCCTTTTCTGACGGCCGCAAGGTTTTCGCGATGCGGTGCGCTTGCGGATTTTTCATACAGGAACACGGGGATCTGATACTGTTCGTACAGTGCTTTTCCCACTTCCTTCGAGAGGGCAATGGCCTCTTCTTCCGTCACGTTCTGAATCGGGATGAACGGAACCACGTCCGTAGCCCCCATACGCGGGTGCTGTCCCTCGTGCTTGGTGAGGTCGATGAGCTGCTGTGCAACCCCTGCCGCATGAATCACCGCCTGCGCCAAAGGCTGCGGCTCCCCGACAACGGTTACTACCGTGCGGTTATGATCCTTATCGCTGCTGTAATCCAACAGTTTTACCCCTTCCACATTGCGGAAGCAATCTACGATTTTTTCAATTTTTGCCTGATCGCGGCCTTCACTGAAATTCGGCACGCATTCCAAAACTTTGTTAAACACTTTTGAAGCACTTCCTTGTTTATTTTTTGTGAGCGTTTGCCGCATACGTGCTTGCAACCGCTTCGTGCACTTTTTGTTCGTCCGCCAGGTACGGCAGAGTGATGTGAGAATTCATGTTCAGGCCGTTATACTCGATGCTGGTGGTAAGCGCATGCTCGTTGCGCGCCCAGCTGCGGCGAGCCACCCCGCCCATAACGTCCCAAGGCATGGAAAGTTGCAGAATAGCATCCACGCGTTCGCTTCCGTCCAGCACCATGCCGAAACCGCCGTTGATGGCGTTGCCGATGCCCGTGCCGCCGCCGTTGTGCAAAGCCACAAGGCTCATGCCGCGCGCCGCGTTGCCCGCATAAATCTGCGTTGCCATATCCGCCATGATGTTCGACCCGTCCTTAATGTTGGAGGTTTCGCGGAACGGAGCGTCCGTACCGCCGCAGTCGTGGTGATCACGCCCCATCATGATGGGGCCGACTTCGCCGTTACGCACCATTTCGTTGAACTTCAACGCAATTTTCATACGGCCGATGGCATCCTGATACAAAATACGCGCCTGCGTGCCGACCACGAGTTTGTTCTTTTCCGCATCGCGGATCCATACCCAGTTATCATAATCCTGATAGCGTCTGTTCGGATCGATGCATTCCATCGCTGCCATATCCGTTTTGTGCAAATCTTCCGGTTTGCCGCTGAGGCAGACCCAACGGAACGGACCGTAGCCGTAGTCGAAGCAAACGGGGCCCAGAATATCTTCCACGTAGGATGGGAAAATGAAGCCGTCCAGTTCGTTTTCGCCGTTGGCGCAAATCTCTTTTACGCCGCTGTCGTAAACGGATTTCATAAAGCTGTTGCCGTAGTCGAAGAAGTAAGTTCCTCTTGCGTGCAGTTCTTTAATCGCTTCGAAATGCGCTTTCAGCGTTTTGTCGACCATGGCGCGGAATTGTTCCGGATCGTTCGCCAACATTTCGGTGCGTTCTTCAAAGGTCAGGCCTTGCGGGCAATAGCCGCCGTCGTACACGGCGTGGCAGGACGTCTGATCGCTTAACAAATCGATATGAATGTTATGGTTGATGGCATATTGCAGCAAGTCTACAATGTTGCCGTGGTAGGCGATGGACATTTTTTCCTTTTTCGCCATATATTCCTGCGCAATGGCAAATGCCTCTTTTGCAGAATCCGTCACGCGGCTGATCCAGCCCTGGCTATGACGGGTTTCGATGCGGGACGCGTCCACTTCCGCAATGATGCAGACGCCGTTTGCGATTTCGCACGCTTTGCCCTGCGCGCCGCTCATACCGCCGAGACCGGACGATACAAACAGTTTTCCGCGGAGATCTTCGCGTTCGCCTACGCCGAGTTTCAGGCGTGCCGCATTCAGAATGGTGTTATAGGTGCCGTGTACAATGCCCTGAGGCCCGATGTACATCCAGCCGCCGGCCGTCATCTGCCCGTAGTTGGCAACCCCCAGCGCTTCCGCACGGTGCCAGTTTTCCTGATCGTCGAAACGGCCGATCATCAATGCGTTGGTGATGATGACCCTCGGAGAAGTTTTTGCGGAACGGAACAACCCGAGCGGATGCCCGCTCATCACGACCAGCGTCTGATCGTCCCGCAGGACTTCGAGATACTTTTTAATGAGCAGATACTGCATCCAGTTCTGGCAAACCTGACCGGTTTCCCCGTACGTTACCAATTCGTAAGGATACAATGCGATATCAAAATCCAGATTGTTATCAATCATCACCTGGAACGCCTTTCCTTCGATGCAGTTTCCCTTGTATTCATCAATCGGCTTGCCTTTCAGGCGTCCTTCGGGACGGAAACGATAGCCGTAAATACGTCCGTGCGTATACAATTCGTCCAAAAACTCCGGAATTAAGGTTTCGTGCCATTCTTCCGGGCAGTAGCGCAACGCATTTTTCAGCGCCAGTTCCGTATCTTTTTCCGAGAGTAAGAACTCACGTTTCGGAGCCCTGCGAATTCCCTCCTGAAACGATTTTTTCGGAGGCAGTTCGCCGTCCAGTTTAATGGTCATTGCTTTGGAAATATCCAGATTCGATACCATAAGATTGTTGTTCCTCCTTCGATAGTATTAGAATAATTTACCGGTAACGGCTTCGCAAGCCGCTACGATTTCTCCGCTCTTCACAAGCGCTGCCGCTTTGTGAATATCCGGAGAAAGATATCTGTCGTTTTCGACAAAAGCAATTTCCCGACGAACGCGATCGAACACCGCGCGCGTAGCGGGAGCAAGCGTTTCGACACGCCCTGCCAACTCGATTGCCTGGCAAGCCACCAGAACCTCTATGCCCAAAACGTTTGTAACGTTAAAAATGATTTCGCGCGCTTTCCGTGCCGCCGTCATTCCCATGGAAACGAGGTCTTCCTGGTTTGCGCTGGAAGTGATGCTGTCTACTACGGCCGGGTGCGCCAACACCTTGTTTTCGGAAACGAGCGCAGCCGCTACGTACTGCGGAATCATAAAGCCGCTGTTCAGACCGCCGTTTTTCACGAGGAATGCCGGCAAGCCGAAGGACAACTGCGGGTTAACCATACGCTCGATACGCCGTTCGGAAACGTTGGCGAATTCTGCCACGGCAATTCCGAGGAAGTCCATCGCCATAGACAGATATTGCCCGTGGAAATTGCCGCCGCTGAACGTTTCATCCGTTTCGGCAAAAATCAGCGGGTTATCCGTTACGGCATTGATTTCTCTGCTGACGATTCCTGTAACGTATTCCAACGAATCCTTGGAAGGTCCGTGAATTTGCGGGACACAACGCAGGCAATACGGATCCTGCACGCGCAAATCGCCCTGTTTGGTCACGTTTTTGCTGCCGTCCAGAATCGTGCGCACGTTTTGTGCCACTTTCTTTTGCCCGGGTTGATGACGCACTTCCTGAATGCGCGGATCGAACGCCGAAATGATCCCCTGCAAAGCTTCCAGCGACAAGGCTGCGGCAATATCCGCCGTTTTGGAAAGAATCGCAGCGTCGTTGACGGCAAGCGTCGCGATAGAGTTCATCGCCTGTGTGCCGTTGTTCAGTGCCAGACCTTCTTTCGAAGTTAATTCGCAGGGCGTAATGCCTGCTTTTTTCAACGCTTCCGCACTGGGCATGCGAACGCCCTGATAAAACGCTTCGCCCTCGCCGATGATGGTAAGCACCATGTGGCTGAGCGGAGCCAGATCGCCGCTAGCCCCGAGAGACCCTTTGCAGGGAATCACCGGAACAACGCCTTTATTCAACGCGGCCAACAGCGTTTGAAAAGTATTTTGACTGATGCCGCTGTTCCCGACGGAGAGCGCGTTCAGACGCAATAGCATCATAGCACGCACGATTTCTTCCGGGAACGGTTCGCCGACGCCGCAGGAGTGACTCATGATGAGGTTTTTTTGCAGCTGGCGACTGTCTTCTTCCGAAATCGACACGTCTGCAAACTTCCCGAAACCGGTCGTAATGCCGTACACCGGGCGAGCTTCTTCGACCACGCGTTCTACCAGATCGCGAGATGCTTTCATGCGCGGAAGAGCCTTCGGATCCAATTCCACCTGAGCTTTCCCTCTTGCTACTTTTACCACGTCCTCTATCGTTAGGGTAGAGCCGTCAATCCATACTTTCTCCATGCAATAACCTTCCTCTTGTTCTTGGTTCCGTTCTGACCGGAGACCAGAATTAAACATTATTATTAAATCATACTTAGAACGAAAAATCAATGCTTTTTCTTGCGGTTCGCCAAAGAAATGAGTTTAATGCTTTACTGTAAAAAAGAGTTTTGCCCCGATAAAAAACGCGCCCGGAATCCTCCGGACGCGCCGTACGCAAAAGAGCGTTTCTTTCTTTTTTCTGCCTATTGTTCCGAGCTGTATGCCATGGGTTTTAAAATGCACACGTCCTCGAGATTGCGGAATTTTTCCGCAAAGTCCAACCCGTACCCGATGACGAACTCGTTCGGAATTTCGAAACCGACGTATTTTACGTTCACTTCCGAACGACGTCTGGACGGTTTCGTCAGCAAACAGGCAATTTCCACCGATTTGGCACCGCGTGTTTTCAATTGTTTGCACAGATAGTTCAAAGTGATGCCCGTATCGACGATGTCCTCCACAATGACGACGTCTCTCCCTTCGATGCTGACTCCGAGATCCTTCAAAATGCGCACTTCTCCGCTGGTCGTCGTGCCGCTTCCGTACGAACTGATTGCCATAAACTCCAACTCGATGTCCGTATCCACCGCGCGTACCAGATCTGCAAAATACAAAACGGCGCCCTTCAGAATACAAACGAACAGCGGGTTTTTGCCGCGATAGTCCTCCGTCAGTTGAGCGCCCATTTCCTGCACCCGTCTGGCAATCTCTTCCTTCGAAATCAGTACTCTCTCTACGTATTCGTGCGTTTTCATCCTTCTTCCCCCATGTAGATAAATCTTTCGTTTGCGTTGTGTTCCGCTTTTACCGAGTCGGCAATTTCCACCCCGATCACGACGTATACGTCGCTTCCCTTTGCCACCACGATCAGCTTGTCTCGCACGGCGTGCGAGATTTTACGATCCGTCAAAAAGTCTCCGAGCGATTTCGTGCCTCCGCCGAACTTGCAGAACCGATCCCCTTCGCGCCGGTGCCGGAAAACACACCCTTGCGGAAGCTTCGTCGGATCGAAACGCAGACCGCAACCGCTTTGGGTTACCCATATCGTCTGACCGTCGAATCGCGTTTTTCCTTCGCGGAAAGGCTCTTCCGCATCGCTGAGCGTTTCGGAACCTTTGTAAAATATGAGTTGATTATAATCCCTCACCACCCGAATGTCAAAGGGTAGCTCGTAAATTTTCGCATTTTGTTTGTGCAGGAACAAATCGCACACGCCTTGCAGATGTTTTGCCTCCACGTTTTGCCACACCCCGAACGAACGCAGCACGCGAAGAATTGCCCGACGTGCCAAAGGAAGGGCGTCGAACGCCTCTTTTGCAAGCGTAACCGAGCCTCCCGGCCCTGCCCCGATCCATTCCTCTTTTACCAGACTTTGCAGTAAGGCCTCATCCTCCGCAGCAACGGCGGAAAACCGACAAATCGCCTCCGTCGCCCGGGGATTCACCTTTTGCAATACCGGCAACACCTCGTGACGAAAATAGTTGCGGGTGTAACGCACGTCCGCATTCGACGCATCCTCCCAATAAGGGATGCGATGTTCCGCAGCGTAACGCAGAATTTCCTCCCGCGTTTCTCCCAGCATCGGCCGGACGATTTTTCCGCAATGCTCTGCCATGCCGCACACGCCCGAAAGCCCCGAGCCGCGCACCAGATGCATCAGCACCGTTTCGGCGTTATCCTCTGCCTGGTGCGCCAGGCACAGAAAATCCGCACGGGAAGCGTAGCGCAGCAGCACTTCGTACCGAAGCTGCCGTGCCCCCGTTTCGACGGATACTTTATTCCTGCGGCAATACTCCGGCACGTCTACCGTTTCCGAAACGAACGGAACACCGTGTGCCTCGCAATAGGCACGCACCCCTGCCGCTTCCGCCTGCGCTTCTTTGCGTAAGCCGTGCTGCACCGTCACCACCTGCAATTCCATCGGGACGGAGAGTGACAAAAACCGGTGCAGCATCACCATGCTGTCCACCCCGCCGGAAACGGCCAATACGACTTTGCAATGCTCGAACAAAAAATCCGTTTTCATACCCGCAGTATAGCAAAAAATCCCCGTTTTGTAAACCGAAACCTTCCCTAGCGCCCGTTCCTTGCGTTTTTTCCCTCCTTCTATTGATTTTTTGGGAAAAATCCTATATCATATAGCAAAAGCATTCTGCAGTATTCAAGAAAGAGGAGATTGATATGGGATATTTGGGGAAACTACGCGTTACGCACCTCGGAAAGATTTTTTCCAATTTTTCCGTTGCCGCAACGGTAGTTGCGATTCTTTGCGCACTTTCCAGCACCATTACAGCCCTGGCCGTTGTGTTCGGCGTCATGCTGATTGTTCTGCTGCTGGTCGGCAGCTGCGGCCTTTTGTACGTTCTTTGGCCTGGTTGCATCGACGCAATTCACAATCTGGCGTCTGCCTCCGAAATCCTGCCGTTTTTGATGCAGGCGTTTCTGCCATCGCTGATTGTGGCCATCGTTACAAGCATTCTTTCCCTGATTTGCCTGCGGGCAGATCCGGAAAAGGCTTCCAAGGGGAGAATCGGTTTTGAAATCGGCGTGCTGGTAGTTCTCGGCCTTCTGTTGCTGGCAATTGTCTTTCAGGTCATACCGATTACGGGGGTAGAGTAACATGGGAAAACTGAAATTAGAATTCCGAAACACCAAACGCTTTGCACCGATCGTCCACGTGAACGGGCAGCCCGCATCCTTAAAGTACGACCGTTACGGAAACGGCACGTGCGAAGTGGAAAAAACGGATTGCGTTTCCGTAGAGTTGAAACGCGTTTTTGAGGAAAGCACCAAGGCGTGGTTCTGGTTTGATCTTTTGTATTTTATCGTCAGCCTTTTCGGTATTTTTGACGTGCGGCGAAACAAAAAGTGCCGTGCGGCGAACGTATCGATGAACCTCTACCCGAATCTTGCCTCCCCGACAGACGACAGCGTTCTGATTCGTGCGGGAACTTTTCGGGAAAACACCCCGGCGGTAACGGTGGAGGGCACCTGCCGCGCGGAACTGCTGCAAAACACGTTCTACTGCGATGCCGTGGCAAAAAAGAACATCAAAACCGCAAAGATGCTGCGCTTCCTGTTTTGGATTGCCGCCCTTGCGACCACTGCCGCAATCGCTGCCAAAGCCTTCTTTTAACCGGAGAGCCGGTTCTTCCGGCGGAAGAGCGGACGTTGCATGCGAAACCGCCGCCGAAGGGAGGACGACCTCCTCGAAAAGAATCCTGAACATACACTAAAAAAGAACAAAACGGCGAATTGCCGAAGGGAGAAAAGGGTTATGAAAATCATTTTAAAAAACAAAATATCTTTGAGAGGAAGTTCTTCCATCAAGGACGAAACCGGAAAAGACGTTTTGACGGTGAAAGGAAAACTGTTCAGCATCACACACAAAAAGCGCATTTGTACGCCGGACGGAAAAGTGCTGTACATTGTGCGCAACAAGTTTTTTAACTGGATGTTCCACAGTGCGTATCTTTGCGATGCCGAAGGCGAAACCATTGCCCTTTTGCGCAGCAAACCGTTCAGCAAAGAGCGTTTTCTGCTGGAAGGCTATCAGGACAACGTTTCCCTTGTGTGGAGCGGAGACTTCAACACCATGGACGTTTTGAAAAACAACGAGAAAATCGGAACCGTTCACCGCAATTTCTTTGCTTTGCTCGACACGTACGAAATCGAAGCAAACGAAGAAAACATTCCTCTTCTGGTGGCGCTTGTCGTCGGGTTGGACAACATTACGGATCGCAACGCGCGCAACCGCTGAGACGACTCCCGAGGGGCCCGATCCTCTTTCTCTTTACCAAAGTTTCCTGAGAAGAAAGCACTTTTTCGGTGCTTTCTTTTGTTTTTCCCTCTTTCAGAAAAAACTTGCGGGAGTGCCTGCTTTTCCCCTCTCTTTTCCGAAGCGAACGACAAGGCCCCAAGACTTCGCCCGGAAGATTCTTTGCTCTGAAAAATATACGGCGAAGCAAGTTCTTGCCCCGACAAAACAAAGGGCAAACGTTCCCCGCTGCATTCAAAAACCCTCCGGGGGGCCTCAAAAAATTCTCCGGAGGGTTTTTACTTGATTGTTTTCTCTGTAAAACAGGTTCAGACGGACTCCTGCGTTTCGAGGAGTTCTCCCGCACGGGGCGGCTGCGGCGTGTCCGAACGAATCAATTTGCGATAGGCCAGCACAAAGAGCAAAAGCATAGCCGCCGTATCGAGTACCCAACTGATGGGGTAGGATAAATAGAGCATTTCCGGTGTTTGCACGGCAACACATGCCGTATACACCCAAATCAACCGGAACACGCAGATGGAAAAGAAACTGACGATCATCGGGCTGACGCTGTGCCCCATGCTGTTAAGGCCGCCTGCCAGAACTTCGGCAATGCTGCACAAAAAGTAGATGGGAATCAGCACCCACATTCTCTGCATAGAGAAGTCGATGACCTGTTCCTCCCCCGGGGCATACAAACCGCAGATCTGGCGACCAAACAACAGTACCAGTCCGCCGACCACAACGTTGGCGATCACCACCAGAAGGCTGCAAACCCACATGGTCGTTTTGATTCGTTTGTATTTTTTCGCACCGAAGTTCTGCCCGGCGAACGTCGTCGCCGCACTGGCAAACGCATTCATCGCGACGTACACGAACCCTTCCACGTTGCCGCTGGTAGAACTGCCCGTTACCAGGTCGATGCCGTAGACGGCACCCAGTTTGTTGATGGAGGTCTGAATAATGACGTTTGCGATAGAAAAGCAGGAGTTCAGCACACCGCTCGGCAGACCGACCTGTACGATGGAACGCAATTCCGCTTTATGAATTTTCAACTCCTTCAGGCGCAGCTGCAGGTACCCTTGCGAACGGCACATGGTAATGACGTTCAGCACGGCGGAAACGTATTGCGACACAATCGTAGCGACAGCGACTCCTGCCACGTCCATATCGAAACATGCCACGAAAACAACGTTTAAAACCACGTTCAGAACGCCGCCTGCCGCAAGGAAATAAAGCGGGTGCTTGGTATCCCCGTCCGCGCGCATCAACGACGAAGTGAAGTTATACACCAGGTTGGCGGGCATGCCCAAAAAGTAAATACGCAGATACGTTGTTGCTTTTTCCATAATTGCGGGGTCCGTTTTCATCCACGTCAGGAACAACGGTGCCCCGAAAAAGCCCACCAAACCGAAAATTACGCCGGTGATCAAAGCCAGCACCAACGAAGTGTGCACCGTTTTACGCGCCTGGTCGGCATTTCTGGCACCGATGGCGCGCGCCAGTACCACGTTCGCACCGACGCTGAGGCCGAGCGCT
The DNA here is from genome assembly GCA_934203075.1 of uncultured Clostridia bacterium. Taxonomy (GTDB): domain Bacteria; phylum Bacillota; class Clostridia; order Christensenellales; family CAG-314; genus CAKPYT01. The sequence continues at coordinate 16,670 of CAKPYT010000040.1, read as the reverse complement.
ACCGTAATGATCAGGTTGACCAACGCCCCATTGGAACTGACGGCCGCCAAAGAAACCTTCGGCGTTTTGGAAAACTGACCGATGACGACCAGATCCGCCGTGCTGAACAGCAACTGCAAAACGCCCGTCAGCATCAACGGCAGGGAAAACAGCACGATTTTATCCCAAAACGAGCCTTGCGTCATATCTAATTTGCGTGGTTCTTTCTCTTTTGCTCTCATAAATTCTTTTTGTTTTTCTCAAATAGTCGGAAACGGCCCGCTAAAACACGAACCGTTCTTCGAGGCGAAAGGCCGCCTCCGTCTTTTCTAGTTTGTTGTTCCCCTGTTTTTCGCTTTCCTTATCTCCTCGGAAAAAACGCCGAAAACGCAGCCGAACAAGCGCTTTTATTTGACTTTTCTGGCTACACCGCTTTCGTAAGCGGCGCGCTCTACCGATTTTGCGACCGCTTCGTGTACTTTCGGATCGTACGGATCCGGAATGATATAGGTTTCGCTCAGCCGATCCCCCACCAGGCTTGCAATCCCGTGGCTTGCGGCAATCATCATTTGCAGGTTTACGTCGCCGGCGCGTGCATCCAATGCCCCGCGGAACACCCCGGGGAAAACCAACGCGTTGTTGATCTGATTCGGATGTTCGCTGCTGCCGGTGCCGACGATGCGGGCACCTGCCGCCAATGCGTCCTCATACGAAATTTCCGGTACGGGGTTGGCCAACGGAAAGACAATGGCATCCTTCGCCATAGAGGCAACCATCTCTTTCGAAACGCAATTTGCCGCGGATACGCCGATGAACACGTCTGCCCCGTTCATTGCGTCCTGCAATTTTCCCGTTACGCCGCGCGGGTTGGTGATCTTTGCAATCGCGCGCTGCGCTTCGTTAATTTCTTTGTCCGCTGCGTTCAGAATCCCCTGCTTGCCGCACAGAATGACGTCCCGCACGCCCATAGCCATCAGAAACTTTGCAATGGAAATGCCCGCGGCCCCGGGACCGTTCACAACGACTTTCAGGTTTTCCATCTGTTTGTGCACCAGACGCAATGCGTTCAGCAGCCCTGCTCCCACTACGATTGCCGTGCCGTGCTGATCGTCGTGAAACACGGGCACGTCGCAAATTTCTTTCAGGCGGCGTTCCACCTCGAAACAGCGAGGGGCGGAGATATCCTCCAGATTGATTCCGCCGAAACTGCCTGCCAACAGCGAAACGGTACGGATGATTTCTTCCGTATCTTTCGTGCGCAGGCACAACGGCACTGCATCCACCCCGGCAAACGCTTTGAACAAAGCGCACTTCCCTTCCATCACGGGCATGCCGGCCTCCGGCCCAATATCCCCGAGCCCGAGAATCGCCGTGCCGTCCGTAATGACGGCTACCGTGTTCCAGCGACGCGTTAACTCAAAACTTTTATTCACGTCCTCGTGAATTGCCATGCACGGCTCCGCAACGCCGGGCGTATACGCCAGAGACAACTCTTCCCGCGTTGATACCGAAACACGCGGTGCAATTTCGATTTTCCCTTTCCATTCGTAGTGCTTTTTTAAAGATTCTTTTCTGTAATCCATCCTGAACCTCTTCGCCTTCCGGCCGGCCGTTCGGTACGTTTTTCAACGCTTTCTGCGTACGGAAAAAGGAACCGTTCGTACACGATCCGATTCCTTCCTGCTGTTTGTTTGTTATTCCGCAACAAACGGTAAAAGAGCCATCACTCTTGCACGTTTGATCGCGACTGCCAACTCCCGTTGATGTTTTGCGCAAACACCGCTCATTCTGCGCGGAATGATTTTTCCTTTTTCGGTCATATATTTACGCAATTTCGCAACGTCTTTATAATCGATGCTTTCCACCTTGTCTACACAGAAAGTGCAAACCTTTTTGCGAGCGGGTCTACGCATCGGGCGTTTTACCACTTTTTCTTCACTCATACTGTCTCCTTATCAGAACGGCAACTCGCCGTCGTCAATTTCCTGTAGTTCGTCCATCGCTTTTTTCGGTTTGGACTCGCTTCTGTCGCCGAATTCCTGCGAACCGCCTTGCGCACGCGGCACAAACTCCACGTTTTCCGCCACGATTTCCGTAACGTAACGTTTCGTTCCGTCCTGTGCGTCGTACGAGCGGGTCTGAATGTTGCCCACTACCGCACACGGATCGCCTTTATGGAAATATCTTTGTACAAAATCCGCCTGAGCGCGCCAAGCGACGACAGGCAAAAAGTCCGCCACGCGTTCGCCGTCCGCATTTTTGAAGGGACGGTCCACCGCCAGAGTAAAACGGCAATAGGTGGTGCCGCTACCCGTCGTGCCGGATTCCGGATCGCGCGTTAAACGACCGACTAAAATTGCTTTATTCATAAACTTCTCCTATTTGCGTACTACCATGCAACGCACGACGCCGTCGGTAATTTTCATTACACGTTCCAATTCGCTCGGTACGCTTGCCGGTGCCGCAAAGTTCATCAGCACGTAGTAACCTTCGTTTTTGTAGTTGATGGGATATGCAAATTTTTTCACGCCCCATTTGTCCACGTTGGCTACTTCGCCGCCATTGTCGACCACCAGTTGAGAGAATTTCGCAATCAGCGCTTCGCGTGCTTCATCTTCCATGTTGTCGAGAATGTACAAAACTTCGTAGTTGTTCATTCTTGTCACCTCCTTTCGGACTATGGCCTCGTAAAAACGAGGCAAGGATATTTGCTTAAAAGCCTATGTATTATAGCAAGAAAACATTTTTCTTGCAAGTGTTTTTGTGCGAAAACTCGCCCGAAAACAGCCGTTTTTCCCTTTATTTCATCAACTTGCGGACGTCTTCCAACGCGCCACAAAGAATCACGTTGTCCCCCAGGCGCAAAACGAAATCTCCCGCGGGGACGGGCAGCACTTTCCCCTCCCGCTGAATCAACAGAACGTTGACGTTATACTTCTGCCGCAGGTTCAGCCCCGCAAGCGTTTTTCCGTCCCATTCCGGCAGGGCGGGCACCTCTGCCAACTTGATTTTCGGCGCAATTTCCGCCAGTTCCATCACACCTGGATTATCCAGCGCATGCGCCAGTTTCATGCCGCTGCTTTCCTCCGGAAAGATGACTTCGTCTGCGCCGATTTTCATCAGCACGCGCTTGTGCAAAACGCTTTGCGCCTTTGCGATGACGCGCGGAACCCCCACTTCCTTGCAGAGAAGCGTCGCCAGCGTGCTTGCCTGCATATTGTTCCCGATGGCGATGACGGCGGCATCGAAATTGTTTGCCCCGATCGACTTCAGAACACGCACGTCCGTAGCGTCTGCGCATACGGTATGCGTCACTACGTCCTGCACGGCGGAAAGCCGCTCCGGATTTTCGTCCAGCGCGAGCACTTCGTGCCCGAGTTCCGTAAGCGTGGACGCGACCGCCTCACCGAACATCCCCATGCCGATGACAAGATATTGCCTGAATTTTTTCATAACTCCTCCTAACCGATTGCCACGTGTGCTTCCCGATAGCGTACCGGCACGTACGATGCGTCCGGTAAAATCAAAGCAAACGACAGCAACCCGCATCTGCCGAGCAGCATCATGAACAGAATCAACGTCTTTCCCCCTGCCGTAAGCAAAGGCGTAAGATCCAAAGTATACCCGACGTTCGACAAGGCGCTGACCTCCTCGAACAACAACTGCCACAACGTGTGCCCCCTGCCCGCTTCCGTTACGGAAACGATCAACAGGCCCACCAACAAAATACCGACGTAAACACTCGCAAGCGCTACCGCTTTCAGCACCGTTTTTTGCGCAATGCCGTTTCGGCCGAGCGTCACTTCCTCCTTCCCGCGCAGCCCCGTTGCCGTAGCCGCAAAAAGAATCACGAGCGTCGTCACTTTAATGCCGCCGGCCGTAGAGGCGGGTGCCCCGCCCACGATCATCAGCAAAAACGTCATCACCTGACCGGACTGCGTCAGCGCGCTTTGCGTAACGCCCGCAAAACCGGCGGTTCGCGGCATGACGGATTGAAACAGCGCCGCCAGCAATTTTTGCCCGAAAGGCAGGTTCCCCAACGTTTGCGGGTTCCCGCTCTCGCAAATCAAAAAGAATATCGTGCCGAACAGCACCAGAAAGGCCGTTGCGGAAAAAATGATTTTTGCATTCAAGGACAATTTGCGGAACTTTTTCTTTTGCGCAAATTCCAACAAAATACCGACGCCGAGGCCGCCCAGAACGACCAGCAGGCAGGATACCAGGGCAAACAGCGGGTTCTGCGCCAAAGAACCCAACGCCCCGGCAAACAAATCGACGCCGGCGTTACAGTAAGAGGAAACGGCATGAAAGACGGATTTGAACAACGCCTCGCCGAACGGATAGAGACGCAGCGTTGCCGGCAAAAGCAGCAAAGTGCCGCCCAACTGAACCAACAAACTGAACACCGCATAAGTGCGCACCAGCCGCACCATGCCGTGCAGGTTTTCCGCCCCGGCAGATTCCGTCAGGGCAAGACGATACTTCAGCGAAATCCGTCGCCCCAGCGCCGTTAACACCACGGTGGCTACCGTCATAAAGCCCAGCCCGCCGAACTCGATGAGCAGCAACAGCACTGCCTGTCCGAACCCCGTAAACGCTTGCGACACGTCCAGCACGCCGAGCCCCGTGATGCTGACGGCACTGGTAGCGGTGAACGCCAGATCCACAAACGAAATCGGCCCGGTTCGCGCAAACGGCAAAGCAAGCAATGCCGTGCCCAATAAAATTGTACCGACGTACCCCGCCAGAATCCATAAGACGGGGGATACGCCTTTTCGTTTTTGTCTCATACGTATTACGCATTATACCACTAATTTTCCGTTGTTGCAACTTTGTTTTGTTTCCTGCGTTTTTCTGCCCCTCCGAAGGCCGAACTGCCGGACTTTCTTGCCCCGATCCGCCGGGACGTTTTTTCCAAACAAGGCACACGCATCGTGCCGACCCGAACCCCAAAAATCGATTTTCTGCTGTACGCGCAAAATCCGGCACCGCCTTTCTCCACGGCGGTGCCCCGGCCGGTTCCCGGGCAACGCAAACACCGAAACCTGTCGGAAACGTGCACCACCCCGCCCTTTTGGGCGCAAAGTGCGCCTTTCACGTGCAGAAACGGCTGCTTTTGATTTTATAAACAAATGCTTCCAAAAAACCTCCGGCGCCCGTTGCCGCGAAGCGCTCTTCTTCGCGGCCCCCCAAGACGGAAATGCACAACAAAAGCAGAGAGCCAATTTCGCCTGTCGTAAACGACCCTTTCAAAACGCTTTTTCGACTTTTTGCAAGAATAGCCTCTCCACCGAAGTGCTACAAAACTTTTCAAAAAAGCGAAAGCGGAGGGAAGCTACTCGCTTACCTCCACTTCTATCCGGAAATCGATACCGGAAAGCGCGTCTGCGCGATCCTCGAAAAACTCCCACTTTCTGCCGGCCGCACGATACAACGCTTCGTACGTCTGAAAAAGATCGCAGCCGAACGCCACGCTTTCTTCCACGCACGCCTGCAAAAGAGCCTCCAGTTCTCCGCGCATCCCTTCCAGCAAATCCGGACCGAGCTCCGGCTCCAGTTTCGGCATAGACGTTACCGTGTTTGCCGCCATATCCGTGCGCATCCGTCGGAATCGCACCCGCATGCGCAATACGAAAGCGGGCGTCGTTTCGTAAGAAGCGACCGTTTCCGTCTTTTTGGAAAGGACCCCGACCGTTACGAGGTCGGAAAACGGAACCTCCCCGAACCGATCTTCCATCACGAAATTTTCAAAACTTGCTTCGTCGTTTAACAGCACGTATCCTTTTGTCGCTCGTTCGCTCAGCGTGCCGCAGTACTTCCCCCCACGAAACAATGCGGCCCGCTTGCAAACGTAAGCGCCGCTTGTTTTATTTTCTTCGCCCTCTTCCGCTGCGGACCCGGCCTGCGATGCCGTTGCTTTTGCGGCGTCCTCCGAAGAAGTTTCGCCGCTTTCCGCCAGATGCTTCACCAGCGGAAGATATCCGCCGCCCCCGCGGCTGCGCATACTTTCGATGAAGGTGTGCAAAATCACACCGGGCGTGGCGGTATGTGCGCTGGAGGAACTCAGAAGCGTTTGCAACCCGATGGAAACGTACTCGTCCGGCAGGTTATTTTGCGCATAAAAGTCCTGTGCGGTGCCGATACAGCAGGCGACGATGGTCCCGTCCTTGAAATTATCCGAATAGGCAAAATAGCCCAATGCCTGCACGACGTCCTGCGAAGTAAAAAGCCCTTCTCCCAACAAAAGAATGCAGCATTGCCCCAGCGACGGTACGCGTGCCGTTTGCTTATAGATATCCTGCAGGGCGTCCGCAACCGTTTTGCCCCGGCCGGAAAGAATTTTTGCCGCGGCGCTGTTCCCGTCTGCCCCGACGGATTCCGTCACTACGATTTCCGCCGTGACAAGGTATTCCTCTGCTTTGTAATCGATCCCGAGCCCCACCACGACGTTACGGTCGTTGATGCTGCCGCCGAGAAAGGACTGATTCAGCCAGAGCAGCAGCACGGCGACGACAACGGGCAAACATTTACGAAACCGGTTTTTCATAAGCCCCTCCCAAACGTCGTTTCCTGAGCCACAGTGCCTTCGGGCAGGCATTGTTTTGCCACTGCACCAAAAACGGGGACGCCAGCGGCAACAGGTATTGTACAACGTAAAACAATTTTGACGTGCTCGCCGTTTTATTCAAAAAGCTTTCTACCCCGGTACACAAAGGAAGCGTAAGCACAAACGCCAGAACCACCGCATACGAAACAGGCGTTTTTGCCCTGCCTGTTCCGAGCAGCGCCTGCAGACTTTGCACCATACAAAACGAAAACAAGGCACTTTTGATGAGCAGAGAAGCCATCCAGACCAACAAACAGAGCCAATCCCATCGCCCGTTCGTAGTTACCGTTACGTTGAACTGCGACACTTTTGCAATGATGCTGCGATGCATCCATGCCGTATTGCCGTACAAACCGAAGTACGTCACACAAACCGCCAGAACACACACCACCGAAACCCAATACCCGAGCGAAACTTTTGCCAAAAAGCGCTTGCCCGGCTTGATGCGGTCGAGAAAGAACAGCAGGAACACACTGTCGCCGAACCAGGAGGTGTGATGATACATGGCACGAAGTACTCCTGCAGGGTATTGAAACATCGGAAGCAGGCGGGAAAAATCCGTTTCGTCCAGGGAGAGCAAGACCATAACCCACCCCGCGCACAGCACGGGAATGGCCAGAATTTCGCACAGCCGCGCGATGGTTCTGGCGCCCTTATTGGCCGTGAACAGCGAAAAGGCGAGCACCGGAAGCGCAAAAGCAAGCCAATTGGTGGAGATGGTCAATGTTGTGTGAAACAACTCCATAAAATCCAGAATCAACCCGATGAGGCGCAGCCCGAAAAAAGAGGCAAGAAACAAAAAAGCGATTTTGGCACCGATTTTCGTGAGGCTTTTTTCCAGAACGCGCTGCAACGGCAAACGGCCGCGATTGCGCAGAACCGCCACGGCCATAGCAACGAAAAACAGATAATCGATGAGAAACAGGCCCAAAATCGCCAGCCAACTATCCTGCCAGGCATACTTCACCAACAGCGACGGCAGCGAAAGGCACTTGCTGGCGGGCATGACGGTAATCAGCAGCCAGAACAACTGATTTTCTTTCACTTCGTATTTCACGGTTTCTTTTCCCCCTTCTGTTCGGCATCCGCGGATTCTTTCGAAAGGAGGCGCAATCGTCTCCGATCCTCGTTCGGCAAAGAATACGGACGATATCGCATTTGCGTCAGGCGCTTTTTTCGCACGGCGTCTTTCCAATCCGCAGAAACGGCGGGAGCAAACGGTGCCAGATACGGCGTGTCGTAACGCTGCAGAGAAACGGCATAGCACAACAAAAACAGCGAGAGCAGCAACACCCCGAACACCCCCATCACGCCGCCCGCAATCGTAATGGCGAGCCGCAGCAAGGATAAAATCAGGGTATTATCCGGCATGGTGTACAGCCCGATGCCGGAAAGAGCGCCGATCATCACGGAAGGGGCACCGAGAAGCCCCGCTTTTACGGCGGCATCCCCCAGCACGATTGCCCCGACGATGCTCAGCGTGACTCCCGCAAACTGTGGCATGCGCGCACTGGCCTCCCGCAAAATATCAAACAAAACCAGCACCAGCAACATTTCCGTGATCTGCGAAAAGGGCAGCCCCTCCGTTGCGCTCATGATCGTGATTAAAAATTTCGTCGGAATAATCTGATAGTTATACATTTCCAGCGAAACGAACAAGCCGGGCAGCATTACGCTGCCGAACACCGCCAGCAAGCGCAGCAAACGTGCGACCGTTGCCGTTTCCGCCGTGTCGTAGTAATCGTCCGGCGATTGCAGATCCTCCACGAACAGATACGGCACCGTCAACGCAATGGGAGACCCGTCCACCAGAAGGCAGATGCGCCCCTCCAGCATCTTTGCCACGGCAATATCCGGCTTTTCCGTGGTTCCTACCATTTTGAACAGGGTAGAACCTCCGTCCAGATAGTTGGAAAGATAGCTGCTGTCCAGAATGCCGTCGATATCGATTTTATCCAATTCTTTCTCCACCCGACGCACAATCTCCGCCTTTGCGACCCCTTTGATGTAGCAAATCTGCACCGAGGTTTGCGTCAGCCGCCCGACCGTTTTGCTTTTGACGCAAAATCCGGGGGTTTTCAACCGTTTACGCAACAGCATCAGGTTGGTTTTGCAACTTTCCACAAACCCTTCCCGCGGGCCTTTGTTTACGCCGCTGGTCGGCGGTTCTGCCACGGCCCGCCCTTCCGCCATGCGCACGTCCAGCGAAAGCACCTCGTCGCGGTAGCACAGCAACGCATGCCCGGAAAGCAATTCTTCCTGCATTGTACGCTCCGTTTCCGCGCAGGCGTTTGTTGCAAGACTCTGAACGTTCGGCAAATACAGCAATTCTTTGGTCAGTTGTTCTGCCGAGAACGCATATTTTTGCAGTTGCAGCAACGGCTGCAGCACCAGGCTGCCCAACTTTTCCCCGTCCGTGAGAGAATCGAAATAGCAAAGTGTTGCCTCCGTCCCCGTCACGCTGAAAGTGCGCACCTTAAAATCCTCCTGCGGGCGGAACTTTGCCAGCACCCGACAAAACGATACGTTTCCTCTTTCTTTCTTGAACCCTGTCATACTTACCGAGTATTCCCTAAAATTCTGCTTTTAACGAATCTTTTTGCAAAAATACGCTTTGCTTTTCCCCTCCTTTTTCGACGCGGTGCACAAAACGGAACTTTACGGCAATCTCCCCAAAAAAAGAGCCGAAAAAGGTTTTATCGTGTTACTTTACGAAAGCGAAAAAACGCCCCGAAAGGGAAAAAACAAAGACCAAATCTTTGACTTTATACCGAAAATTGGTTATATTTAGTGTGTGGCGGGAAGAAACCTGCCACCCCCGTTTTTACCCCAAAAACGAAACGAAAATCATAATATAAAGAGGTTTCTCATGGAAAAGTTTTTAACGCAGGAAAGGTTGCAACAGGTGCAAGACGTCGCTGCCGAACTCGCTGCCAAAGGCGGGATGAGCGATATCGAAATTGCGAACAAATTTCAATGCTCGCCCATCGGAGTCATTGCGGACAAACTTGGCATTCCGGAAGACGAATTGGAGCCGTACGGCAAAAACAAAGCCAAGATCAATCATCCGGATACCCAACCGAACGCAAAACTGATTTTGGTTACGGCGATCAACCCCACCGCGGCAGGCGAAGGCAAAACGACCGTATCCATCGGCCTGACGGACGCACTGGCTTTGCGGAACAAAAAAGTGTGCGTGGCTTTGCGTGAGCCCTCTTTGGGGCCCGTTTTCGGTGTGAAAGGCGGCGCTGCCGGCGGCGGTTTGTCGCAAGTCATCCCGATGGAGGACATTAATCTGCACTTCACCGGCGACCTGCACGCCATCACCACGGCAAACAACCTGCTTTCCGCCCTGCTGGACAATCACCTGCAACAAGGAAACGCTTTGCACATCGACCCCAAAAAGGTGTTGTGGAAACGCTGCATCGACCTGAACGACCGCGTTTTACGTGAAATCGTGATTGCTCTCGGCAAAAAGGGAAACGGTGTTATGCGTCAGGACGGGTTCAACATCACCGCCGCAAGCGAAGTGATGGCCACCCTGTGCCTGGCAACCGATCTGGAAGATCTGAAAAAACGCCTCGGGCGCATCGTGGTAGCGTATACCTATGACGATCAACCCGTGTACGCAAGCGACCTGAAAGCAGAAAACGCCATGGCGATTCTGTTGAAAGACGCTATGAAACCGAACCTGGTGCAAACGCTGATGGGCAGCCCGGCGCTGATTCACGGCGGACCGTTTGCCAACATCGCACACGGCTGCAACAGTGTCGTCGCCACCAAAACGGCAATGCACTTTGCGGATTACACCGTGACGGAAGCCGGCTTCGGTGCGGACCTGGGCGCAGAAAAATTCCTGGACGTAAAATGCCGCGTAGCGGGCATTGCCCCCAATGCCGTTGTCATCGTGACGACCGTGCGCGCCATGAAACTGCACGGCGGTGCCAACAAAGCGGATTTGAAAACCGAAAACGTTGCGGCGGTGCAGGCGGGCGTATGCAACCTGATGAAACACATCGAAAACGTGACGCAAAACTTCCGTTTGCCTGCTGTGGTTGCCATTAACCAATTCGTCACCGACACCCCGGCAGAAATCGACGTGATTCAGAAGGCCTGCAAAGAAGCGGGCGTAAACGTCGTGCCCGTACAGGTGTGGGCAAAGGGCGGCTATGGCGCACTGGAACTGGCGGACGAAGTGATTCGTCTGGCAGAAGCGAACGAAAAACCGCAAATTCACTACACCTACGAACCGGAAGATTCGATCGAAGAAAAAATCACTAAAATCGCAACCAAGATTTACGGAGCCAAAGGCGTCTCCTTTGCGGCAACCGCAAAACAGGAAATCGACCGCATCAACAAACTCGGCTACGGCAATTTGCCCGTGATCGTGGCAAAAACGCAGTACAGCCTGTCGGACAACGCCGCGCTGCTCGGCCGCCCCGAAGGCTTCACGCTGAACGTGCGGGAAATTCAATTGCGCAACGGCAGCGGCTTTATCGTTGCTATCAGCGGCGACGTGATGCTGATGCCCGGTCTGCCGAAAGTTCCGGCAAGCGATCATATGGAACTGCACAAAGACGGTTCGATCGGCGGGTTGTTCTGAACCGTTTCACAAAAGAGAAAAACAAAAAAAAGCGTAACGCAAGTTACGCTTTTTGTTTTCTTTTTCCGTTCGTTTCTCTTCGCTTGTCCTAAACAAACGATTCGTTTTTGCACGCCCTTCTGCTTCTTTTGCCGTATCGGAAACTCTTGCGGCAAAAAGAACACGGCCGCGTTTTTTACCAAAAAAACGCAGCCGTCCGAAAAATCTCTTCGCTATGGTGCAGCGCTCTTTCGCAGCCGCTGTTACGGATGCCGCCGAACCGAACCTTCTTCCGCTCCGCCGGATTTATTGCGTTTCGTCCTTCGGCTCCGGCTCTGCAGATTCTTCTGCGGGAGCAGGCGCCTGCGCAGGAGCAGGAACCGTTCTCTTCAGGAACACCGAGCCCTGCAGCGTCATGCCGATGACGACAAACCCGTAGTAGATCAAAACGCGCCACACGATGACCGCCCACAACAAAACCTCCTGCGTGAGGTATCCTCCGAACAACCCGACAAACGCGGCTTCCGCAATGCCGGCCCCGCCCGGAGACGGAATGCATGCCGCGGCATAAGTCAAAACGCAATACAGCGTGATACAATCCTGATACGTTGCCGCATTCGGCTGCATGCCGAAGGCAACCAGCACAAAATAGGGCAGCGACGCATAGGCAACAAACGCGACGATACTGCACACGATGGCAAGCACTACCGTTTTGAAGTTGCCGCCCATCCAGGCAAGCGCTTCTTTATAGCGACGAATCCCGTTCTGCGCCTTTTCGCGCAGTACCGGTGCGTTTTTAATCCATTTCCAGCGGCCAAGCAGTTTCAGCACGGCGTCTGTAATTTTTTCCACCAAGAAAGGTGCAAACGCAATGCATAACACGATGACAGGCAAAATGCTGTTGATCAAAAGCCCGACTCTTGCGCCTGCCACTACCACGCCGCCCGCACGCTCCAGCACCGGGGCGTTCAGCAAAAACAGAAGCGTAGCCCCGAGAATGCCCGTGCCCGTTTGCAGCAAATACGTGACGGTAGGCAAGGCCGTTGCGTTTGCCGGAGGAATGCGTTTTGCAAGCAACACCATTTGCGCCGGCTGCCCGCCGACGGCATACGGCGTGATGCAATCATAAAACTTACCCGTCAGCACGGAGCGCACGCAGAACGTGTACTTTACGGTTTTGCCGCCCAATGCCCACAACCGCAAGGCCTCTGCGGCAACACCGATGACGCACAACAGAAAAGACCAGGCGAACCAGAACGGATGCGCCCTGCGAACGGCTTCGGAAAAAGGAATTTCCGCACTCGGCAAAGAAAACAGCGTTAAAACACCCACCGCAATGGGCAAAACAAACAGTGCAATCTGGGCGATTCTCTTCCACGGAATCTGTTTTTTTGCGTCTTTTTGTTTCATCGTCCTTCGAAAAATTCTTTTCCTCGTTTACATTATGCGCATTCGATGTTATAATATCATCGAAACGCATGCTTTTGTTTGTGTTTTCGCATTTTTGCCCGTCCGGAGCAGGTTTGCTGCACGGGCAAATAAAACCGGAGGTTTCTATGTCTTTTCTTTTAGCATTGACGCAACAGCAAATTCTCTATATTGCCGTTGCCGCGATTGTCGTTTTAATTCTGGTTGTCGTTCTGGAAAACGTTCTGCGTGCAAAGAAACGCAAACACAGAAAGGAATCCGAAAAGCAGGCGCAAACCGGCGTGATCGAGCAAAAAGAAGTACGCTATTCCGCAAGTTCTGCCGCTTTTGACGAAACGGGTGCCGCGAACGCCACTTTTACGGAACACGACATCATCCTTTCGAAAAACGTGACCTATACTGCCGGCAAAGAATTAAAACCGGGCAAATACACGATGCTCTCCGTTACGGACGTTACGGATTTTAACGTTCGCGTCAACGGATTGGTTGGGGAATATCACCACGGCTCTTCCCTCATTCTGGGCGAAGGCGATACCGTTTGCCCTGTTTCGCACTCCATCGTGCTGCGCTGATATGGTACACATCGGAAACGATTGGGACGCATTGCTGACAGAGGAATTCGAAAAGCCCTACTACCTTCAACTGCGCAAGTTTTTAGTACAGCAATATCGCACCGTGACGGTTTACCCCGCCGCACAGGATATTTTCAATGCTCTGCGCTCCACGGCTTATCGTGACGTGAAGGTCGTGATTTTGGGGCAGGACCCCTATCACGAACCGCATCAGGCGCACGGCATGTGCTTTTCGGTGCAACCGGGCACTCCCCCGCCACCCAGTTTACAAAACATTTTTCGCGAAATATCTCAGGAAACGGGACTGACCTTTCCCCCGGACTACGGCTATCTGATGCATTGGGCGGAACAAGGGGTGTTACTGCTGAACACCGTGCTGACCGTGCAAGCGCATCGTGCCAACTCTCACAAGGGCAAAGGCTGGGAAATTTTAACGGATCGCATCATCGCCCTGTTGAACGAAAAGGATTCCCCGGTAGTTTTTCTGCTTTGGGGCGCCAATGCCAGAAGCAAAAAAGCATTGATCACCAACCCGAAACACCTGGTTCTGGAAAGCGTTCACCCCAGCCCGTTAAGCGCCTATCAAGGGTTCTTCGGCTGCGGGCACTTTACCAAAACCAACGAGTTCCTTTCTCGGTTCACAACCCCGATCGATTGGAGCCTGACCTGATTCTCCCTTTTAGCATACCACATTTCTTTCGGAAAAGCACTCTTTTGTGCTTTTCTTTTTTTTGATATTCTCCCTTTCCCTCCCTTTTCGATTACGCAAACATTGCGAGGCCTCACACAAGACAAAAAATAAACCGTGCCCCAGATGCAACAAAAGCCCCGCCGAAGCGGAGCTTTTACTTTTAAGGGAGTGGGCTTGTTGCCCTTATTTTGCCACAACCTGAAAACCGGTTCCGTCCAGCCGAACAAAGCAGAACTTACCGTCCGATCCCGTTGCTCTAAGCGGGTAACAGTTTTGATAAGCTGACGAAGACTGGTTGAAATACAACCTCTCCCCTGCAAGCAGCATGCCGCTGGCGGCAACGTTATGCAGTTGCTTAACTTGTTTGGTTGTTATGTCGTAAGAATAAATGCCAGCGAACTCTCCCGTACAACTGAAGAACAATTTCCCGCTCTCATACATCAATTCGTTGATTTCCATGCTGGGTTTGATGGTTTCAACAGAAGCAAAATCCAGCGCGCAACGCTTCAGCGCTTTTGCGGAAGAATCGTAGTAATACAAATAGGTTCCGTCGGAAACAAACATTTCCGCTTTTATGGAGGATTCTTTAACCTCTTGTGTTGTCAAATCATAATAGCAAAGTTTTCTGCCTCCAATCAACTTATTCGAGCAATAATACAGGCGATCCCCCACCTTTTGCAAACAGCTGACGTGCAGATTCGGGTCTTTACTTAACAGAGTTCCCTCCGGTTTTATTTCCCCTACGGACAGAGTGGAAAGATCCAGTTTCATCAGATGCTCGTTATAAGCAGACCCGACTTTAATATAGTATAACGTATTGTGATCAATCAGCAATCGATCCGCACGGTTGGAAAGGACTTTTTCCGTTTCACCGTCTCTCAGATCGACCTTCCACAACGCAAAGTTTGTCAGAACATAGCCGGAATAATACAAATCGTTTCCGTAAAAGCCGAAATCCGATACGGCTCCTGCCACGACGCATACTTTTACCCCCGTTTGCGGCTGATATTTCCACAAACTGTTGCCGTCCCTCGAGTTGATAAAATAAATTTCACCCTGGTGCTCTTGCGTGTGTTGGAAGTTGTTCACAGTGAGCGAGGCGTTGTCCGGGGCAACAAACCCTTGCATCAGATCCGTTTCGTCTTCTCCGTTCTTCGCCGCACGATACAAATGCTTATCATTCAACTTATAGTAATACAAATAGGTCCCATCCGTCGTCAACGAGGAGAATCCATTATTTTCGGCGGAAATCAACTGCTCGCCGGACAGAGAAGAATCGCTCATCACGTTCGCCAAAGTTTTGCAAATATTTTTGCCGAATATCGTAGAAGTAAGTAAATCTTGATTGATATAATAAACGTATTCTTCCAGACACGTCAGATACGCTCCATTATCTATCGAGAGGCAATACTCTTCTTGTGTGGAAGGACTATACCGGTATATTCCCCGGCCAAGCAGATTCCCCTTATTATAGTACAAAACATTTCCGTCGGAAACGACTTCCGTCACTTTTTGCTCCGTCACCACTTGTGCGGTAGCACTACCGTTTGGGTCTGCTCGGTACAACTTATCGCCGTCATCCCCGTTAATGAACCAAATCGAACCGTTGCAGTACACCATCCCCTTCACTTTCGCCTGCACCAAACGAACCGGATCCTCGTTGCTTCCCGGCTGAAAACGATAAACTCCGTTTTGCGCCTTAGAATCCACAAGATTCCCAACGCCGAAATACAGGAACGTTCCGTCCGATACTAAGTACTTTGCCTGCACCCCGCTAAGAAGAACCTCCGGTCCGTCCGTCGTCAATTTACAAATTGCAGAAGAAAGCAACCCTCTTTTGATGTAGTACAACGTATTGCCAGCTTCCGCAAATGCAACAGCAACGTCATTCCCTATTTTTTGCAATTGTCCGTTGGAATAGCAATACAAAGCGTTCGAATCCAAATTGTTCTGAAAGTAAACCTTTCCCTGAAAAACCGTGCTCGCCAAAGCCTCTTCCGACCCCTTGATGGTCAACTTTGCATTCAGCGTTTTAGTCACATAGTTTTTGCAACGTATTTCCATAACCACCCAGTATTCGCCTACTTCCGTCACTTCCGAAACGGCCTCGCCGTTATAGGTAATCGTTACGATTGCCCCCACCGGCAACGTTCCCGTAAGCGCCAAGCTCTTCGGCTGTGTATCGTACTCTACCGTTTTATCGCTTAAAGAGACGTTCATTTCGGCCGGACGAATAGTAAGCGTGGCACGCATGGTTTTGGTGAGATAATTTTTCCCTTGCAACACGGCCGTGGCTTCATATTCTCCTGCGTCCGTGGCTTTATCATTCGTCAAAACGACTTCTACCCCTTGCGGAATCTCCCCGCGCACGAGAACTTCATGCTGATAGCCATCGTAATCAAAAACAGTGCTTTCAAAGGTGACGCCCGTAATCTCAATTTTTTTAATAATTAATGTTGCTCGTAACGTCAGCGTTTGATATCCCGTGCCGGAAAGAGTGGCCGTTGCCGTATACTCTCCCACATCGGTTGCCTTGTTGTTCTGATAGGTCACGGTGACTCCCTGCGGCAGTTCTCCTTCAATCAAAAGGCTTTGCTCCGAACCGTTATAAGTTACTGTTTTATCCGTAAACGTCACGCCGGTAATCTCTTTTCCCTTGATATACAGCGTTGCATGCAGCGTTTTCGTAACGTACCCCTCGCCGGAAAGTACCGCCGTTGCCGTATACTCTCCCACATCGGTTGCCTTGTTGTTCTGATAGGTCACGGTGACTCCCTGCGGCAGTTCTCCTTCAATCAAAAGGCTTTGCTC